>NZ_FONF01000002.1:0-377835 GCF_900112835.1 Marinobacter sp. DSM 26671 | reverse complement strand
GTCGGGTGTGTAAGCGCTGCGAGGCGTTGAGCTAACCGATACTAATTGCTCGTGCGGCTTGACTATATAACACCCAAGACAATTGCGGATAACGCAGAGCCTAACCGCTCAAACGAAATCAACATCACTCAGTTCCTTCTCGTCCCCCAGTGATCAACCGTTTTGCCTGACGACCATAGCGGTCTGGAACCACCTGATCCCATCCCGAACTCAGAAGTGAAACAGACCAGCGCCGATGGTAGTGTGGCGTTGCCCATGTGAGAGTAGGTCATCGTCAGGCTCCTAATACCGAAAACCCCAGCATCCTCGATGCTGGGGTTTTTTATTGCCTGAAATTCACGGCCTCACTCACGGCAGGCCGGTGATATACTCTCCCCATAACGAACGACATCTCAGAATGGAGCCTGCCAATGCCTGCCACTGATCACCTGGTTATTTTCGATACAACGCTCCGTGATGGCGAGCAAAGCCCCGGTGCCACCATGAACAAAGCCGAGAAGCTCCGCATTGCGAAAGCGCTGGAAAAGCTCCGGGTGGATGTTATTGAGGCAGGATTCGCGATTGCCAGCCAGGGCGATTTCGAGGCGGTGAAAGCGATCGCCGAGTCCATCAAGGACTCAACGATCTGCAGTCTAGCCCGGGCGCTCGACAAGGATATCGATCGCGCGGCAGAAGCTATCCGGCCGGCACAGCGCGGGCGTATTCATACGTTTATAGCCACGTCGCCCATTCACATGAAGCACAAGCTGCAGATGCAGCCGGATGAGGTGATTGAGCAGGCGGTTCGCTCAGTGAAACGCGCGCGGAGTCATGTCGACGACGTCGAATTCTCCTGCGAGGACGCCGGACGTTCCGAACTGGACTTCCTCTGCCGGATCATCGAGGCCGCCATCGATGCCGGTGCCAGCACGATCAATATCCCGGATACGGTCGGTTATGCCATTCCCGAGCAGTTCGGTGAAACCATCCGTCAGTTGTTGAACCGGATTCCAAACGCGGACAAAGCTATTTTTTCAGTGCATTGCCACAACGACCTGGGTCTGGCTGTGTCGAACTCCCTGGCGGCGGTTTCCCAGGGAGCCCGTCAGGTAGAGTGCACCATCAATGGGCTGGGTGAGCGGGCCGGTAACGCGGCGCTCGAAGAAATTGTCATGGCGGTTCGTACCCGCCAGGATCTGTTCCATATCGATACCCGCATTGATGCCCAGCACATCGTGCCGGCGTCTCGTCTTGTTTCTACAATCACCGGTTTTCCGGTACAGCCCAACAAGGCTATCGTCGGCGCCAATGCCTTTGCCCATGAATCCGGGATACACCAGGATGGGGTTCTGAAGCACCGGGAGACTTATGAGATCATGCGGGCGCAGGACGTTGGTTGGCATACCAACAGCCTCGTCCTGGGCAAACACTCCGGTCGGAACGCCTTCCGTACCCGTTTGCTGGAGCTCGGAATTCAGTTTGAGACCGAGACGGAGCTGAATGAGGCCTTTACACGGTTCAAGGCGCTGGCAGATCTGAAACATGAGATTTTCGATGAGGATCTTCAGGCGATTGCCACCGATACCCGGCAGAAAGAGGAAGACGGCCGTTATGGCCTGGTCTGTATGCAGGTCTGCTCGGAGACCGGAGTCGTACCCAAAGCCAATCTCACGCTGAGCGTAGACGGCAAAGAGCACAAGGTTGAAGCCGAGGGCAGCGGGCCGGTCGATGCCACGTTCAAGGCAATCGAATCTCTGGTGGATTCCGGCTGCAATCTCCAGCTGTATTCCGTAAACAACATTACCAGCGGCACCGATGCCCAGGGCGAGGTGACGGTACGCCTGGAGCGCGGTGGCCGCATCGTTAACGGCGTGGGTGCTGATACTGATATCATCATCGCGTCCGCCAAGGCTTACATTGAGGCCCTGAACCTGATCAGCAAGGGCGGAATTCGACAGCATCCCCAGGTCGCGGATGTGTGAGAATGGTTATTCGGTGAGTCGCGACAGGCGAAGGTAATGGTTGGATCGGAAGCAGAGCGTCAGTTTTATCTGGGAGCAGCGGGGATACGCATGTGGTATGCCCGGCAACCGTTGCCCGGCGCGGCGCCAAGCCCGGATTTTGAGTTTCCCGAGGAGAGTCAGGTTCCGGAGCCAATGCCTGGAACTTCTGAAACCATACCCAGTCCGGTAAGAGATGCCGGTCGCCCTGCGCCGCGTAAACCGACGGGCCCAGATAGAACTGAAGGCGTGGCCCGAATAGCGGATCTTCAGGCCTTGATGGAAGGTGAGGCTGTCGCGCCAGGCAACGCCTCCCGACAGCCTCCCCAATCGCCTGCCGTGTCGGATGACGCTGCGAACTCTCCGGAGCCCGCAGCGCCAGAGGACATGTCAGAGCAGCCTGCCGGGATTCCCTCTGAAAACGTTAACGTCATGATCTGGGCGGGAACCAGGGCGGTACTGATCGGAGGTATGTCTGCGGATGCCAGCAGTCGACTGCAGGAAACCCTCGCACTGAATATTCTCAAGAGCCTTGGTGAGGAGCAGCCTCAAGTGCTCGGGCAAGTCTCCTGGCCTATCTTCAACAATCTGTTGGTGCCCGGGAACTCCGGCCATGACTTTGTTGAGGTGATGCGCAGTGTTCTGTCGGGCCTGGAACGTCAGCAGGTTGTCGTCTTGCAGGGTGGAGAGGATGCAGAAAAAAGCTGGCTGAGCGAAGCCCTTGGACACGACGCAGCAGTCCGGTTTCCGCACACCCTTGCTGAGATTGCCGGCAACCCGACATTGAAGCGCTCCCTGTGGCAACAGATACGGCCTCTGGTCGCCCGTTAATGCCTTATCCGGAAACCTACCAAAAAGTTCTTGATGCCGATCTTATTGTGCGCCCCCTGGTGCCCGAGGATGTCCCGGATGTGCTCGATATAGAGCGCCAGGGTTATTCGCACCCCTGGAGCGAATCGGTGTTTCTGGATTGTTTCAAGGACAACTACCGGCTCTGGGGTGCCTGCCATGGGGGCAAACTCACCGCGTACGCTGTCGTGGCCTACATGGTTGATGAAGCGCATTTGCTGAATATCTGCGTCCACCCGAGAGCCCGCGGTGAGGGGGTGGGGCGCTATCTTCTGAGGCATGTTCTGGCAACCGCAGCTCATGAAGGTATGGCTCAGCTGTTGCTCGAAGTAAGGGACAGCAATCATGCCGCTATCGCGTTGTACCAGAATGAAGGCTTTCACGAGATCGGCCAGCGCCCCGGGTATTATCCGTCTGCCAGTGGGCGGGAGGATGCCCGGGTCCTGATGCTTGCCCTCGGCCAGTGATCACTGCAGTGCGAGTTAGCGTCACAGCGGCATAGGGCCTATAATGGCCGCCTTTTCCAGAACTTCAGATTCAGGTTGCTTTTCGATTATGTCTAACCTTTCCCAGGAAGTGGCCAAGCGCCGCACCTTCGCCATTATCTCGCACCCGGATGCCGGTAAGACCACGATTACCGAGAAGGTGCTATTGTTCGGGCAGGCAATCCAGAAGGCCGGTACCGTCAAGGGAAAGAAGTCTGGCCAGCACGCCAAGTCCGACTGGATGGAAATGGAGAAAGAGCGGGGTATTTCGGTAACCACCTCCGTCATGCAGTTTCCTTATGGTGGCAAGCTGGTGAACCTGCTGGATACGCCGGGCCACGAAGACTTCTCGGAGGACACCTACCGCACGCTCACGGCGGTGGACTCCTGTCTGATGGTTATTGACAGCGCCAAGGGTGTCGAGGAACGGACCATCAAACTGATGGAGGTTACCCGGCTGCGGGATACGCCGATTATCACGTTCATGAACAAGCTGGATCGGGACACCCGGGATCCGGTGGAGCTGATGGACGAGGTTGAGGAAGTTCTGAAAATTGCCTGTGCACCGATCACCTGGCCCATCGGTATGGGCAAGAGCTTCAAAGGGGTTTATCACCTGCTTCGGGACGAGGTTATTCTGTATCAGTCCGGCCAGGGCCATATGATTCAGGACAAGCGCGTTATCTCGGGGCTGGACAATCCCGAGCTTGATCAGGCGATTGGCGCTTACGCCGGCGATCTGCGTGATGAAATTGAGCTGGTCAAAGGCGCGTCCCACGAGTTTGATCAAGAAGCTTTTCTTGCCGGTGAACTGACGCCAGTCTTCTTTGGTACCGCACTGGGTAACTTCGGCGTGGACCACATGCTCGATGGTCTGGTGGAGTGGGCCCCGGCGCCGCAACCGCGGGAAACCGACCAGAGACTGGTCCAGCCGGCCGAGGACGGGTTCTCGGGCTTCGTATTCAAGATTCAGGCAAATATGGATCCACAGCATCGTGACCGTGTTGCCTTCCTCCGCATTGTCTCCGGCAGTTACAACCAGGGTATGAAGGCTCGTCATGTCCGTATTGGCAAGGAAGTCCGGTTTTCCGACGCGCTGACGTTCATGGCCGGCGACCGCGAACACGCCGAGCAGGCGTTTGCCGGCGATATTATCGGCCTGCACAACCATGGCACCATTCAGTTGGGTGATACCTTTACTGCTGGCGACGACATGAAGTTCACCGGCATCCCCAACTTTGCGCCCGAATTGTTCCGCCGGATTCGCCTGAAGGATCCGCTCAAGGCCAAGCAGCTCCAGAAAGGGCTGATACAGCTGTCCGAAGAGGGTGCCGTCCAGGTGTTCAGGCCGCTTCGGAATAACGATCTCATCGTCGGGGCGGTCGGTGTGCTGCAGTTCGATGTGGTGGTCAGTCGCTTGAAAAGCGAATACAAGGTGGAGGCCATCTACGAGCCAATTAACGTAGCTACTGCGCGGTGGGTCACCTGCAGCGATGAGCGCAAACTTGATGAGTTCCAGCGCAAGAATAACGACAACCTGGCCCTCGATGGGAGTGACAGGCTGGCCTACATTGCTCCGACCATGGTCAACCTGAACCTGGCCCAGGAGCGGTATCCGGACATCCAGTTCCACAAGACCCGGGAGCATTAACGGTTCCGGGCGGAGGTGACTGTGCAGCTGATCGACGCCCATTGCCATTTCGATTTTCCCCAGTTCGATGGCCGCCGCGATAAAGAGCTTGAGCAGGGCCGATCGCGCGGACTCCGGGGGCTGGTGATACCCGGTGTCCGGCGAGCGGACTGGGACCGCGTCCGCGAGACAGCGCTGGCTCATGATGGTCTGTTTTACTGTCTCGGCATTCACCCCTGGTTTGTGGAAGAGCATTCTGAAGAAGATCTGACTCAGCTCCGCCGATTGCTGGAGGGTCGTCCCGACCGCTGTGTGGCAATCGGTGAATGCGGACTCGATCGAATCCGGGGAAGTCTCGAAGCGCAGTTGCCCTGGTTTGAAGCCCAGGTGGCGCTGGCTGACGAACTGAATTTGCCGCTGGTGATCCACTCCGTCAAGACCCATGACGAAGTTCACGGTGTGCTCAATCGTCGCCAGTGGCAGGGTCGAGCACTGATTCACGGATTCAGCGGAAGCTTCCAGCAGGCTGCAAAGCTGGTCGATCTTGGGTGCTTTATCGGGGTAGGGGGTGTGATCACCCATCCCAGGGCCCGAAAGACCCGCGACGCAGTCGCAAAATTGCCACTGGAGGCGCTGGTGCTTGAGACAGACGCCCCGGACATGGCGCCGGAAGGCGTGCCACAGGGAGAGAACTCCCCACGCTATCTGCCGGATATTCTGGACGCGCTCGCGGAGCTCCGTGGCACGTCGCCGGAGCATCTGGCGCCGGCGCTTCTGGATAACGTGTCGGGGCTGTACGGTTGGGCGACTGCCGGTATAGGGGAATAACGAAACGAATCGACACAGGGTTGGCTTTCCTGGGTGGTTCGAGTATACTTCGCGCCCTGGCTTTTCAAGGCGATGTCATTATCTCAGCCCCGAATGATGGCAACGCAACACAGGTATGGAACCCCCTCCGGATGCCTTGCATTTACCGGCGGTGGTTTTTAACGTTTCTTATATAGCGTTCAAGGCGGAATCAATGAAGACTCTGAGTGCGAAACCAGAAACAGTAAAACGTGACTGGTACGTTGTAGACGCAGCCGGCAAGACGCTGGGTCGTCTGTCAACCGAAATCGCCCTTCGTCTGCGGGGCAAGCATAAGCCTGAGTACACCCCCCACGTAGACACTGGCGATTACATTGTAGTGATCAACGCCAGCCAGGTGCGGGTTACCGGCAAGAAAGCATCTGACAAGATGTACTACAGTCATACCGGCTTTCCGGGTGGAATCAAATCCATCAACTTCGAGAAGCTGGTCGACAAGGCACCCGAGCAAATCATCCAGAAGTCTGTCAAAGGCATGCTTCCGAAGGGACCGCTCGGTCGCGCCATGTTCAAGAAGCTGAAAATCTATGCCGGCGCTGAGCACCCTCACGCAGCCCAGCAGCCCAAAGAACTCGACATTTAACGGAAGGCGGATATGTCTGTAGCACAAAATTACGGTACTGGTCGCCGCAAGACATCCACGGCTCGGGTTTTTATCAAGCCGGGAAGCGGTAACATCTCCATCAACGGTCGCACCATCGAAGATTTCTTCGGTCGCGAGACCCTGCGCATGATCGTTCGTCAGCCCCTGGTGGTTGCCGAGTCTACCGATCGTTTTGATATCAACATTACCGTTAAGGGTGGTGGTATCAGTGGCCAGGCCGGCGCAATTCGCCACGGTCTGACCCGCGCTCTGATGGATTACGACGAAACTCTGCGCCCGGCGCTGCGTAAAGCGGGTTATGTTACCCGTGATGCACGTGAAGTTGAGCGTAAGAAAGTGGGTCTGCGCAAGGCGCGTAAGCGTCCTCAGTACTCCAAGCGTTAATTCCGCTGGAGCAGATCCTGGAAAACCCGGCCCTTTTCGGTCGGGTTTTTTTATGTTCCAGTGATTTGTCAGCAAATTGATCTGGAACAGGGATGGAGCGCCAGTGGCGGCTTTCCGACTTGTAAGCCCTTGGTAATTTCATTACCATTTGGGCGCTTATATTTTTGGGTTGTGAAGTCCTTTTAGATGCACATTGCCGGCTGCGTTGCGGGCTGTGACATCGCCTGATGGGAGAAAACCATAATGAGTAATGGCGACGTGAGCCAAGGCAGGCGCCGGTTTCTGATCGGTGCTACGTCTGTGGTGGGTGGAGTCGGCGTCGTCGGTGCGGCGGTTCCGTTCCTGGGGTCATGGAATCCCAGTGCAAAAGCGGAAGCGGCCGGTGCACCGGTAACCGTCAATATCAGCAAGATTGAACCGGGTCAGCAGATTACGGTCGAGTGGCGGGGCAAGCCGGTCTGGATTATCCGCCGTACCGAAACGATGCTGGAGAACATCAAGAAGCTGAACGAAGAGGTGAAGGATCCTAATTCCGAAGCCCCTCAGCAACCACCTTATATTGATGGAATCTACCGGGCCCTCAAACCGGAGGTCGCGGTCCTTGTCGGTTTGTGTACCCATTTGGGGTGTGTGCCGAGCTATCGTCCCGAGGTGGCTCCGGCGGATCTCGGTGAAGACTGGCTGGGCGGGCTCTTCTGTCCGTGTCACGGTTCAAAATATGATATGGCTGGCCGGGTTTACGAGGCGCAGCCTGCGCCCCTGAACCTGGAGGTGCCACCTTATCGTTACGATGACGACGTCACCCTGACGATTGGTCTTGATCCGGAGGCAGCGTAATGAATAAGTTCATTGACTGGGTAGACCAACGTCTGCCGATCGTTGAAGCCTGGAACAAGCATCTGGGCAAGTATTACGCGCCGAAAAACTTCAACGTTTGGTACTTCTTCGGTTCGCTGGCCATGCTGGTGCTGGTTAACCAGCTGGTTACAGGTATCTGGCTGACCATGAGCTATAACCCCTCGGCGGAAGGTGCCTTTGCCTCCGTCGAGTACATCATGCGTGATGTCCAGTGGGGCTGGCTGCTGCGATATCTGCACTCGACCGGTGCTTCCGCCTTCTTCATTGTGGTTTATCTCCACATGTTCCGGGGGTTGATGTATGGCTCCTACCAGAAGCCCCGTGAGCTGATCTGGATCTTCGGCATGTTGATCTACCTGGTGCTGATGGCAGAGGCCTTCATGGGCTACCTGCTGCCCTGGGGGCAGATGTCCTATTGGGGTGCGCAGGTAATCGTTAACCTGTTCGGTGCGATTCCGGTGATCGGCGAGGATCTGTCCCTGTGGATTCGTGGTGACTACCTGATTTCCGGCATCACCCTGAACCGTTTCTTCGCCCTGCACGTCGTGGCATTGCCTATCGTGCTTCTGGGCCTTGTGGTTCTGCATATCCTGGCCTTGCACGAGGTTGGTTCGAACAATCCGGACGGTATCGATATCAAGAAGAACAAGGACGAAAACGGTATTCCCAAAGACGGCATCCCGTTCCACCCTTACTACACCGTTCACGACCTGCTGGGTGTGGGGGTATTCTTCTTCATCTTCTTCATTGTGGTGTTCTTCTTCCCGGAGATGGGTGGTCTGTTCCTGGAGAAGCCGAACTTCCAGCCGGCTAACCCCTTGCAAACACCAGCACACATTGCGCCTGTCTGGTACTTCACGCCCTTTTACGCCATGTTGCGTGCGGTAACGGTGGACCTCTTCGGCTTGCCGGCGAAGTTCTGGGGTGTGGTTGTCATGGGTGGTGCGATTGCGATTCTATTCGTGCTGCCCTGGCTGGACAGGAGCCCGGTGCGCTCCATGCGCTACAAAGGCTGGCTGAGCAAGATTGCCCTGGCAATTTTCGCGGTGAGCTTCGTAGTGCTCGGTTACCTGGGTCTGGTACCTGCTACTGCTGGGCGAACCACCGTCGCGCAGATTCTGACGGTGTTTTACTTCCTCTACTTCATTCTGATGCCGTTCTACACGCGCATGGAGAAAACCAAGCCAGTACCAGAGAGGGTGACAGGATAATGAGAAAGCTGATTTTTGGTCTTTTCATCGCATTCCTGCCGGCTCTCGGGCTGGCGGCAGGTTCCACGGTACACCTGGATGATTTCGAGGCGGATCATACTGACAAGGCTTCTCTGCAGCGTGGTGCCACTCTGTTCACCAACTACTGCATGGGCTGCCACTCGATGAAGTATGCCCGTTACAAGCGAGTTGCCGACGATCTGGGCATTCCTCCCGAGCTCTATGAGGAAAACCTGATCTTCACCGATGCCAAGATCGGGGAGCTCATGAAAAACGCCATGAGTGCTGAGATGGCAGCCGATTGGTTTGGCGCGCCGCCGCCCGATCTGACCCTCGAGACCCGTCTGCGGGGTGAGGACTGGGTATACTCGTATCTGCGTGGCTTTTACAAGGACGAGAGCCGCCCTCTGGGTGTGAATAACGTCGTATTCCCGGCGGTTGGTATGCCTCATGTCATGGTTGGCCAGCAAGGCCTTTGTGCCGTGAAGCCGAACATTGGTGTGGAAGCCAGTGTCGAGCCGCTCAGTGGCAACATCAATAACGCAGATGTATGCCCTGAGTACGCGATTGAAGGCAGCATGACTGGCGCCGAGTTTGATCAGGCCATGTACGATCTGACCAACTTCATGTCCTACATGGGAGACCCGGTCAAGCTTGAGCGTGAGCGTCTGGGGATCTTCGTTCTGATCTTTGTGGCGATATTCTTCGTGTTCGCTTACCTGCTCAATCGCGAGTACTGGAAGGACGTACACTGAGAAATAGGGTATAATCCCGTCCCCTGAGTTCCAGCGGGCAATAACCGGCCCGCTGGATTTTTGCGTTTTTTCAGGATCATTTCGGTTTGTTTACTCGTGAGGTAGTTCTATGGGCGTTGTGACCAAGCGGTCATCAATGACGTTTTTCTCGGATCCGGCCAGCCATTACAGCCACAGGGTGCGTATTGTTCTGGCAGAGAAGGGTGTTACCGTCGATATCGTTGATGTGGATCCGGATAACCCGCCGGCTGAACTGGCGGACCTGAACCCATACAACGCCCTGCCGACGCTGGTAGATCGTGATCTTGTGCTCTATGAGCCCAACATCATGATGGAATACCTCGACGAGCGTTTCCCGCATCCGCCTTTATTGCCGGTGTATCCTGTGGCGCGAGCCAACAGCCGTCTGATGATCCATCGGATCCAGAAAGACTGGTGTGGCCTGGTCGACCAGATTCTGGCTCAGCCGAACGCCAAGGCGTCCGACACAGCTCGCAAAGAGCTGAAGGAAAGTCTGTTGGCAACGGCGCCGCTGTTTGGTGAGATGCCGTTTTTCCTGTCTGAAGAGTTCACCATTGTGGACTGTTGCATTGCTCCCATCCTGTGGCGTCTTCCGTCGCTGGGTATTGAGCTGAATGAGAAGCAGGCCAAGCCGCTGCAGAAGTACATGGAGAGCATCTTCAGTCGGGATGGCTTCAAGGCAAGCCTGTCAGATCTGGAAGAAGACATTCGCAGCTGATTTGGTAACGTTCCGCTTGCCGGAGCAGGAGAGTGGCAGTGGCTGAGAGTAAAAACACCATGACGTCCAGCCGTCCGTACCTGGTACGAGCATTCAATGAGTGGATTCTGGACAATGACTGTACCCCCTACATTGTAGTGGACGCAGGCATTCAGGGTGTGCAGGTGCCGACAGAGCATGTCGCGAACGGGCAGATTGTGCTGAATATCAGCCCGGGCGCCGTGCGCGGCCTGGTCATCGGGAATGGAGCGCTGGAATTCAGTGCCCGTTTCGGTGGCGTGCCCATGCAGGTGTTTATTCCGTTGCAGGCGGTGATGGCAATCTACGCCAAGGAAAACGGCGAGGGCATGGTCTTCGGCAGTGAGCCGGGCTCTCCCGATCCTGACGGTACCTCGAAGGAGCGCGATGGTGAGCAGGCGTCACCTGGTCAGGAGGATCGCCCCTCTGGCAGGCCTACCCTCAAGGTTGTGAAATAACGCCAGCGCACTCGTTTTGAAAAGCCAGCTTACGCTGGCTTTTTTTATCCCCCGAAGATTTTTGCGTCGATAAGCCCGCAAAGGGCATTGATGATGAGCAGCAGCAGAGGTGTAGCCTCCGTGGGACTGAGATCGTTCAGGGCGATTTCGTGGTCCTCTGGATGCAACAAAGAGGTGATGTCCGATTTCTCCCTGGCACTAAGAACCACAACACTCATTTCCCGATCATGGGCAACCTGGATAGCCTGGATAAGATTTGCCTTGTGGCCGTCGTCGACGATCACGAACAACAGGTCCCCGGGTTTGCCAATCGCCCGGACCTGACGCGAGAAGGTATCGTTGAAACGGTTATCCCGGCAGATGGCCGAATAGGTCGTTGCGTCGGCGCCGAGATTGATGGCGGGCAGTGCCGGCCTGTCCTGTTCGAAACGGTTCAGAAGCGCGGTACAGAAGTACTGGGCCAGAATGTTGGCATTACCGTTGGCGCAGGTAACTATTTTCCCGTCCTGGAGCAGGGTTTCCACGAAGGCATTGGCAACCTCCTCGATAGCAGGGCCGGCCGTACTCGCGGCCTGCGCGGTATGCTCCATATGGCTTGCGAACCACTGGTTGATCTGGTGTTCGGTGTCGGTCATTTTCGGTATCACTATCCTGACAGAATTGCATTCCTGATCCATTGTACCCGGTATTTTTTGACGGTACCCGGGCTGATGGCAACCACATCTATCCGTGAGAGACTGTTCCAGAGCCCGTGCCTGTGCAGGTAAAACGAGACTGCACGAATCAGGCGTTTCTGTTTGGGGTAATTGATGGAGCTTGCAGGATCTACAAGGCTGCCAGCGCCCCGATAGCGGACCTCGAAGAATACGAGAGTCTCACCTTCCTGTCCGACGAGATCAATCTCGCCGCCGCGATTGTAGACGTTGCGCTCAATAATCCGGACGCCCCGACTGGCGAGGTAACGGGCTGCAACGCCCTCGAAGTGGTTACCCAGGGTTTTGGTGCCATCCATGGCTACTGTTTTTCTCCGTTGGTGTTATTCGCTGAGAGGTGGGGCTTCCTCTTGAGCGCCTTCCATCTCTCCCTCTTCGGTTACCGGTTCAGGAATGAGTTCAGGGGCGCCGTTGCGGAACTGGGCCCAGAGTTGTTCCCGATGGATGCTGCCCTCGGGCGTCATGGTCAGCACACCTGTTTGGCCTGATATCGAGGCGCTTTCCACCTGTTTCAGCAACGGCAGGCGTTTGCTCAGATGCCACGCATCGGCGCCCATGGCGAAAAGGCGCCCGGGCTGGCCACGGGTTCCGGACAGATTTTCGGTAGCTCGCGTACGCAGCTCATTGTCGTCGCCCAGTACCCAGGGAATATCAGTGAAAATAACGCCGTTCAGGTCACGGTCCCGTGAAGGTGCGGGTGTGCCCTCATAGATAATGGAAGGCGAGTACACAGGCAGGTCCCCGCCGAAATAGAAGGCGAAAAGCGGTTTGAACTGTCGGGCAACAGTGGGCTCTGCCACCATGACGATGGCGTCGGCATCCTGCCGGCGACGTGGCTCGAATTCGACATTCATGCCAATGGTGCGTTCAACCTGGATGGCCCGGTCGCGCGAAACGGTAATGCCCAGCAGGTCAGCCGTTACCGCCCTGAGGTTGTCTTCCCGATAGAAGCGCTCGATATCCAGGGCAACGCCTTCATGGGACGCCATGCGTTTCAGCAACGCAGCCTCAACGCGATCGCCCCATTCGCCGCCGGGGATAAGCACCAGAACCTGGCGCAGCTGTTCTGCGGCAAGCCGGTCGGCAATTTGCCGGGCCTCGTCCTCTGCCGAGAGACCGAACTGGTAGAGTCCGTCAGCAGGCTTGGTATCCGCAGGCAGGTAATTCAGCCCGAGAGCGGGTACGGGCAGTGTATTCATTGAACCCAGTCCGGCCAGAGCCTCTTTTTCCAGGGGGCCGACAATCAGGTCGATATCCTGTTCCGATAGCTGCTTGTAAAGTTCGCTGAAAGACGTGCCGGCGGTATCAAAGATCCGAATGTCGGTTTTGCCCCGGTCAGCAGTGTCATCCAGGTAGTACGCTGCCAGAAAGCCATCCCGGATGGCCTTGCCCGCCGTTGCCAGCGGGCCCTGGAGAGGCAGGGCAAGAGCGATTTTTTCCGGACGGCTGTCCGCCAGTGTGGCGATCAGTTGGAGTTCCGAGGGCAGAACCTGGGCGGCAGGATGGCCGGGCCAGTTGTTTTGCCAACCCCGGATGAGTCGGCCCTGCTCGTCTATGCCGGTTTCTGCAGTGCGCACCAGGTTTGCCAGCTCCAGCCAGCCCTGGGCCTCATAGCCAATCGCTTCGGCAGAGGCCGAGCTCAGCTCGGTGCCCGGTACCTTCTCCAGCAGGGACCAGATGCGGTTATGAATCTGTTGCGCATCCGCGGTGTTATCCGTCTGGGCCAGCAGGATAAGGGTCATGGCCGCAGGCATCGGCTTGCCCGCCAGGTCATAAGTGTCCGCCTGCAGGTTGGCGGCCCGGGCCATCAGGTCGGCCGGGTACTCTATAAAGGTCGACGGCGTGAGTTCGGCGGCAAGCGCCTCTGCCCAGGATTCGTCCTCAAGGGCCTTGGCGCTTGCCATGGCTAGCAGGAGTTTCTGGTTGCCAAGGTCCGCAGCCGGTTGCGCCAGCTGCGAACTTTGAAGTAGCGTTCGTGCTGCCACGTGGTTGCCCTGGTCCTGAAACCTGCTGGCGATCCGGAGGAGGTAGGCCTGGGCGGTCTCGATATTATCTTCGTTGCCGGCAAGCTCGAGGGCCTGGTCGGCCGTTTGCGCGACGTGGGTTTCGAGATTGACGGTGGCGCAGCCCGCCGACAAAAGGGCGGCAGTAAATACGCTGGCCAGGGCTCGTTGATGAATACGGATATTTAACATGGCAGGCTCGACATACTCCGGATGATTGGGCTTGTAGCGCCAGACTAACGCTGGCAAGTTTAACAGCTCCGGGGTTAATTCACATGACGTAACTGTCACGCTCCCGGATACCCCATCACAGAGGCACACGCTTTGAAAAACGAGGTCAGCGATTACCCGTCGTCCGATAGCCGCAGGGATGAACCGGGCGGCACTCTTTATGTTGTTGCCACCCCGATTGGCAACCTTGATGATCTATCTCCAAGAGCAACCCGGACCCTCGCCCACGTGGATGTGGTCGCGGCAGAGGATACGCGCCACAGTGGCCGGCTATTGAGCCATCTGGGCATTCAGAAGCGAATGATCGCATTGCATGATCATAACGAAAAAGATCGCGCAGCCGGGATCCTAGCTGAGCTTAAGGCCGGGCGCGATGTGGCGCTGATCTCCGACGCCGGTACACCGCTTATCTCCGATCCCGGATACGTGCTGGTGCGAAACGCCAGGGCTGCGGGGTATCGGGTGAGCCCGATTCCGGGGCCCTGTGCACTGGTAGTGGCTCTGAGCGCGGCCGGCCTGCCGACGGACCGCTTTCTGTACGTGGGGTTTCTGCCTGCCAAGCGCTCGGGTCGCAGGGCCAGTCTTGAGCCGCTGGCCAGTGAGCCGGCCACTCTGGTGTTCTATGAATCGCCGCACAGGATTCTGGAGTCGGTACGGGATATTGCCGAGGTGCTGGGCGAGGATCGTGAGATGGTTCTGGGGCGGGAAATCACCAAGACCTTCGAAACCTTCTATTCCGGTTCGGTTGCGGAGGTTCTGGCAGAGTTGGAGCAGGATCCCCACGGAACCCGTGGGGAGTTCGTGGTCATGGTTCGAGGTGCGATGGCGCAACCTGGTAATGATGACGCGGCTACCATGGATGTGGACCGTGTGCTTCGGGTTTTGCTGGCAGAGCTTCCGGTGAAGAAGGTCGCCAAAATGGCCTCGGAGCTGACCGGTCTGTCGAAGAATGAGCTGTACCAGCGCGCACTGGCGCTGAAAGACAGCTGAGGACAGTGGCGTTTTCCCTTGCAAGGCTCTGAGCGCAGGAGTATTGTCTCGCCCGAGCTCGCCAGACAGTCGCCGCCGGTTTTCCGGGGGAGGAAAGTCCGGGCTCCACAGGGCAAGGTGCCAGGTAACGCCTGGGCGGCGCGAGCCGACGGAAAGTGCAACAGAAAGTATACCGCCTAAGCGCCCTCGGGCGCCGGTAAGGGTGAAACGGTGCGGTAAGAGCGCACCGCGTGGCTGGCAACAGTCCACGGCGATGGTAAACCCCACCTGGAGCAAGACCAAATAGGAATCCAATGGCGTGGCCCGCGCTGGATTCGGGTAGGTTGCTTGAGGTCTGTGGTGACGCAGACCCTAGATGAATGACTGTCCAAGACAGAACCCGGCTTATCGGCGAGCTCGCTCTTTTCCCTTCCTGTGACATTCGTCATTCTCAACAGATGTCCTTTATAGCCAAAAAATCTTAAACCTCACTTGCAGTCTTCAGACTTTTTTGCAGGTATTTGATTTTACTTCTTTTCTTTTCCGTAATCTCACCATTTCATCGAATCCGCCTCCGTAACCTCTTGTCATAAAAGGAACTTTTGCAAGTGTGGCGCTGTTTGCGGCGCTTGCATTGTGTATTGCGTGTTTCTATAGTGTGCAGAAGTGGGAAAAAGTGGTTTCTAGTGGTTTTTTGTGGATATCGGGCACCCAGAGACAGCGTAAATGAGTAATTTTCTCGGCAGTCATGCCATCAATATGGATGCGAAGGGTCGCCTGGCGATCCCCTCCAAGGTGCGCGAAGAGCTCGCGCAGGCCTGTGGTGGGCGCATTGTATTGACAGCAAACGCTGACGAGGAGCGGTGTCTGCTGGTCTATCCGGAGCCCGAATGGGAAGTTCTACGGCCTAAAATCGAGGCTCTTCCCAACATGAATAAGGCGGCCCGGCGGTTGCAGCGCCTGATCCTGGGTAATGCTGCGCCCATGGAGCTGGATTCGGCCGGGCGCATTCTGATTCCGCCAACTCTTAGAAGCTATGCCCATCTGGAGAAAAAGCTGATGTTGATCGGGCAAGGCAAGAAGCTAGAGCTCTGGAGTGAAGAGCGCTGGTTTGCCTGGCTGGATGAATCCTCTGATGACGAAGACATGCCGCCCGAGATGGAGGCGCTGTCCTTATGACCACCGATCGCAACCAGGAGGCCGGGGCAGCGTACTCGCATCGCTCGGTGCTCCTGGATTCGGCGGTCGACTATCTGGTTAACGACCCCGACGGTTATTACGTGGATGGCACCTTTGGACGGGGTGGTCACAGCCGCCTGATTCTCGGTCGTCTCGGCCCGTCGGCGCGGTTGCTGGGTATCGACAAGGATCCCGAGGCGATACGCGCGGCGAAGGAATTGGAAGCCCAGGATAACCGGTTCCACAGTTTCCACGGTTCGTTTGCGGAGCTGGGCGCTGCGGTGGTCGGTCAGGGTTGGCAGACAGTGAATGGTGTGTTGCTGGATCTCGGCGTGTCATCGCCGCAGCTTGATGATGCCTCCCGTGGATTCAGTTTCATGCGTGATGGTCCACTGGACATGCGAATGAATACCGAACAATCGCCCAGCGCCGCCGAATGGCTTGCAACAGCGGACGAGTCGGATATCGCAAACGTGATTTTCCGTTACGGCGAAGAGAAATTCTCGCGGCGCATTGCCCGGCTACTGGTCGAGCGTCGGCAGGAAGCGCCCGTCGAAACCACTCGCCAGTTGGCAGAGTTGGTCAGCGAGGCGGTCCCGAAAAAGGAAAAGCACAAGCATCCGGCGACCCGGACCTTCCAGGCAATCCGGATTTTTATCAACCGGGAGCTGGAAGATCTCGAAGTGGGTCTTCAGTCTGCTGTTGACCACCTCGCTCCTGGAGGGCGTCTGGTGGTCATCAGTTTTCATTCGCTGGAAGACCGGTTGGTCAAGCGGTTCATGAGGGATCTGGCGCGCGGGCCACAGCTGCCCAAAGGGGTGCCCGTAACCGCGGAACAGGAAGCCTCGGATTTCCGGCTCGTTGGCAAAGCCAGCAAGGCCGGCGCCGAAGAAGTAAGTGACAACGTACGTGCCCGCAGCGCAGTCATGCGGGTGCTCGAACGCACCGATATCAGGAAAAACTCGCAGGGGAGCGCGTAACCATGGGCGCTGTTGCCATTGAAGAGCCGGTAAAAACGGCGAAGCTCAACAAGCAGAAGGTCCGGGACGGTGTTGCAACCGCGGTCCGTATCTCAAGGCAGGTTTTCGCTGCCACGAAGCAGGGCAAGGTGCTTGTCTCGCTTGGTCTGGTCGCCGTGTTGCTGGCTTCCTCTATTGGCGTGGTGGTCAGTGCCCACGAGAACCGGGAGCTTTTCAACACGCTGTCGCAACTTCAGTCCGAGCGCGACCGTTATCAGAGCGAATGGAGCCAGCTTCTGCTCGAGCAGAGTGCGTTAAGCGCTCATGGCCGGGTCGAAAAGCTGGCGGCTGAGCGTTTCGGCATGGTGGTGCCGGGACGTCAGGATATTGTGCTGGTGCCACTGATGTCGCCGGTTAACAGCCGGTAATCAACGAGAACAACAACGATTCAGGGTGATCGACGTGTCCGATCAGGGAAAGAAGACAACATGGGGGCAGCGTTTGGCGTCCGGGCTGGCAGCCTGGCGCTTTGGCTCCGTCGTGGGCGTCTTTCTCCTGGTGGTGGGTGTGCTTGGCTGGCGCCTGGTCGATCTCCATGTCGTAGATAATGATTTCCTGCGCAAGCAGGGTGATGTCCGTACGATCCGGGTTGAGAGTATTGATGCTCATCGTGGTGTTGTCACCGATCGTTATGACGAGCCTCTGGCCGTCAGCACGCCAGTGCAGACCATCTGGGCGAATCCTTCTGAAGCCAATCCCTCCGAGGCGCGACTCACCAATCTTGCGCGGCTGCTCGATATCAATGAAGCCTCTCTCCGGCAGCGTCTCGAAGAATACTCCGGGCGGGAATTCATCTATCTGCGCCGCAAGGTTCAGCCGGATCTGGCCAGAAAGGTTCTCGAACTGGAGATTGACGGGATATACACCCGTCAGGAGTACCGTCGCTATTACCCCGCCGGCGAAGTGACTGCTCACGTTGTGGGCTTCACCGACATCGACGAGCGCGGGCAGGAAGGGATCGAACTCGCCTACAACCAGTGGCTGTCCGGTGAAACCGGCCGGAAGCGGGTCCTGAAAGACAACCGTGGCCGGGTTATCAAGGATCTGACCCTGATTCGCGATGCCAGCCCCGGCCAGAACCTCGCCCTCAGCATCGACCTGCGCCTCCAGTACCTGGCCTATCGGGAACTCAAGGCTGTGGTGACGGCTCATAATGCCAGAGGGGGGACGCTGGTCATGCTCGACGTGGATACCGGTGAGGTCCTGGCGATGGTCAACCAGGGGTCCTATAACCCCAATGACCGCAGTCAGCTCGCAGCGGAAAATCTTCGAAACAAGGCTATCACCGACCTGTTCGAGCCAGGCTCAACCATGAAACCGATCACCATGGCGGCGGCTCTGGAATCCGGCAGCTACGCGGTTAACAGCACCATTGATACCAACCCGGGTTTTCGCCGTTTCGGTCGTTTCACCATCCGGGATCATCGCAACTATGGCGTCATGGATATGACCGAGATCATCGTCAAGTCCAGCAACGTCGGAATCAGCCGGATTGCTACCGACCTTGGCGGCGATGTGATTCGTGATCTTTACGCCCGTCTGGGGCTTGGCCAGCCAACGGGGATCGGTTTTCCCGGCGAAGCCGTGGGCGTATTGCCATCGCCACCCAAGTGGCGCCCCGTGGAAGAGGCGACACTGTCTTACGGATACGGTATGAGCGTGAACGCTCTTCAATTGGCCCAGGCCTATATGGTGATCGCCAATGGTGGCGTGCGCTATCCCCTGAGCCTGGTCCGGCAGGACAAGAAGCCGGAGGGGCAGCGAGTGCTCTCGGAGCAGGTAACCCTCCAGGTTCGCAATATGCTGCGCGAGGCCGTTTCAAGGGGTACCGGTAAGCGGGCCCAGCCTGGATTCTACTCGGCTGGCGGCAAGACCGGGACTGTTCATCTTGTTGGGGCCCAGGGTTACGAGGATAGCCAGTACAAGGCGATTTTTGCCGGTATGGCGCCTATTGATAACCCCAGGCTGGTTACGGTTGTGGCCGTTGATGCGCCGCAGTCCGGAGAATACTACGGTGGTGAAGTGGCCGCGCCAGTATTCTCACGGGTAATGAGTGACGCACTGCGACTGTTGAATGTGAAGCCTGAACTGGAAGTGGGAGGGGCCGAAATGGCTGCTTCTGCATCCGGAGAGCGAGGGTAGGCCTATGTGCATCACATCTCTCAGCACGTTATTGCAGGGTATCGTAGCGGTTCCGTCGGTGTTCGACGTGACCATCCACGGACTGAAAACCGACAGTCGGGAAGTCGCCTCCGGCGATGCCTTTATCGCCCTCTCGGGCGCCCGAACGCCGGCTGACTTCTATGTCGATAAGGCCATTGCAGCGGGCGCAACGGTCATCCTCCTGGAAGCGCAGCAGGCGGGAGAGTGCACCGAACACCACGGTGCCTTGATCGTACCTGTCGCTGGCCTACGCAGTCTGGTGGGGCGAATCGCTGATCGCTTTTTCGAGCATCCGTCGCAACGACTTCGCCTGATTGGCGTGACCGGAACCAATGGCAAGACGTCGGTCTGCCAGTATGTCGCACAGCTGCTCAAGGAAACGGGAACGCCCTGCGGCATCCTCGGCACCCTGGGCTATGGCATGCCCGGCGCCCTGCAGCCTGCGACGCATACGACACCGGATGCGGTTCAGGTTAACCGGGTGCTGTCCCGGATCGTGAAACAGGAAGGTCGGGCAGCCGTGATGGAGGTGTCCTCCCATGCCCTTGATCAGGGCCGCGTGGATAACCTCTCGATGACCGGCGCTGTATTCACGAATCTGACCCGGGATCATCTGGATTATCACGGTTCCATGGAAGCCTATGGTGCCGCCAAGGCGCAGCTTTTCCAGCGTGAAGAGCTGCATTTTTCGGTAATCAACTTTGACGATCCATTTGGTCGACAGCTCTTCGAACAGCTGGACGGCAAATGTGATCGCGTGCGCTACAGCCTGCACGAGGCCCAGACCGAGCTCTGGTTACGGGAATTCCGACCAACCGACGAAGGCTTTGAAGCTGAGGTCGATGGCGAGTGGAGCCGGTTTGTTGTCTCGGTTCCGCTGATGGGAAGTTTCAACGCGAGCAATGTGTTGGCGGCTATGGCAACGGTTCTGACGCTTGGCGTGCCGATCGAGCGCGTGCAGCAGGCTGTGGGTCGGCTCACACCGCCACCGGGCAGGCTGGAGCGGTTTGTGGGTGCTAATGGTGTCAGGGTGGTGGTCGATTACGCCCACACCCCGGATGCCCTCGCCAATGCTCTGACAGCACTGCGTCCGCACGTTACCGGTGAACTGGTGTGCGTGTTTGGTTGCGGCGGTGACCGTGATGCCGGTAAACGTCCGGAAATGGCCCGGGAAGCCGAGAGGCTTGCAGATCGGGTGGTCGTTACTGATGACAATCCCCGCAGTGAGGACCCCGAAACAATTGCGCGGCACATCCTCGCCGGTTTCACGGACGCTGCCCGGGTCTCTGTTATCCATGACCGGGCCGAGGCCATTCAGTCGACGATCCGCTCGGCCACGCCAAACGACGTAGTTCTGATCGCAGGGAAAGGCCACGAGGCTTATCAGGAAATCGCCGGCCAGAAATACCCGTTCAGTGATGCGGAGCAGGTTCGCCACGTCTTGAAACTCAATGGGGGTGTGGCATGATGCGCGCCTTTTCGCTGGCGGAAGCCAAGGGTTGGCTGGGCGCCCAGTGCGCTTCGGGCGACCTTGCGTCGGTGAGCTTCGCCGGGGTTTCCACTGATACCCGCACCCTCGAGCCTGGCCAGCTGTTTGTGGCCCTGCGCGGCGAAAATTTCGATGGCCACCGTTTCCTGCAACAGGCCATGGATAAAGGCGCAGTTGGCCTGGTGGTCGATACGTCTGATACCAACCTGGCTCTGCCTCAGTTGGTAGTGAATGACACACTGGAGGCCCTTGCCCGGCTAGCGGCCGCCAACCGTGAAGAAAGCACAGCGGCCATCCTCGCGATCACTGGCAGCAGCGGCAAGACCACCGTCAAGGAAATGTGCGCCGCCATTCTGTCGCAGATGGGCAAGACGCTGTCAACGAAAGGCAACCTGAACAATCACATCGGCGTTCCGCTTACGCTGTTCGGCCTTTCTCCGGAACACCAGTACGGCGTGATTGAACTGGGTGCCAGTGGGCTGGGTGAAATTGCCCATACCGTCGCCCTGGCAAAGCCCCGCGTTGCCATTCTCACCAATGCTGGCGAGGCCCATCTGGAAGGGTTTGGCAGCTACGAGAACATTGTCCTGGCCAAGGGCGAAATCATTGACGGCGTCGCGTCAGACGGGCTGATGGTGCTCAACGGTGACGATCCGGCCTTCGCGCAGTGGCGCACCCGAGCCGGGGCCCGCCGCGTCGCAGGTGTCAGCCGTCTCGGCGCCGAGGCGGATTATCACGCAGTCATTGAGGGCCAGGACGCCGGAACCAGAACCTTTCAGGTGAGCGGCCCGGACGGCTGGCTATGCCGGGTCACGCTGGGCCTGGAGGGCGATCACAACATCACCAACATGCTGCTTGCCATCGCGGCCACCCGTGAGTTGGGTGCCAGTGATCAGGCGATTGTTGCAGGGCTGGCCAGTGTTGCGCCGGTGAAAGGGCGGCTTCAGGTCTTGGAGTTGTCGCCGGAAATGACGCTGATTGACGACAGTTACAACGCCAACCCGTCGTCCATGAAAGCTGCGCTCGGGGTGCTGGCCGGCCGTGCAGGTCAGAAGATTGCTGTACTCGGTGCCATGGCAGAGCTTGGCGCCAAGGCAAATGCGTTGCACAGGGAAGTTGGAGTGTGCGCCCGGGAGCATGGTATCGATCGACTGATTACCGTGGGGCCGGGTTGTGAAGGTTATGCCGACGGGTTTGGCGAGTCCACGGAACTCGGGCTGAGCCATGAGCAGGCCGTTGAATCGGCGATTGGGGATAAAAACACACCATTGACAGTGCTGGTCAAGGGTTCTCGCAGTTCCGCCATGGAGCGTGTGGTGGAGGGAATTAAAGAAAAGGTGAATAACTCATGCTGCTCTGGCTGACAGAGGTCCTATCACAGTATTTCTCCGCACTGACGGTGTTTCAGTACCTGACCCTGCGTGGAATTCTGGGCACACTCACCGCGCTGCTGATTTCGCTGATCATCGGCCCCGTGATGATCCGCAAGCTGAGCCAGTACCAGATTGGTCAGGCGGTGAGAGATGACGGTCCGCAAACCCATCTCAGCAAAGCTGGTACCCCGACTATGGGTGGCGCATTGATCCTGGTGGCCATTGGCATCAGTACGCTGCTCTGGGCGGATCTTGGTAACCGCTACGTCTGGGTCACCCTGCTGGTGACGCTCCTGTTCGGCGCAATCGGCTGGGTTGATGACTATCGCAAAGTGGTGGAACGTAACCCGCGGGGCCTGCCGGCCCGCTGGAAGTATTTCTGGCAGTCGGTTATCGGCGCTACGGCGGCCGTTGTGTTGTTCTTCAGTTCCGCCTTGCCCCAGGAGACGTCCCTGTATGTGCCCTTTGTAAAGCAGGTATCCCTCACCCTTGGCCCGGTGCTGTTCATTCTGCTCACCTATTTCGTGATCGTTGGCAGCAGCAATGCCGTCAACCTGACGGACGGCCTTGATGGCCTGGCAATCATGCCGACGGTGATGGTCGCCGGAGCGCTTGGTATCTTCGCTTACCTGTCCGGGCACGCCCAGTTCGCCAATTACCTGTTGATCCCGCATCTCCCGGGCACCGGGGAGCTTATCGTATTCTGCGGCGCACTCGTTGGCGCCGGGCTTGGTTTCCTCTGGTTCAACACCTACCCGGCCCAGGTCTTCATGGGGGATGTGGGCGCCTTGGCCCTAGGTGCCGCCCTGGGTGTGGTCGCGGTGATTGTTCGCCAGGAAATAGTGCTGTTCATCATGGGCGGTGTGTTCGTGATGGAAACCGTGTCGGTGATCCTGCAGGTAGCGTCCTTCCGTCTGACCGGGCGGCGGATATTCCGCATGGCGCCGCTGCATCACCACTTTGAACTGAAAGGCTGGCCGGAGCCACGAGTGATTGTCCGGTTCTGGGTTATCACGGTCGTTCTGGTCCTGATTGGCATTGCCAGTCTGAAACTGAGATAGGAAAGCGCTGCAACTATGAGTGTCATTGTTTCGGATCGTCGCACACTGGTCGTAGGGCTCGGTAAAACCGGGCTTTCCTGCGTGCGCTACCTGTCCGAACAGGGGCGGGACGTTGCTGTGGCCGATAGCCGCACGGCTCCTCCGGGTCTTGATCAGCTGAAGGCCGGTTGGCCGGATATTCCGGTACACCTCGGGACCTTTGACGCAGAGCTGTTTGCCGGTTTCAACGAACTGGTGGTCAGCCCGGGAATCAGCATTGCCGAACCAGCCATTGCAGCTGCCGCCCGCCAGGGAGCAAGAATCCGGGGTGACATTGATCTGTTCGCCGAGGCTGCCGATGCGCCGATCGTCGCGATCACTGGCTCCAATGGCAAAACCACCGTCACCACACTGGTGGGTGAGATGGCCAGAGCGGCGGGCCGGAACGTCGCCGTTGGCGGCAATATCGGTACCCCGGCCCTTGATCTTCTTGGCCAGGGCGCAGACCTGTATGTGCTCGAGCTTTCGAGTTTCCAGCTTGAGACCACGGACGAGCTGAACGCCCTTGCGGCAACGGTGCTCAACCTCAGTGACGACCACATGGACCGTTACCCCAACAAGATGGCGTATTTCCAGGCCAAGCAGCGGATATTCCGGGGTTGCAAGAACGCCATTGTCAATCTGGACGATGCCCTGAGCACCCCCATGGCAAGGGACAACCTGAGGTTCCTGTGTTTCGGCTTCCATCGGGTGAATCCCGAGACGTTCAGCATACGGGACGATGACCAGGGCACCTGGATTACCTTCGGGTTCGATAACCTCTTGCTGGCCAGCGAGTTGAAGCTGATGGGGCATCACAACATCAGCAACGTGATGGCTGCTCTGGCACTGGGCCATGCCGCCGGGCTGCCCATGGATGTGATGCTCAGGGTAGCGCGGGAATTTCCGGGGCTGCCGCATCGCTGTGAATTCGTGCGCCGGCTGAACGATGTGGACTTCATCAACGATTCCAAGGGAACCAATGTCGGCGCCACGGTAGCCGCTATTGAAAGCCTCGCCCCGGACAAAGGCAAAGTGGTGCTGATTGCCGGTGGTGATGGCAAAGGGGCTGATTTTACCGCCCTGGAAGCGCCCATTGCCCTGCATTGCCGGGTCGTGCTGCTGATCGGACGTGATGCGCCGGCCATCGCCGATGTGCTGGGCAGCGGTATTCCCGTGCACCGGGTAGGTAGCCTTGCCGAGGCGGTTTCCCGCTCCGCCGAACTGGCCATGCCCGGAGACCGGGTGTTGCTCTCGCCGGCTTGCGCCAGCTTTGACATGTTCCGCGACTATCTTGATCGCGGTGACCAGTTCCGTTCTCTGGTGGAGGCCCTGTGATGCACGCAGATCTTCCACTCCAGAACCGGAACCCGTGGCTGGGCGAGATACAACCCCTGCCGATGTTGGTGATCAGCTCCGTGGCATTGCTGGTGATGGGCGTGGTCATGATTTCCTCGGCGTCCATGGATATGGCTGCCGAAACCATGGGTAACAGCTACCACTATGTGATCCGTCAGCTGATGTTTGCCGGTCTTGGTTGCCTGCTGGCCCTGGTAGCGGTGAATGTGCCAGTGGCCTGGTGGGAGCGCAGCGGCTGGCTGCTGCTGGGCATCGGTCTGTTGGTCCTGGTTCTGGTGTTGACGCCCCTGGGCCGTACCGTGAACGGCTCCACCCGCTGGATTCCGTTCGGCCTGTTCAACGTCCAGGTCTCGGAAGTGGCGAAACTCTGCCTGATTGCCTACCTGGCCGGCTACGTGGTCCGTCGCCGGGATGAACTGCTCAATACCTGGCTTGGTTTCCTGAAGCCGTTGGTCGTCCTCGGTTTGGCATCGGTTCTGCTGGTTATTCAGCCGGACTTCGGTGCCACTGTGGTGTTGGTGACGGCAGCGGCGGGGATGATTTTCCTGAGCGGTGTCCGGCTGAGCCGGTTCGTGCCCCTGATCGGCACGCTGGTGGTCCTGGGTGCCATTCTGATCGTTACCCAGCCTTACCGTCTGAAACGGGTTGTCAGCTATCTCGATCCCTGGAAAGACCAGTTCGACAGCGGTTACCAGTTGACCCAGTCCCTGATTGCCTTCGGTCGCGGAGACTGGGGTGGTGTCGGCCTGGGTAACTCCATCCAGAAGCTGTTCTATCTGCCGGAGGCCCACACCGACTTTATCTTCGCCATTATCGCTGAGGAATTCGGTCTCCTGGGATCCTTGCTGGTACTCAGTCTGTTCACCCTGCTGGTGGTGACCGGATTCGTCATTGCCCGCCGGGCCGAGAAGGCGGACATGCCGTTCGGCGCCTGTTTTGCCTATGGGCTGACCCTGCTGATTGGCCTGCAGGCAGGCATCAACATGGCGGTTAGCACCGGGCTTCTGCCCACCAAGGGGCTGACTCTGCCGCTGGTGAGCTACGGTGGATCCAGTCTGATGATTACCTGTATCTGCATTGGCGTTCTTGCCCGTGTGGAAATGGAGCGCCTGGATCAGGAAAAGCTGGCCCGAGAGAAGACCGGTCCGAAGACGCGGGGAGGTGCGGTGTATGACTGAACAGCGTCGCTTCCTGATGATGGCCGGCGGTACCGGCGGGCACGTGTTCCCGGCCCTGGCAACGGCTCGGGCGCTTGAGGCTCGTGGCCACCAGGTGTACTGGCTCGGAGCCAGTGGCGGAATGGAACAGAGGCTGATCGGCGAAACCGATATCCCGCTGTCACTGATTCATATTTCCGGTTTGCGGGGCAAGGGTAAGCTCGCTCTCTTGCTGGCGCCGTTCCGGCTGATGCGGGCGCTGGGTGAAGCCTTCACCATCCTGCGCCGGGTTCGCCCGGATTGCGTTGTAGGCATGGGCGGATTTGTTACCGGGCCCGGTGGTGTTGCCGCCTGGCTGAACCGTACGCCGCTGGTGATTCATGAACAGAACGCCATCGCCGGAATGACCAACCGCATCCTGGTCAGGTTTGCAGAAACCGTGCTGGAGGCTTTTCCGGGTAGCTTCGGGCCGAAAGTGGTTACCCGCTGTACCGGCAATCCGGTGCGGGAAGACCTCGCGGCCTTGCCTGTTCCGGAAAGGCGCCTGGCGGACCGTGAAGGTGCTCTCAGATTGCTGGTGATCGGCGGCAGTCTCGGCGCGCAGGTCTTTAATGAGCAGCTCCCCGAGGCGCTGGCGATGTTGCCGGAAGGTGACCGGCCCGTGGTCCGCCACCAGTGTGGTGAGCGCCATGCCGAGGCGGCGAAGCAGGCCTATGAGGAGCATGGCGTGGAGGCGGCCGTTGAGCCGTTCATCAAGGACATGGCCGAGGCCTATCAGTGGGCCGACCTGGTGCTGTGCCGGGCAGGCGCGTTGACCGTTTCGGAATTGTGCGCCGCGGGTATCGGCGCTGTCCTGGTGCCTTTTCCCCACGCCGTGGATGATCACCAGACGAAAAACGGGCAACAAATGGTGTCGGCGAAGGCAGCCATTCTGATTCCACAGGCAAAAATGACCCCGGCGGTGCTTGCGGAAACCCTGGGTGATCTGGCCCGGAATCGTGACCGGGTAAACGAAATGGCGAAGGCCGCCCGAACATTGGCCCGCCCTGATGCAACGGAGAGAGTCGTGAATTACTGTCTGGAGGCCGCCAATGGCTGATGCAAATAATCCGCCCCTGGTCTATCAGGTGCCTGAAATGCGCCGGATCCGTCACATCCACTTTGTGGGGATTGGTGGTGCGGGGATGAGCGGCATCGCCGAGGTTCTCAAGAATCAGGGCTACGACGTTTCCGGATCGGATCTGAAAGAAGGGGCGGTTACCGATCGTCTCAAGGGTATGGGCGTAGAAGTGCAGATCGGTCACCGGGAAGAGAACAGCGCCAGTGCCGATGTGGTTGTGGTGTCTTCAGCGGTGTCTGCGGAAAACCCGGAAGTCGTGGCGGCCCGCAGTCGTCGGGTGCCGATCGTGCCCAGGGCAGAAATGCTCGCGGAAATCATGCGCTATCGCCACGGCATCGCCGTCGCTGGAACCCATGGCAAGACCACAACCACCAGCCTGATCGCATCCATTCTGGGTGAGGCGGGCCTGGACCCGACTTTCGTGATTGGCGGCAAGCTGAACAGCGCCGGCACCAACGCTCAGTTGGGCGGTTCCCGCTATCTGGTGGCGGAGGCAGACGAGAGTGATGCGTCCTTCCTGCATCTGACGCCGGTGATTTCAGTGGTAACCAACATCGAAGCGGACCATATGGATACCTATGGCGGCGATGTCGAGAAGCTGAAGCAGACCTTTGTGGACTTTCTGCACAACCTGCCGTTTTACGGTGTTGCGGTGATGTGCGTCGATGACGGTTACGTTCAGGAGATCATCCCCCGGATATCCCGCGCCATCATCACCTACGGAATTGACAACCCGGAGGCGGATTACCGGGCCGAGAGCATCAATTCCGACGGTTTGCGGACCCACTTTGTGGTGAAGCGTCCGGCCGGGCGCAGCGACCTCGCGGTCGAGCTGAAAATGCCGGGCCGTCATAACGTGCTGAACGCGCTGGCGGCCATAGCCGTGGCCACAGACGAAGGCGTCGCCGATGATGCAATCTGCCGCGGGCTGGCCGGATTTGCCGGTGTCGGTCGCCGGTTCCAGGTCTACGGCGATTACCAGACCCCCAAGGGCACGGTCACCCTGGTGGACGATTACGGTCACCACCCGACGGAGGTAGAGGCTGTTATCCGGGCTGCACATGATGCCTGGCCCGATCGGCGTCTGGTCATGCTTTACCAGCCGCACCGCTTTACGCGGACCCGCGACCTTTATGAAGACTTTGTCCGGGTGCTTTCGGAAGTGGATGGCCTGCTTTTAATGGACGTGTATTCCGCCGGCGAACCGGCGATTCCGGGGGCCGATGGTCGGGCCCTGTGCCGCAGTATTCGCCAGCGGGGGCAGGTGGAACCGGTATTTGTTGAGGACAACCTGGAAATCGAGTCCCTGCTGGCCAATGTGCTGCAGGACGGTGATCTGCTGATAACCCAGGGCGCCGGCGATATTGGCGGCGTGGCAGCGCGGCTGGCAGCCGCGGGAGTGATAGCTGGTGAGTGACATGCATCATGGGGAACCACAGGCTTATCAGGCCGAACCGGAGCTCGTTCGGTCGCTCGGTCGGGTGGCCGTGTTCATGGGTGGAGATTCCGCTGAAAGGGAAGTGTCCCTGAAAAGCGGCAAGGCGGTACTGGCGGCGCTGGTGTCAGCCGGCGTGGATGCGTTTGCCGTGGACGTCCGCGGCTGCCTGCTGAGAACCGTCGACAACCCTGATTTTGACCGGGTGTTCATCGCGCTGCATGGTCGTGGAGGCGAGGACGGTACCTTGCAGGCCATCCTTTCGCAGGCCGGTATTCCCTACACCGGCAGCGATGTGCTGGCCTCGGCACTGGCCATGGACAAGCTGAGAACCAAGTACGTGTTCGAAGGCTGTGGCCTGCCAACGCCGAAGTTCCGCACCATGTCCGGAGCAGATCAGGCCGAACAGATCATTGGTGAACTGCGGGCGCCCTTGAGTGTGAAACCTTCCCGGGAAGGCTCCAGCATCGGCATCCGCAAGGTACACACGGCGGCCGAACTGGCTGACGCCTACGAAGCCGCCGCCGCGCTGGACAATCTGGTGCTGGTGGAGGAGTGGATCGAAGGGCCGGAGTTCACCGTCAGTCTGTTGCAGGATCGGGCGCTTCCGGCCATTGGCCTGAGCGCAAGCACCGAGCACGTTTTTTACGATTACGAGGCCAAGTACCTGGCAGACGATACCCGGTATCGCATTCCCTGTGGTCTGGCGCCTCAAGACGAAGTCCGTCTTCAGCACCTGGCACTGGAGGCCTTCCGGGTTGTTGGCTGTCGGACCTGGGGCCGGGTCGACATCATGCAGGACAGCGACGGCAAGTTCTGGCTGCTGGAGGTCAATACCGTGCCCGGTATGACCGACCACAGTCTTGTGCCCATGGCTGCGAAGGCCGCAGGCATCAGCTTCGAAGAGCTGGTGGTCCGGATACTGAAAGACAGTCTGGAGGACGCCAATGCTTGAAACACTGCTGATCCGGAGCCGGGCGACTCCGTCCGAGCCCCCGCGACGCCGGGGGGCAACGTCCCTCGGTCCCGAGCGGGACCGGTTTGGCGTGTTGAAGGGTGTGCTGGCAGCTGTACCCTGGCTCCAGGTGGGCATGGGCGCGGTGATTGTGCTGTTGGCTGCACTGGTGCCTTGGGGCACTGGCAAGGTGTTGGGTGCTATGGATCAGCAGATCCTTGCCGTCGATGTGAAAGGAGAATTTGTGGGCGATAGCCGGGTCGCCATTGAGCGCGCCGCTGGCGACTGGATCGGCAAAAGCTATTTCGCCACGGATCTTTCGGAAATCAAAGACAGCCTGGAGCGTCGGCCCTGGGTTGAGTCCGCGGCGGTGCGTCGGGTATGGCCGGATCGCCTGGTGATCGATATCAGGGAGAAGAAGCCCCTGGCTTACTGGACCGATGGACGTCTCGTAAGCCGCACCGGTGAGCTGTTCGCGCCGGCGAATCCCGAAGTTGCGGGGCGGTTGCCGCGACTCGCAGGGCCGGATGAAAGGGTGCGGGATGTGATCGATATGGCGCGGGACATGAGCGACAAGCTGGTCGCCCGAGGGCTTGGATTTTCAGGCCTGACGCTGGAACACCGGGGTGCGTGGACCCTGCAGCTGGCCAACGGCATCGAGGTGGTGCTTGGCCGCGATCAGGTGGCGCAACGGTTTGATCGGTTTATCACGGTTTATGAAAACCGACTGGCAGCAAGGTCGGAAGAAGTCAGTCGGGTAGATGCCCGCTACACCAACGGTGTGGCGGTCAAGTGGAAGGCTGTCGAGACAGCCTCCAGCCCAAAATCATAGCAACGGTTAATTCAGACCTACGGTTTGGTGGAACACATGTCATCGGTTGAAACGGAAAACATGATTGTCGGCCTCGATATCGGAACCTCGAAGGTGGTTGCGATTGTCGGCAAGCGCAAGATGGACGGCACCATCGAAGTGGTGGGCATTGGTTCCCATCCTTCCCGGGGCCTCAAGCGTGGAGTGGTGGTGAATATTGAAACCACCGTCCAGGCAATTCAGCGCGCGGTGGAAGAGGCGGAATTGATGGCCGGGTGCCGCATTCACTCGGTGTATGCGGGTATTGCCGGCAGCCACATCAAGAGCCTGAATTCCCACGGTATTGTTGCAATCCGTGACCGTGAGGTCACCCAGGCCGACATAGACCGGGTCATTGACGCCGCCCAGGCGGTTGCGATTCCTGCAGACCAGAAGATTCTCCATATTCTGCCCCAGGAGTTCGTGATCGACAGCCAGGAAGGCATCAAGGAACCCATGGGCATGTCCGGTGTGCGCCTGGAAGCAAAGGTTCATCTGGTGACCTGTGCGGTCAATGCTGCCCAGAACATAGAGAAATGCGTGAAGCGCTGCGGGCTTGAGGTGGATGACATCATCCTGGAGCAGCTGGCATCCAGCCACGCCATTCTCACCGAGGATGAGAAAGAGCTGGGTGTCTGCGTGGTGGATATCGGTGGTGGCACCACGGATATTGCGGTGTTTACCGGCGGTGCTATCCGGCACACGGCGGTGATTCCGATCGCCGGCGACCAGGTGACCAACGACATTGCCATGGCGCTGCGCACACCGACCCAGAATGCTGAAGAAATCAAGATCAAGTATGCCTGTGCACTGACCCAGCTGGCCGGTGCGGATGAAACCATCAAGGTGCCCAGTGTTGGCGATCGCGCGCCGCGCGATCTGTCCAGGCAGGCCCTGGCCGAGGTGGTGGAACCGCGCTACGAGGAGCTGTTCACCCTGGTTCAGTCAGAGTTGCGCCGGTCCGGATTTGAAGACCTCATTCCGGCAGGCATCGTGATAACCGGCGGTTCCTCCACCATGGAAGGCGTGGTGGAGCTGGCCGAAGAGATCTTCCACATGCCGGTAAGGCTGGCCTGTCCGCAGGCGGTTTCCGGCATGACGGAGGTAGTCAACAATCCGATCTACGCCACTGGCGTTGGGTTGTTGATTCATGGTTTCCGCCAGATGGATCTGGGGCGGGCACCGGTGCTCAAGGGTGAAGATGCACCCTCGCTGTTTGAGCGCATGAAAGCCTGGTTCACCGGTCATTTCTGACGGGGCCGGGCGGGTAGTACACGAAGGTATCTCGAAAACACAATCTCGAACAAACAGCCCGGAACAAGGGCTGAAAACAGCACGAAGGAGTAGGGGAAATGTTTGAACTCGTCGATAATGTCCAGCAAAACGCTGTCATTAAAGTCGTCGGTGTAGGCGGTGGTGGCGGCAACGCCGTTCGCCATATGCTTAACAGCGACATCGAAGGTGTGGAATTCATCTGCGCCAACACGGACGCCCAGGCGCTGACCGATATGGACGCGCGTCAGATCATCCAGCTCGGTGGCAACATCACCAAGGGGCTGGGTGCCGGCGCCAATCCGGAAGTCGGTCGCCAGTCTGCCCTGGAAGACCGCGATCGTATCGCCGAAGCCATCAAGGGCGCGGATATGGTCTTCATTACCGCGGGCATGGGCGGTGGTACCGGTACCGGTGCCGCGCCGATCGTAGCGGAAGTAGCCCGCGAACTGGGCATCCTGACCGTTGCCGTGGTCACCAAGCCTTTCATGTTCGAAGGCGGCAAGCGCATGAGCGTTGCTGAATCCGGTCTGAAAGAGCTGGAAGAAAGCGTTGATTCCCTGATTACCATTCCCAATGAAAAGCTGCTGGCGGTCATGGGCAAGAAAACCAGCCTGCTGGACGCATTTGCCGCAGCTAACGATGTGCTTCTGGGCGCAGTTCAGGGTATCGCTGATCTGATTACCCGCAACGGTATGATCAACGTCGACTTCGCCGACGTGAAGACGGTCATGTCCGAGATGGGTATGGCGATGATGGGCACCGCCCGTGCCACGGGTGAAAATCGTGCGCGGGAAGCCGCCGAAGCGGCCGTTCGTAGCCCGCTGCTCGAAGACATCAACCTGCAGGGTGCCAAGGGTATTCTGGTCAACATTACCGCGGGCATGGATCTCAACCTGGGCGAATTCTCCGAGGTTGGCGACATTGTGCGTGAGTTTGCTTCTGACTCTGCCACCGTTGTTGTCGGTACCGTTATTGATCCGGAAATGACCGACGAACTGAAGGTAACGGTTGTTGCGACCGGCCTAGGTGGTGATCGTGAGAAGCCGACCAAGGTGGTGGACAATACCCGCACTCTGGATGGAAAAACCGATTACAACCAGCTGGATCGTCCCGCTGTTCTGCGTCGCCGGGCCGTTTCCCATGGAAACGTGGCTATCGACCAGAGCAAGGATAGCGAGGAGCAGGGTGTCGACTATCTCGATATTCCCGCATTCCTCCGTCGGCAGGCTGACTGATAATCTGGTGCAATTGTGATCCGGTTGTGGTTCTTGTGCGAAACATGGAACCCGGTATCCGGTAAATACGTGCACTGATTGCCATGGGTTGGATGCTGGATGAACATTCAGCAACAACGGATTGGTTAAATGGTATTCAGTCTTATTTTCTGATATTCTCCGGGCAGATTTTTGCCTAGAATATCGCCTTTTTGTGACGGAATTATGTACCGATGATCAGACAACGGACACTTAAAAACACCATCCGTGCCACCGGTGTTGGCTTGCACTCGGGTGAGAAGGTCTACCTGACCCTCAAGCCTGCCCCGGTGGACTCCGGTATCATCTTCCGCCGTACCGATCTTGACCCGATGGTTGAGATTCGTGCCTGCGCGGAGAATGTAGGTGAGACCATGCTGTCCACGACGCTGGTAAAAAACGGTGTCCGTGTGGCGACTGTGGAGCATTTGCTCTCGGCCATGGCTGGTCTCGGGATTGATAACTGTTTCGTCGAACTAAGTGCCGCGGAAGTGCCCATCATGGACGGCTCTGCCGGTCCTTTTGTGTTCCTTCTGCAGTCCGCCGGCATTGCCGAGCAGGATGCAGCCAAGCGTTTCATCCGCATCAAGCGTGAGGTAACGGTTGAGGAAGGCGACAAGAAGGCCACCCTGCTGCCTTTCGAAGGCTTCAAGGTGAGCTTCGGTATCGACTTTGATCACCCCGTGTTCAAGGGCCGCGCCCAGACAGCAACCGTCGATTTTTCCAGCACCTCCTTTGTCAAGGAAGTGAGTCGCGCTCGGACTTTCGGGTTCATGCGTGACATCGAAAAATTGCGTGCCATGAACCTTGCTCTCGGCGGCAGTGTGGACAACGCCATCGTTGTTGATGACTACAAGATCCTCAACGAAGACGGTCTGCGCTATGACGACGAATTTGTGAAGCACAAGCTGCTTGATGCCATCGGCGATCTCTATCAGTTGGGCAACAGCCTGATTGGTGAGTTCCGGGGGATCAAATCCGGCCACGATCTGAACAATAAACTGTTGCGCAAGCTCAGGGCAGAAGAGGATGCCTGGGAAGTGGTTACCTTTGATGACGAGGCCACTGCCCCGATTTCCTACATGAAGCCTGTGCTGGCGGCGGGCTGAAGCAGGACGCTTTAATCCCGGACGTGGCTAGCGAGTTTTTCGAGAACCTCGCGTAATGCTTTATCCTTCGTGTGCCCGGCCTCCTCTTTGAGGAGCCGGGCATTTTCTTTGCTCAAGGGTTCTTTTTTGAACACCGGTTTTTCCCGAAATCTGGGCGGTGCAACCTTGACCTTCAGTTTCCAGACGAACCGGAACAGTTCGTTCTCTCGCAGCTTTTCCATGATTTCGTGCTGGCGGAACCGGATCTGACTGGCTTTACCCGCGGTTTCCGTGGTCAGGACCAGCTCTCCGTCCTTGCAGCTGACAAAGCGTGTCCCGTTGACCAGCTCACTCGGCAGGGCGGCCAGGACTTCTCCTTCCGCCTGTCGATGGAGCTCGGCCTTTGCCACAAGATCCTTCAGTACCGGGGTTCTGCCAAGCTTGTCGAAGGTCATTTTTTGCTCGCTTTTGCGTTTCATGGCGGCGTTTTTACTCGACGGCTGCGTTTACGATTGGTTACACTTCGGCACGGTTTATGCGTAGTGCCTGTATTACACTCGTTTTACATTGTGATAAATGAGTATGTCTACCGGGCGCTGCAATTTTTTCAGTATGTAGCTGTTGCCAAAGGATGGCAGACCCCCTTCGGATTTTTCCGGGGCGCAACACTACAGGATGCGGTTGCGGCTCAACGATGAAACCAGATGATGATATGAACATTATTCTCGTTGGCAAACGCCACGGAAAGTCCCGTGCGCTGTCGATCAACAGCACGCTTGCTGCCGGCTTGCTGTTCCTCGTGCTCTCCCTGCTGGTCGCGGCCGGCTGGGCAGGGTATCAAATGGCTGTGCAGCAAGTAGAGGCCAGAGAGCCCACCAACTCCGAGCTGGTCGCCGAGTGGAAGCAGAAGCTGGCAGACCAGAAGGCAGAACTGGCCAGTATCGAGGAGAACGTCCAGCAACAGGTGGATGCGCTGACTCTTCGTCTCGGCGAGATTCAGGGCCGTCTCCTGCGGCTGGATGCGCTGGGCCAGCGGTTTGTTGAATCCGGCCTGGTAGCCAGTGACGAATTCAACTTCGATCAGCCGGCTGCAGTCGGCGGGCCAGAAGATGCCTTGTCCGGGGATTCCTTCTCCGCACCTGAGCTGACCCGGATGATTGAGGAAATGGAATGGCGAATCGAAGACCGCGAGCAGCAACTGCGGTTGCTCGACCAGCTGGCCTCCAGCAAGCGGCTCGAAGATGAGCTGTACCTGGAAGGCCGTCCGATCACCTGGGGCTGGCTGTCTTCGAAGTACGGTTACCGGTCCGATCCGTTTACCGGCAAGCGGACCTGGCATGCCGGTGTTGATCTGGCCGGCAAGGATGGCAGTGACATTATTTCGGTCGCCGGCGGTGTCGTTACCTATGCCGGAGAGCGCTATGGCTACGGTAACCTCGTGGAAGTCGACCATGGTGATGGTCTGATAACCCGCTATGCCCACTGCAAGACTATCAAGGTGAAGGTGGGCGATGTTGTCCAGAAAGGCCAGGTAGTCGCGCTGATGGGCAGCACAGGGCGTTCCACCGGGCCTCACGTGCACTTTGAAGTCATCCGGAATGGCAAGTCTGAAAACCCGGAAACCTACATCAAGCGGGCGAGCCGCTAATTCGGTTCCGGCCCGCAAGCCGTTGTCAGTACTTTCCCGCCAGTCGGCCTCCGGCCAGTTTTTATCCGTGAATCCGGTGCCTCATCAGCGACTTATTGCGCCTGTGTGAGGCCTACCTTTTGTCCTGTTACAAAATAAGGTTAGAATGCCGGCTTCCTCCGTTTAATCAAAGAAGCAGTGGTCTATGTTCACAAAGCTTGCAACCAAGATGTTCGGCAGTAAAAACGCCAGAGAAATCAAGAGAATGCGCAAGACGGTCATGCGCATTAACGAGCTTGAAGAGCAATATGGCAATCTGTCCGACTCCGAGTTGCAGGGTAAGACCGCGGAGTTTCGTCGTCGGATCGACGAAGGCGAATCCCTGGATGCGCTTCTTGCGGAAGCCTTCGCAACCGTGCGTGAAGCGGGCCGCCGGGTTATGGGCATGCGTCATTACGACGTCCAGCTGATCGGTGGTATCACCCTGCACGAAGGCCGGATCGCGGAAATGAAGACCGGTGAGGGCAAGACGCTGGTTGCTACCGCTTCCGTGTACCTCAACGCGTTGTCCGGCAAGGGTGTCCACGTGGTTACCGTGAACGATTACCTGGCCCGTCGTGATGCCGACTGGATGGGCAAGCTCTATCGGTTCCTGGGCATGCAGGTGGGTGTCGTGGCCTCGGGCCAGCCAGCGGAGGAAAAGCGGGCAGCCTACCAGGCCGATATTACCTACGGTACCAACAACGAATTCGGCTTCGACTACCTGCGCGACAACATGGCGTTCAGTACCGAAGACAAGGTCCAGCGCGGGCTGAACTATGCGATCGTGGACGAGGTGGACTCCATCCTGATCGACGAAGCCAGAACGCCGCTGATTATCTCCGGGGCAGCCGAGGACAGTTCAAAGCTGTACCAGGCCATCAATGAACTGATCCCCAACCTCGAAAAGGGCGAAGTGCCTGAGGAAGGAGAGCCGACCGGTGACTTCACCATCGATGAGAAATCCCGCCAGGTCGAGCTGACAGAGAGCGGTCACGAGAAGGTTGAAGAGCTGCTGCTTGAGCGTGGCCTTCTGAAGGAAGGTGAAAGCCTCTATTCCGCCGCCAACCTCAGCCTGTTGCACCATGTGCACTCGGCATTGCGGGCCCACCACCTGTTCCAGAAAGACGTGGATTATATCGTCCAGGGCGGCCAGGTGGTCATCGTCGACGAGCATACCGGTCGTACCATGCCGGGTCGTCGCTGGAGTGAAGGTCTGCACCAGGCCGTTGAGGCCAAAGAGGGCGTCAAGATTCAGGCCGAAAGCCAGACGCTGGCATCGACCACCTTCCAGAATTATTTCCGGCTGTACGACAAACTGGCCGGCATGACCGGTACGGCAGATACCGAAGCCTTCGAGTTTCGCCAGATCTACGGCCTCGATGTGGTGGTCATTCCTCCCAACAAACCGATCCAGCGGACCGATTACAACGACCTGGTCTACCTGACCCAGGAAGAGAAATTCCACGCCATTATTGACGAGATCAAGGATGTCACTGCCGAAGGACGTCCGATTCTCGTCGGTACCGCCTCCATCGAGGCCTCCGAACTGCTCTCCATGCTGCTCAAGAAGGCGCGGATCGAACACAAGATCCTGAACGCCAAGCAGCACGAATCCGAAGCCCATATCATTGCCCAGGCGGGCCGCCCCGGGGCGGTCACCATCGCCACCAACATGGCCGGCCGTGGTACCGATATCGTGCTGGGCGGTAACTGGGAACACGAAGTTGCCGCCATGGACAATCCCTCAGAAGAGGAGATTGCCCGGGCCAAGGCCGAGTGGACCGAGCGTCACAATCAGGTGCTGGAGGCCGGCGGTCTGCACATCATTGGTACCGAGCGTCACGAATCCCGTCGAATTGACAACCAGCTTCGCGGTCGTGCCGGGCGTCAGGGTGATCCTGGCTCCTCAAGGTTCTTCCTGTCTCTGGAAGACAACCTCATGCGCATCTTTGCCCCAGACCGGGTGAAGAGCCTGATGCAGGCCATGGGCATGAAGAAGGGGGAGGCCATCGAGCACCGGATGGTGACCAACGCGATCGAGAAATCCCAGCGCAAGGTGGAAGGTCGCAACTTCGACATGCGTAAGACCCTGCTGGAATACGATGACGTGGCCAACGACCAGCGCACGGTTATCTACGACCAGCGCAACGAAGTCATGTCTTCCGACGACATTTCGGACATGGTGACGACCATTCGGGAAGACGTTGTCGACTCGCTGATCAGTGAATACATTCCGCCCCAGAGTATGCCGGAACAATGGGACGTCGCCGGGCTGGAAGCACAGCTCCAGTCGGAGATGGCGATTGATCTGCCGGTTCAGAAGTGGCTGGAAGAAGACAACAAGCTGTACGAAGAAAACCTGCGCCAGAAGATTCTCGACGAGATCGTGGCTGCCTACCAGGCCAAGGAAGAGATTGCCGGTTCCGAGGCCATGCGCAAGTTCGAGAAGCAGGTGTTCCTGCAGGTGCTCGATACCCTCTGGAAAGAGCATCTTTCCAACATGGACCATCTGCGCCGTGGTATCCATCTGCGGGGTTATGCCCAGAAGAACCCCAAGCAGGAGTACAAGCGCGAGGCGTTCAACCTGTTTGAAACCATGCTTGATACCATGAAGCGGGATGTTACCCGGGTACTTTGCCACGTGCGTGTCCAGAGCCGTGAGGAGATGGAAGAAGTCGAGCGCCGTCGCAAACAGGAGCTGGAAGAAGAGCTCGCAAAGGCCCGTCTGCGCCACGACGAAACCAGCGCCACGGCCCAGAGCCAGGGTGAGGGTGAGGCTGACGAAGCCCGGCAGTCGACTCCGGAAACCTTCGTTCGACAGGAGCGCAAGGTGGGTCGAAACGAACCCTGCCCCTGCGGGTCCGGCAAGAAGTACAAGCAGTGTCATGGCAAGGTCAGCTGATTCAGAGCACTGACCGCACCATCGGAACCCGCACTCTGCCAGCCACAACTGGTGGGATGCGGGTTTTTTCGTTTTCAGCGGGTCGTGTGTTACCTCGAACGCACCCCCAGACAAGAGGAGTGGCAGAATGGCGGTAGGTCCGGGAACCTTACCTGAGTTTTATCCGGTAGCCGGAATCAAGGTCGGCATAGCCAGTGCCGGTATAAAGAAGCCGGGACGTAAGGACGTGGTTGTTTTCGAGCTGGCCCCGGAAAGCCGGGTTGCCGGTATCTTCACGAAAAACCAGTTCTGTGCAGCGCCGGTTACCCTCAGCCGCCGGCATCTGGCCGAGACCTCGCCCCGGTACCTCTTGATCAACACGGGCAATGCCAACGCCGGTACGGGTGAGCAAGGTATGCGGGATGCTATGGCCTGTTGCCAGGCCCTGGCAAAGCAGGCGGGCGTCACGGAAGCCGAAATTCTGCCGTTTTCCACGGGGGTGATTGGCGAGCCGTTGCCGGTCCAGAAGATCGTTGGCGCGCTTCCGGAGGCTTTGGCGAACACTGCAGAGAATCGCTGGGCTGAAGCGGCCAGTGGCATCATGACCACGGACACCCGCCCCAAGGGCGCTTCCTGTCAGATTGAGCTGGATGGTCACACGTTAACCATCTCGGGCATCAGCAAGGGTGCGGGCATGATTCGTCCCAACATGGCGACGATGCTCGGTTTTATTGCCACCGATGCCCGGATTGCGCCGGAACTGCTGCAGACACTTGCCTCAGAACTGGGCGAGAAGTCCTTCAACCGCATCACTATCGATGGCGACACCTCCACTAATGACGCCTGCATGCTGATGGCCAGCGGCCAGTATTCCGGCCCCGAGATTACGGCCTCCAGCGCGGCGCTGCCGAAGCTGCGGGAGGCCTTGCAGGCAATCTATCTGGAACTGGCCCACGCCATTGTCCGCGACGGCGAAGGAGCAACCAAGTTTGTCACCATCGACGTCAGCGGAGCGGCCGGTCAGCAGGAGGCTCTGGACGTTGCCTATACCGTGGCGCATTCGCCGTTGGTCAAGACCGCACTGTTCGCCTCGGACCCCAATTGGGGCCGGATTCTGGCGGCGGTGGGTCGCGCCGGTGTCGAAGGACTGGACCTCAATGCCCTTGAAATCTATCTGGGCGATGTCTGCCTGGTCGGCAACGGTGGCCGGGCCGAGGACTACTCGGAAGCCCGCGGGCAGGCCGTGATGGACCGGGAAGAGATCACCATTGCCATCGACCTCAAGCGGGGTGATGTAAGGGAAACGGTGTGGACCTGTGATTTCTCCCACGATTACGTGACTATCAACGCCGAGTATCGTACCTGAGCATGTCTGCCAGAGAGACGCCGGTCAAAGAGGTTCATGTTGCCGTGGCGGTCATCGTCCGTCATGGCCGGGTGCTGATTGCCCGACGGCCAGACCACGTCCACCAGGGAGGCTTACTGGAGTTTCCCGGTGGCAAGGTGGAGCCTGGCGAGACGGTTCAGGCGGCGCTTGTGCGCGAAATTGCCGAGGAAACCGGTCTTCACGTGCCGGCGGGTTCCCTGGAGCCTGTTATCGGTATTCGGCACGATTATGGCGACAAGCGGGTTTTCCTGGACGTCTGGGAAACCAGCGCTGCCGAGGGCGAGGCAAGGGGATGTGAGGGGCAGCCCGTTGAATGGCTGACCCCGGAGCAGCTTCGGGATGAGGATTTCCCCGCCGCCAACCGGCCGATCATTCGCGCTCTGCGTCTACCCCGGCAGTTGGCAATTACCGGTTCCGAGAATGGTCTGGAGCCAGGCCTTGCGCACCTGCAGGAGGGTCTGAGCGCGGCTCGACCACCGCTGGTACTGCTCCGGGCTCCGGCGTTGAGTCCGCTGGCCTATCGGGAGTTGGCGGCGAACGCGTTGCCGGTTTGTGAAAAGGCCGGAGCTGCCCTGATTGTACACGGTGGACCGGAGGTATTCCGCGCCATACCCTGCGCCCATGGGCTGCACCTGCCCTGGCGCGAGGCGGCCAAGCTCTCGGCGAGACCGGTTCCGGAAGATGTCTGGTTGGGGGTTTCCTGCCACGACAGGCAGGAGATCGATCATGCGACGGCTATCGGAGCGGACTACGTGACCCTGGGGCCAGTCCAGCCGACCGAAAGCCATCCGGGTGCGCCGACCCTGGGATGGTCGGTCTTTGCCGACCTGGTGTCGGGAGCGGTGCTTCCGGTATTTGCCCTGGGCGGTTTGTCGCCCGGCGATCTCCGCGAGGCTCGCCAGCGGGGCGGTCAGGGCATCGCCGGAATCCGCTTCTGGTGGCCGCAAAGCTGATACTTGTCAGCGACGCCGTGGCCATGTCTGTTATGCTGTCGTTCCTGCATTTTTCACCATCTTGCACAACCGATTCCGGGAGAGACCGTGAGTAAACTGACCCATCTCGACGACAAGGGCGAAGCCCGCATGGTGGACGTGACCGACAAGGCGGCCACCGAACGCGAGGCCCGCGCTGAAGCTACCATCCGCATGGCGCCGGAAACCCTGAACATGATTATTGAGGGTGAGCATCCCAAAGGGGATGTCCTGGCTGTTGCCCGCATCGCCGGTATCATGGCCGCAAAGAAAACCCATGATCTGATTCCCTTGTGTCATGCGCTGAACCTGACGTCTGTGAAAGTTGAACTGACTCCGGGCGACGACGGGGCATCTGTACATATTCTGACCCGCTGCAAACTTTCCGGCCAGACCGGTGTCGAGATGGAGGCGTTAACCGCGGCAAGCGTGGCGGCACTGACGCTGTACGACATGTGCAAGGCGGTCGATCGTGGCATGGAGATTGATTCCGTGCGTCTGCTGGAGAAGAAAGGCGGCCGCAGTGGCCACTGGGTCGCCGATAAAGCCTGATCTGGCGGACCGCCGCGCTCGTAAGTGTTGGTTACCAAGACCACTCCGGAGGAGCGACAGTGCCGAGACTACGCCAAGCGGGCGGGCCCGTGATAGAATGCGCGGCCCGATTGACTGAACCACGAGGAAACACTGTGGCTGTTCGTTACATCCAGACCTGCCGGTTGCCGACCCCGTTCGGGGTATTTGATATGCACGGCTTTGAAGAACCGGACACCGGAAAGGAACACGTTGCCCTGACTCTCGGCGACCTGGATAGCGACGAACCCATGCTGGCCCGCACGCATTCCGAATGTCTGACCGGCGACGCCCTTTATAGCATGCGGTGTGATTGCGGCTACCAGCTGGAGGAGGCGCTGCGCAGCATTGCCCGGGAAGGTCGGGGTATCCTCATGTATCTGCGTCAGGAGGGTCGGGGAATCGGCCTGTTGAACAAGATCCGGGCCTACCATCTGCAGGATCAGGGCGCTGATACGGTAGAGGCCAATGAGCGCTTGGGTTTCGCGGCCGATCTTCGTGACTACAGCATGTGCAAGGACATGCTGGAGCATCTCGGTATCAGGAGCCTGAGGCTGATGACCAATAATCCCCGCAAGGTCAAAGCGCTCTCCTCCTACGGCATCGACATTACGGAAAGGGTACCTCTGCACGTGGGCCGCAATCCGCACAATGAACACTACCTCGATACAAAGCAGAGCAAGCTCGGCCACTGGCTGGAGACCCATCAGGACGACGATCCCGAAATCTGAGCTGGATTTGTCGCCAAATACGAAAAAGCCCGCGAACTCCGCGGGCTTTTTGCATTCTCAGGTTTGTGTTCCGTCTATTTGACGGCTTTCAGGTTCTGGTGGCGCAGGGTCTCGATCCGCGTGCGGATAGACGATTCAATACCTGCGGCGTCCAGCCCACATTCGGCCAGCAGCTCGCCGTGCTTGCCGTGATCCATAAAGGTATCGGGCAGGCCCAGTTGAAGTACCGGCATGGTAACCAGGCGGCTGTTCAGGAATTCGGTCACGGCGCTGCCTGCACCACCGGCAATGGCGTTTTCTTCCAGGGTCACCAGTAGTTCATGCTGCTCGGCCAGCTCCAGCACCAGTTCTTCATCCAGGGGTTTGACGAAACGCATGTCTGCGACCGTCGCGCCGATGGCTTCTGCTGCCTCCAGAGCAGGCGCCAGCAGGGTGCCAAAGTTGAGGATGGCAACACCTTTGCCGTTGCGAATCCGGCGGCCCTTGCCAATCACAAGCGGCGTCAGTTCCTGTTGAATTTCGGCACCGGGGCCCGTGCCACGGGGGTAGCGCACCGATGCCGGTCCTTCGTAGAGCATGCCGGTCTGGAGCATCTGGCGGGTTTCGTTTTCGTCCGACGGTGTCATCACCACCATGTTCGGCACGCAGCGCAGGTAGCTGATGTCGAAAGCGCCAGCGTGGGTCGGGCCGTCTTCACCGACCAGGCCTGCGCGATCAATCGCGAACAGCACATCCAGGTTCTGGATAGCGACATCGTGAATCAGTTGATCGTAAGCCCGCTGCAGGAACGTCGAGTAGATGGCGACCACCGGCTTGGCGCCGTCACAGGCGAGCCCTGCGGCCAGCGTGACTGCGTGCTGTTCGGCGATGGCGACATCGAAGTAGCGTTCCGGGAAGCGCTTTGAGAATGCCAGCAGATCCGAGCCTTCACACATGGCCGGGGTGATGCCCACCACGCGCTCATCCTGTTCGGCGGAATCGCACAGCCATTGCCCGAAGACGTTGGCATATTTGGGCTTCTTCGGTTTCGGCTTGACCGGTTCGGGTTTACTGGGTGGAACCGGCTCGATCTTGTTGATGGCGTGATAGCCGATCGGATCGGCTTCGGCCGGGGCGAAACCCTTGCCTTTGGTCGTCACCACATGCAGGAACTGCGGACCTTCAAGTTCACGGATGTTCTCCAGGGTTTCAACCAGCAGGGGCAGGTCGTGGCCATCGATCGGGCCGATGTAGTTGAACCCCAGTTCCTCGAACAGCGTGCCAGGGGCAATCATGCCCTTGAAGTGTTCCTCGGTCTTCTTGGCCAGCGCCATCAGGTGTGGCGCTCCCTGCAGAACCTTCTTGCTGCTATCGCGAACCTGATTGTAGGTGCGACTGGACAGCAGTTTGGCAAAGTAGTTGGACAGTCCGCCAACGTTCCGGGAAATCGACATGTCATTGTCGTTGAGGATCACCAGCATGTCGGCGTGGAGGTGACCGGCGTGGTTCAGTGCCTCGAACGCCATGCCGGCGGTCATGGCGCCGTCACCAATAACGGCAATGCTCTTTCGACCGGTCTGCTGCAGACGTGCTGCGATCGCCATGCCCAGCGCTGCACTGATGGAAGTGCTGGAATGGCCGACGCCAAAGGTGTCGTACTCGCTTTCGGCCCGTTTCGGGAAGCCGGCCAGACCGCCTTTGCGGCGGATGCTTCCCATGGACTCTTTCCGTCCGGTCAGGATCTTGTGGGGGTAGGCCTGATGGCCGACGTCCCACACCAGGCGGTCGCTCGGCGTATCAAAGACGTAGTGAAGGGCGACGGTAAGCTCAAGCACGCCCAGGCCGGCCCCGAAATGACCGCCAGTCTGGCCCACTGACCATAACAGAAAGGCCCTGAGCTCCCGGGCCAGCCGGGTCAGCTGTTCCGGGGCCAGCTCTCTGAGCTGGGCCGGTTCGTCAATCCGGTCCAGAAGCGGCGTATTGGGCCGCTGTGACGGGATTTCCTTGAAAATATAAGTGTCCTGCATCTGCTCGGGTCTTTTCCGGTACGTTCAGTAACTGACTGGCATTATAAGGGAACAGGGGAAGCTGTTTCACACAAAGCGGGCCAGTTGTTACGAAAATATTTACGGCCAGTGTGCGCCTTCGGAGCGCCGGGATTCAATGGGTTCTTGCCACCACGTAATCGGCCATTGCCCGCAGGGGGTCTGCTTCGGGACCAAACGCCTGCAAACTTTGCTGGGCCTGTTCCAGCAGATTGGCCAGGTGCTCCCTGGCGCCTTCCAGGCCAAGCAGGGCGGGGTAGGTGGGTTTGGCGCGGGCGGCATCCGAGCCCTGGGGTTTGCCAATGACCGTTGTATCGCCCTCGATGTCCAGAAGGTCATCCTGAACCTGGAAGGCCAGGCCCAGGGCTTTGGCATACTGGGTCAGGGAAGCCAGGGCCTGTTCGTCGACCGACGGCGCCGTCAGGGCGCCAATTCGCACGCTGGTTTCGATAAGGGCGCCAGTCTTGTGGCGGTGCATGGTTTCAAGTTGCGCCAGGGCCAGGGTTTTGCCGACGGACTCCAGATCGATGGCCTGGCCACCAACCATTCCTCCGTGGCCACTTGCCCGGGCCAGTTCCCGGACCATGATCAGACGCACCGATTCAGACAGTCCCGGCGCTTCGGCAAGCCAGCCAAAAGCCAGTGCCTGCAGGGCATCGCCAGCAAGGATGGCGGTGGCTTCGTCGAAGGCAATGTGGGTAGTGGGCCGTCCGCGGCGCAATTCATCGTCATCCATGGCCGGCAGGTCATCGTGGATCAGCGAGTAGGCGTGGATCAGTTCCACTGAGCAGGCCGGGATCAGGGCCTCGTCACCGGTTTGTCCCATTGCCTTTGCCGCTGCAAGACACAGTGCCGGCCGGATTCGCTTGCCACCGCCCAGCACGCTGTAGCGCATGGCTTCCTGCAGCCGGCCAGAGGCGGAATCACGGGTAATGCACCGGTCCAGTTCCGCATCGACGCGGGCCCGGCAGGTTTCCAGAAAATCAGAGGCAAGCAGGTTCTTTCCGGACATCAGTCAGCATCATCCGGTGAGAACGGGCGGGTTTCCAGGGTGCCGTCGCTGTTCTGGACCAGTTGTTCGACCCGTTGCTCGGCGCTCTTCAACGCCTGCTGGCATTCACGGGTCAGCTTTACACCCCGCTCGAACGCCGTCAGGGACTGTTCCAGGGACAGCTCGCCCTGCTCCAGATCGCGAACCAGCTTTTCCAGTTCATCAAGAGACTTCTCAAAATCAGCTATCGATGTGGCGCCTTGTTCACCGGCCATCAGGGGCCCTCCGATCGGGTGGCAGAATTTCGCGGATTATACCAGAGCCAGATCGCTATCGCCGCCAGTGGAAGTGACGTCGTTCACCGGTCCGGGCATCCGGACCCCAGTTCTGTTCCGTCACCTCGATTTCACCGCTGGCTGAAACGGTCACCACGGTGGTTGCCCGTGTGCCGTAGTCCGAACCCACGATGAATGGCGACGACAGAAAGCGTTCCCTCTCCAGGCCAACGCCTGTATCGGGCAGCATATGGTCTGGCGCGGGCGTGCTGTCCTGGAGCAGCGGAATCAGCTCGTTGTGCAGTGTTGCCGCATCCCGTCCGGCGGCGGCAATGGTATCTCCCGCAGCCTGCCGGAGGCGCAGAAGCTTGGGCCAGGGCGTCTGCAACAGATGATTGCTCAGTCCGTAGACCCCACGGTGGATTTGTCGGCCCGGATGGGCATCCCGATTGCTGAAATACCATCCGTCTGCTGTGGTCAGCTGCACCAGGTTGAAGCCGGAAAACTGGTCGGCGGTGTCGAGCAGATAGCGTTCAAGATGCTCCCGGGAATCAGTGAGTGCCCGCAAAGGCAGTTCACCACGACTGATACGGCCGGTTTCCGGTGCCCCTTCCCGGACGTTGGTCACGGCGCTGACCTCTCCCGCGGTATTAATCGCAAGCCAGGTGCCACCGGAGAGCAAGTCACGGCCGGCAAGCACCCGGGTACCGGATTCGGTGGTCCACCAGTCCATGGCGGCCGTCGGGCGGCGGAAAAATTCATCCCGATTGGCGGCAACCACCAATGGGAAATGAGGGTTCTGGCCAACGGCGAAAGCGATCAGGCACATGGTGTAGGAGTGGGCTCCCGGATTTAATGAAGTTGACTCTTGCGCTGTGTATCATACCAGCCTTGGTTTCCCGGGTGCGGCTCAAACAATGACTCTGTTTTACGTAATAGCTTCTTATCTGGCCCTCGGTGCCCTGGCAGGCACCGTGGCGGGGCTGTTCGGCATTGGTGGCGGGCTGATTATCGTGCCCGTGTTGATGTTCACCTTTGGTCTGCAGGGAATCGACCCGGATATCATTCCCCATCTGGCCGTAGGCACCTCGCTCGCGACCATCGTGTTCACCTCGGTCAGCTCCATTCGCTCCCATAACAAGCACGGTGCGGTGCGCTGGGATCTGTTCCGGCCCATGACGGTCGGGATTATTGGCGGCGCCCTGGTTGGCGCCTGGACGGCATCCCTGATGAGCGGGCGCGCGCTCGAACTGGTCATCGGCATTTTTGTCATTCTGGTGGGGCTGAAAATGTTTTTCCAGGTTGACCCCAAGCCGGGTCGCGACGTTCCCGGGGTGGCAGGCCTCGGCGTCGCCGGTGGTTTTATCGGCTGGGGGTCGGCGATTTTCGGAATCGGCGGGGGAACCCTTACGGTGCCTTACCTGAGCTGGTGTAACGTGCGGATGCAGCAGGCGGTCGGTACATCTGCTGCCTGTGGCCTGCCCATCGCCGTGTCCGGTGCGCTGGGTAACATCTGGACCGGGTGGCATCATCCCGCAGTGCCGGAACTGAGCGCCGGCTTCATTTATCTGCCTGCGCTCATAGGTATCATTCTCACCAGCGTTTTCTTTGCCCGGGTTGGCGCCAATCTGGCCCATCGGCTGAACCCGCAGATTCTCAAGCGTACGTTCTCCATCATGCTCCTGCTGGTGGGTCTCCGTTTTCTCCTGAGCTGAGAGGTAGTTGATGCTGCAGCATCCCCAGATTGATCCGGTGGCCATTGCCATCGGCCCCCTCAAGATCCACTGGTACGGTCTGACTTATCTGTTCGGTTTTCTAGCCGGCTGGTGGCTTGGACGCATTCGCACCCGCAAGCCCTGGTCGCCGATCAGCGAAGAGCAGATGGGCGACCTTCTGTTTTACCTGGCCCTGGGGGTCATCCTGGGCGGCCGCTTCGGCTATGTCCTGTTCTACAACTTTGACGCCTTCCTGGCGGACCCGCTCTGGCTGCTGCGGGTCTGGGAAGGGGGCATGTCTTTCCACGGCGGTTTGCTGGGCGTGATGTTTGCCATGTGGTGGTATGGCCGCAAGGTGGGCAGCGGATTCTGGCGCCTGGCCGACTTTGTGGCGCCGCTGGTGCCCCTTGGACTCGGCGCAGGGCGGATCGGCAACTTTATTAACGGCGAGTTGTGGGGCAAGCCCACTGACGTTGCCTGGGGTATGGTGTTTCGAACGGCTCCGGATTCTCTCGCCCGTCATCCCTCCCAGCTTTACCAGTTTGCCCTGGAAGGCGTTGCCCTGTTCGTGATCCTGTGGTGGTTCTCATCCCGGCAGCGCCCGACCATGGCGGTTTCCGGTCTGTTCCTCATTTGCTACGGCGTGTTCCGCTTCCTGGTGGAATTCGTGCGTCAGCCGGATCCGCAGCTGGGCTATCTTGCCTTTGACTGGCTTACCATGGGGCAGGTACTGTCCTTCCCGATGATCGTTGCCGGCGCCGCCCTGATGTTTATTGCCTACCGGAGACAAGCCCGATGAAAGCCTATCTCGACCTTATGCAAGACGTTGTTGATAACGGATTCGACAAGGGAGACCGCACCGGTGTCGGCACCCGGTCGGTGTTTGGCCGTCAGATTCGCTTCAACCTCCAGGAGGGCTTTCCGCTGGTCACTACCAAGAAAGTCCACCTGCGCAGCATCATTTACGAACTGCTCTGGTTCCTGCGGGGCTCCACCGACAACTCCTGGCTGCAGGAACGGAAGGTCTCGATCTGGAACGAGTGGGCATTGGAGAATGGTGACCTTGGGCCTATCTATGGCAAACAGTGGCGAAGCTGGCAGTGCCCCAATGGCGAGGTGGTTGACCAGATCAGCGAAGTGATCGAGCAGATTCGCACCAAACCGAATTCCCGCCGGCTGATCGTGTCCGCCTGGAACCCCGCTGAGCTTCCGGATGAGTCCATCGGTCCCCAGGATAACGTTCGCGAGGGTCGCATGGCGCTGGCACCCTGTCACTGCCTTTTCCAGTTCTACGTGGCCGACGGCAAGCTCTCCTGCCAGCTTTACCAGCGAAGCGCCGATCTGTTCCTGGGCGTACCTTTTAATATTGCCTCGTACGCCTTGCTGACGCACATGATTGCCCAGCAGTGTGATCTGGATGTCGGTGAGTTTGTGCATACCTTCGGCGACTGCCATCTGTACCAGAACCACCTGACCGACGACATCGTCTTCGAGCAGCTGAAACGCGAGCCCCGGGCCCTGCCTAAACTCGTGATCAAGCGCAAGCCCGCGAGCATCTTCGAATACGAGCTGGAAGATTTCGAGTTTGAGGGTTATGACCCCTATCCGGGCATCAAGGCGCCGATTGCCATTTGACCGAACCCCGAAGAGACGAGTACATGAGAAAAGCCCTGATCGTTGCCATGTCCCGTAACCGGGTTATTGGCCGTAACAACAAACTGCCCTGGTATCTTCCGGGTGACCTTCGTTATTTCAAGCAGGCTACCATGGGCAAGCCCATTATCATGGGCAGGAAGACCTGGGACTCCATTGGGCGGCCATTGCCGGGACGGATGAACGTGGTGATCTCGCGCAATGAAGAGTGGGAAGCACCAACCGGAACAGTGGCCGCGAAGTCTTTGCCCGAAGCGCTGGTGAAGGCCGAGGCGCAGGCGGAGCTGGAAGGTGGTGACGAAGTGATGATTATCGGTGGCGGGCAGATCTACGCCGAGGCATTGCCGATGGTTGATCGGATGTACGTCACCCAGGTGCACGCTGAGGTGGACGGCGATGCGTTTTTTCCGGAAGTAAACTGGGATGAGTGGGAAGAAATCGGACGGGAGGATTTCTCCGCGTCCGATAACAACCCTTACGACTACAGTTTCGTGGTCTATCAGCGTCAGGCTTAAGCCTGACGAGGCGGGCGCTTGCCTGCGGGCTTGCCGCCCTTGCCGGGCGGTTTGCCTCGACCACCGGGGCCGCCACGACCCTTCGGGCCACCTTTCTTGAAACCGCCTTTCGGGCCCTTGCGATTCTCGCCCGGACGACCGCCGCCACCTTTACGATCACGGCGGGGAGGTGTTGCCGACACGGTTGGCAAGGCCTCTGGTTGCTCGAGGGGCAGGGAGCCTGGCTGGGCTGCTTCCATCCAGCAGGCGAGGGCGCCGGCTACCATGGCCATGTCCATGTCATTGCGCTCGGCGATTTCGTCCAGCAGCGACATCGCCTTTGCCAACTTCTTGTCTTCCGCAAAGCCCAGCAGTTGGGACTCGAACTGCTGCTCCCTCATTTTCTTGAGCTCAACGGGAGACGGCAACTCGTAAGCTTCCATCGGCGAGTTTGTTGCGCGTTCAAGCGTTCGCAGCCAACTGCGCTCGCGGGGTGTTACCAGCAGGATCGCCTTCCCTTCGCGACCGGCACGACCAGTACGACCGACCCGATGGATGTACGCTTCAGTGTCGTAGGGAACGTCGTAGTTGATGACGTGTGTGATACGGGAAACGTCCAGACCGCGCGCTGCCACGTCTGTGGCAATGATAATGTCTTTCTTCCCGCGCTTCAGGTCTTCAACCGTTTGTTCACGCTGGCGTTGGTTCAGGTCACCGCTCAGGGGCGCGACCGCGTGGCCCCGGGCAGAAAGCTTTTCGGCCAGCATGGTGGTTTCCGCTTTGGTGCGCACAAAAATTATGGCGGCATCAATCGGCTCAACTTCCAGAATGCGGGTCAGGGCATCCAGCTTGCGCTCAGCATAGACCGGCAGAACGAACTGGGAGATACGCTCGACCGTGCGGGTTTCGCTTTCAATGCGAACTTCTGTGGCGTTGCGCAGGTAGGTCTGGGCCACTTTCTTGATCTGCGGCGGCATGGTGGCCGAGAACAATGCCCGTTGGCAGTTCTCCGGGGTCTTCGCCAGGATCGCTTCCACGTCGTCGATAAAGCCCATGCGCAGCATTTCGTCGGCTTCATCAAGAACCAGCGCTTTCAGGCTGTCCAGCTTCAGGGTACCTTTGCGCAGGTGGTCGAGCATCCGGCCCGGTGTGCCCACGATCACCTGGGCACCGCGACGCAGGCCCTTGATCTGGGGATAAAAGTCCTGGCCACCGTAAATGGGCAGAACGTGGAAATTCCGGAACTTGCTGGCATAGGTGGTAAACGCTTCCGCCACCTGGATGGCAAGTTCCCGTGTTGGGGCCAGAACCAGAATCTGGGGATCGGTAACAGAGGCGTCAATCCGGCTCAGCAGGGGCAATGCAAATGCCGCGGTCTTACCGGTTCCGGTCTGGGCAACGCCCAGCAGATGGTTACCGGCCAGCAGCGCGGGGATCGCCTGGGCCTGGATGGGTGACGGGGTTTCGTAGCCAACGGCGGACACAGCTTCAAGTACGGCTGGATCCAGCCCCAGTTCGGCAAAGGACAATTCAGACATTGATTCACTCGGAATTCGGGAGGTAGAGCATTGCCGGGCAATGCATGTTGTGCCGACATTATAGCGGCTTTGTTGCTGCTTTAATACGCAAAACCCCGGCGAGGCTATAGGTAGTTGCCGGGGACAGGCCATTGCGTTGCCATCCGATCTTGGGCACTCTTCGTAGCTTTCCCGATAGGTTGCTAACAGGAACTCGAAATGACCTTTGACGAATTATTGCGGGCGGCTCGTGGCAGTGAGGAGCTGACCATGCCCGAGAGCTGGTCCCAGGGCAGAGCCACCTTTGGCGGTCTCACGGCAGCGTTGATGTTTGAGCGCATGGAAAAGCTTGTCGCCGAGGGCCGTGCGATGAGGTCATTGCAAGTATCATTCGTGGGGCCGGTGGAGCCGGAAGTCCCCGCCAGTTTCGAGGCCGAGATTCTGCGTGAGGGAAAAGCGGTCAGTCAGGTACAGGGCCGCATTGTCCAGAAGGGTGAAACCCGGGTGGTCTGCCTGGCCAGCTTTGGCGGAGACCGGGACTCGCAGGTGCAGGTGGATGCCCTGCCAGCGCCCGAGGCAAACCCGGTCAGCCAGTGCCCGGGGCTGGACTACATCGAGGGTGTTACCCCGGAATTCATTCGGCAGATTGAGATGCGCTGGGCCTTCGGTAACCTGCCGTTCAGCGGCAAGGGGGGCCGGGAGCTCGGCGGCTGGATGCAGTTCCGGACACCGCCGGAAACGTTCTCTGATGCCCACATTATTGCTCTGGTGGACGCCTGGCCACCGGCGGTTCTGCCCTATGTAAAACAGCGGGTGAGGACCAGTTCCCTGAGCTGGGCGCTGGATATTGTACATCCGAGGCCGGTTATGGAGCCGGGTGACTGGCTCCTGTACAAGGTTTCCATTGATCAGGCGGGTGCCGGTTATGGTCACACCCAGGCCGGAATCTGGACCGCCAGAGGCGAGCTCGTGGCGCTGAGTCGCCAGACGGTAACGGTCTTCGGTTGACGGAAATGGCGGCTCAGGCCGCCATTTCCGATTTCAGAGCATCGATGATGATACGGGCGAAATCTTCCGGTGAATCTTCCTGGAGAAAGTGCCCGCCTCTGAGTGTGATATGAGGTTGTCCGTGGGCACCGGGAATCCGGCGCTGCATGTGCCTGTCGCCGCCCCGGGTAATCGGGTCGCCACTGCTGAAGCAGGTGATGAAGGGCTTCTTCCACTTCTCCAGGACCTGCCAGGCCGCCTTGTTGGCGTCGCTGTCCGGTGTATCCGGTTCCGTCGGAACCAGTTTTGGAAACGCCCTGGCTCCGGCCTTGAACTCTGCTGACGGGAATGGGGCTTCGTAAGCGGCAATTTCAGCTTTGCTCAGGGTGCGATCGGTGCCCAGTTGCACGATACGACCGACCGGGAACCAGGGGCTGTGGGTGGCAAATGCCTTCCACATGGAAAATACCGCTGGAACAGGCGTTTCGCCGGTCGGCAGCATGCCGTTTCCGACGATGATTCGGCTGAATCGCTGACGGTGTTCCGCGGCCAGTCGCAGGCCCAGCAACGATCCCCAGTTCTGGCACACAAGGGTGATATTGGTCAGGTTGAGCTGTTCAAGCCAACTGGCCAGCCACGTGAGATGGCGGCCGTAACTGTAGTCTGTAACCGACGCCGGCTTGTCGGATTTGCCGAAGCCGATCAGATCCGGGGCCAACACCCGGTGACCGGCCTCGGCCACCAGAGGGATCATGTGCCGGTACAGGTAGGACCAGGATGGTTCGCCGTGGAGCATGAGAACCGGCGAGGCGTTTCTAGGGCCTTCGTCAACGTAGTGCATCCGGAGACCCGGTTCTACGTCAAGATGGTTTGGAGCAAAGGGGTAATCCGGAAGACCTGCGAAGCGGGCTTCATCGGTTCTCAGAATACGCATGCCATCGACTGTCCTGACTGATTGGTTGCGTGATTGCCGGGCGGCATCCGGTGCTCATAGTGCCCTACTACAATCGTCGAAGATCAGGATAAAGCAGATGGAAATTTTGTGTGTTTGAGTTGCGTAACAGAGCGTTGTGGCTTTGAATCAGGACGCAATGCCAAACAGGCGTTCGGGGTTGTCAACGCGGGCCAGAGCGTCATCGCAACAATTGACGGCGCCGCAATCGTCGGCTGAGCAAAGGCCAATGGTCTGGCACTCCATGTTCTGGTGCTGGTCGCCCTCATTCCGGAAAATCCGGGCCCTGGAGAGAATCGAGTGGCAGTGGCCACAAAGGAGTGTGGGAACCGCGCTGCCTTCAGCAAGAAGTGCTGTGTATTGATGTTGTTCAGTCATAAATATCCTCCTGATACTGCCCAACATATGGGCCAAGTATGACATTTCAAAGTCGGGATGCCGGTGTTATACGGCTTAACTGTCAGGATCGACCAGTGGCCGACGGTTGGAGCGCTTGTCATCCCAGTCAAGTTCCTTGGGGTCATACCAGCCGATTGCCCCCAGCACTCTCTCCCGAGTCTGTGGCGACAGGGTAGGCCACAGCTCCTGGAAGTCCTCGAGGCCGAGCTCCCTCTGCTTCATCTGCTTGCTCTGGAGCCGGTTGATAATGCGTGGTAGCTGCAGGGCCTCGCCTAGCTGACCCGGCACCATGACTTCCTGACCCATCACTTTGCGCCGGTGCGTTCGGGCGGCCAGAACCTTGCGCAACTCGGTGGCCGCATCCAGGGCTGTTTCGATGGTGAAGGTTTCCAGTTCCAACAACATGACCTGTCTATTAGTTGATCAACAACCGTCCACTATAACCCGAAGACAGCTACAGTGGCCACGCCAGCGTGGTAGGGTAGAATGACTCGTTATATCGCAGAACCAACATCAGGGAACCGCATAATCTATGTACGCAAAACTTGAAACACGGACTTTTCTGGCGTTGCTGGTCGGCGTTTCCCTTGCCTTTGTTTTTCTTATGAAGCCCTTTTTCGGGCCCATATTCTGGGCGGTCGCCATCGCCCTGATTTTCCACCCGGTGCAGCAACTGCTGGAGCGGAAACTCGGGGACAGGCCCAATGTAAATGCACTGATTACCCTGTGTATCTGCATGTTCATCGTGGTTATCCCGGTTCTGGTACTGGTGACCTCATTGGTTGCCGAGGGCGTCGCGCTTTATCAGCAGATCCAGAGTGGTGAAATACGCCCCGGGGAATACATAGATCGGGTCAACCAGTCGTTCCCCGCCATCCAGGCCTTCCTGGCACAGTTTGATATCAGCTTTGCCGAGCTGAGGGACCGAGCCGTGAGTATCTTTGTCGGAGGAAGCCAGTTCCTGGGCAGGCAGGCGCTGGGCGTGGGCCAGAATACCTTCCAGTTTTTTCTGGGCCTGGCCTTGATGGTGTATCTGGCGTTCTTTCTGCTTCGGGATGGCCGTGCGCTGGTCGAGCTGATGATTCGGGCTCTGCCGCTGGGCGATGAGCGGGAGCGGTTGCTGTTTGCCAAGTTTGCGGAGGTGACCCGCGCGACCGTCAAGGGCAACCTGCTGATTGCCATCATCCAGGGGGCTCTGGGCGGGCTGATTTTCTGGATCCTGGGCATCAGCGGTGCGTTGCTCTGGGGTGTGGTTATGGCGATCGTATCGCTGTTGCCGGCTGTGGGTGCGGCGTTGGTCTGGGTGCCGGCAGCCATCTACCTGGCGGCCGTGGGCGATGTTGTCGAAGCGGTGGTGCTGACAGCCTTTGGCGTGGTGGTCATCGGGTTGGCAGACAACCTGCTGCGCCCGGTACTGGTTGGTCGTGATACCAAACTGCCGGACTACATTGTTCTGTTGTCGACCCTTGGGGGCATTGTCATGTTCGGCATCAACGGATTCGTAATGGGACCGCTGGTAGCTGCACTGTTTATGGCGTTCTGGGGCATTTTCATCCGCGAATTCAGCGAAGAAGCCCACCGCCCAGCCGCTTCTGCGGACGAAGAGACCCCTGCGCAAAGCAAGAAAACGGGACATGATGTCCCGTAAGGCGACATGCGACAAAAGTATGGTAGTCTTTTAACCGTTTGCCCCAGCCTGTGGAGATAGGCACCACACAACAAGAAAGAAACGGATATCGATGAGATATCAGGAGTTAGCAGGTGAGTACCATGAGAAACGCAACAACCCGATTGGGACGCCTGGCCGCAGCGGCCGGATTGGCGGTCACACTGGGCTTTGCCCCTGCAGCCTTCGCGGATGAGATCGTTGCACTCAAGAACGCGCTCTACGGAGCAGGATACGACATTACCAATGTCAGCCCGCAGATGGATGACTCAACCCGGTCCGCGCTAACCCGGTTCCAGCAGGATAATGGTCTTCAGGCCACGGGAAATCTGGACGATCCGACCAAGGAAGCCTTGGGTATGATATCGGTTCAGGTTGCCGCTTCGGCACCGTCACAGTCCGCCGCAGCCAGCAGCGCGCCGGCTCAGGAGTCGGCTTCTTCCGCGGCAGAAACCTCGGCCCCGGAGCCTGAGCAGGATGACGCCATTGAAGAAGAGGAAGATGGCGGCTGGTCGCTCTGGTAATCGGAGTTTCCTGAACAAAAAAGCCCGGCGAGATGTCCCGCCGGGCTTTTTTGTTGGTTCAGGATCTCAGTGCTCAGTCGAGCTTTTCGAGATCCCTAACGGCGCCCTTATCGGCGCTCGTGGCCAGTAGCGCATAGGCTTTCAGGGCTGCAGACACCTTGCGGTCCCGTGGCAGTTCCGGTTTCCAGCCCTTGGCGTCCCTGGCTTCCCGGCGACGATCCAGTTCGGGCTGATCCAGCTCCACGTTGATGCTCCGGTTCGGAATGTCGATGCGGATTGTGTCGCCATTTTCGATCAGGCCAATGGCTCCGCCGGCGGCCGCTTCCGGCGACGCGTGGCCGATGGACAGGCCGGAAGTGCCGCCAGAGAAACGTCCGTCCGTCAGTAGCGCGCAGTCTTTGCCGAGTCCCTTGGATTTCAGGTAGCTGGTCGGATACAGCATTTCCTGCATGCCCGGTCCGCCACGGGGCCCTTCGTAGCGAATGATGACAACTTCGCCCGGCTTGACCTCGTCAGAGAGAATTCCGGCAACGGCGGAATCCTGGCTCTCGAATACCCTTGCCTTGCCTTCGAACACGAAGATGCTCTCGTCTACGCCCGCAGTCTTGACCACGCAGCCGTCCAGGGCAATATTGCCATAGAGTACGGCCAGGCCGCCTTCGGAACTATAGGCATTCTCAACCGAACGGATGCAGCCGGTTTCCCGGTCACCGTCCAGGGTTGGCCAGCGGGTGCTCTGGGAGAAGGCGGTCTGCGTGGGAATGCCGGCGGGACCGGCCTTGTAGAACTCGACCACTTCGGTGGGCGGCGACCTCATGATATCCCAGGTCTCGAGCGCTTCTCGCATGGTCTTGCTGTGCACGGTGGGAAGGTCGGTATTGATCAGACCGCCCCGTTCCAGCTCGCCGAGAATGCCCATGATACCGCCGGCCCGGTGCACATCTTCCATGTGATATTTGGGTGAGTTCGGAGCCACTTTGCAGAGTTGCGGAACACGACGTGACAGCTGGTCGATCTCGTTCAGGGTGAACGGAACACCGCCTTCCTGGGCAGCCGCCAGCAAGTGGAGGATGGTGTTCGTTGAGCCGCCCATGGCGATGTCCATGACCATGGCGTTTTCAAAAGCCGCCATTGAAGCAATGCTCAACGGCAGTACGCTGGCGTCATCCTCCTCGTAATAGCGCCGCGCATTCTCCACAATCTGTCGGCCGGCTTTGAGGAACAGCTGCTCCCGGTCGGCGTGCGTTGCCAGGAGCGAACCGTTGCCCGGCAGCGCCAGACCGATGGCCTCGGTGAGGCAGTTCATGGAGTTGGCGGTGAACATGCCGGAACAGGAGCCACAGGTCGGACAGGCGCTGCGCTCATACTCTTCCACCTGTTCGTCGGAGGCGTTGGGATCTGCAGCAATGACCATGGCGTCCACCAGGTCGAGCTTGTGCTCCGACAGTTTGGTCTTGCCTGCTTCCATGGGGCCGCCAGAGACGAAGATCGTGGGGATGTTGAGGCGCATGGCAGCCATCAGCATGCCCGGGGTGATCTTGTCGCAGTTGGAAATACACACAAGCGCATCGGCACAGTGGGCATTGACCATGTACTCTACGGAGTCGGCGATGATCTCCCGGGATGGCAGGGAGTAAAGCATGCCGTCATGGCCCATGGCGATGCCATCATCGACCGCGATGGTGTTGAATTCCTTGGCAACACCGCCGGCGGACTCGATTTCGCGGCACACCAGTTGCCCGAGGTCCTTAAGGTGCACGTGGCCGGGCACGAACTGGGTGAAAGAGTTGGCAACCGCGATGATCGGTTTGCCGAAGTCGCCGTCTTTCATGCCGGTGGCGCGCCAGAGGGCACGGGCGCCGGCCATGTTGCGGCCTGCGGTGGATGTCCGCGAACGATACTGGGGCATGGGGTTCTTTTCTCTCTGTTGTTACCTGATGACGTTGATCAAAAAAACAGAGGATACCAGATTAGACTCCAGGCGCATGGTTGTTTTCAGAGCCTCTGTTTACAATAGTTAACACAGTTGCCAACTTATTTTCCGGTTTGATCCGACAAGGAGTATGCCTATGGCCGGCCAGGAAAGCCTGCCGCTTCGTCGCCTTAAAGAGTTCCAGCCTTTGAACCGGCTGACCGATGACCAGTTGGTTTTGCTTGCCAGCCGGGCCGAGCGTCGTACCCATGGGCCCGGGCAGAGGGTTCTGGAACGTGGTGTCCGTGACGGTCTCGATTTTTTCCTGGTGGCAGGAAAGATTGAGCTTGAGTCCGTGGATGGCCGAAAAACGATCATCGAAGCCGAAACAGAGAAAGCTCAAAACCCGATTGCCAGACTCCAGCCACGGATGTACGACGTTACAGCCGTCAAACCCTCGGAATTCCTGGTCGTCGAGCAGGACATCCTTAACCAGTTGCTGCGTTCGGCGCCTGTCGAACAGGTTGAGATGGATTCAGGTGAAGGCAATGGAGGGCTCGAGAGCGAGGAACATCACCTGCTGATGGAATTCCTGTCGGAGCTGAGATCGAACCAGGTGAAGCTTCCCAGTGTGCCGGATGTGGCCTGGAAGGTCCGGCGGGCGGTAGATCGCGAGGAGTCGACGGCGGATCAGGTGGCTCTTGCCGTATCGGCCGACCCGGCGATGGCGGCCAAGCTCGTTCGCGCCTGTAACAGCCCGCTTTATCGCGGATTCAGTGATGTCCGGAATGTCCGGGAAGCAGTGGTCCGTTTGGGCATGCGCACTACCCGCCAGCTGGTGACGGTGTTTTCCATGCGTGAGGTGTTCAAGACTCGTCAGGCGTCGCTTCAGAAAGAGATGGAAAAGCTTTGGCGTCACTCTCGTGAAGTGGCTGCGCTTTGCTGGGTGCTGGCGGATCACGCCACCAAACTGAATCCGGAGGAGGCGTTGCTGGCGGGGCTGCTCCATGATATCGGCGTGGTACCGATCCTGGTCCAGGCGGAACATCATGTGAATCTCTTTGCCGATGAGGCCAACCTCAGCCATGCAATCCGCGAACTCAGGGCGGATGTGGGTACGGCGGTTCTGGAGAACTGGTCGTTCCCGCCGACGTTCGTTGAGGCGGTCCGTCATGCCGAGGACTGGGGCTATGAATGCCGAGAGACATCACCCCAATTGGTGGATGTGGTTATCGTGGCGCAATTGCATTCGATGATCGGTTCCAGCCAGAATGCCGAGCTTCCCCCGTTCGACCAGGTGCCAGCGTATCGGCGTCTGGGCGAGCTTGAACTCAATGCTTCTCGCAGTTTGCAGCTTCTGACGGAGGCCAGGGCCCGGGTCGACGAAGTTCAGCAATTGCTGTCCATCCGGTGATTGTCCGGGCTGTGTAAACTGTGGAGTCTGCTTTCCGGTGACTGTTGCACTTATGAATGTACCTTTGTTCCCCCTGAATTCCATCGTCCTGCCCAGGGGGAGGATTCCCTTGCAGCTGTTCGAGCCGCGCTACATCGACATGCTGACCCGTTGTCTCAAGGAGGATCGTGGGTTCGTTGTGGTGCTGTTGCAGGAAGGCGGAGAGGCCGGGCGCACCGCCGCCTTCTACGATATCGGCACCTATGTACGTATTATTGATTTCCAGCAGCTGGAAAACGGCCTTCTGGGGATTACCGTTGAGGGCGAATCCAAGGTCTCCGTGGTCCGCAGCTGGCAGCAGGAAGACGGCCTGAATGTGGGGGACGTCGAGTGCCTGATTGAAGAGGCAGAGAGTGAGGTGCCGGAGCGTTTCAGCGAGTTGCCCTCGGTTCTGAAGGCGTTGTTTCGTCATCCGGTCATCCGGGACCTGAACATGGACATTGACTATGGTGATGCCCGGGATGTTGGCTGGCGGCTCACGGAGCTTCTGCCCCTGGACAAACAGGAGAAGCAGAAGCTGGTGGAATTGCAGGACCCTCTGGAGCGGCTCACCCGGCTACAGGGGCTTCTGGAGGCGCTGGAAGAAGGCTAGGTGCCAGCAACCGGCCTGAAGTTCAGAGCCGCCTGATCCCAGGACAGCAGGATGTAGGCTCCCGTAAGGATTAACCAAACCACCGCTGCACCAACGATGGTGATATCCGGCGCCAACGGAACCTTGTCATAGCGGCTGTAACTGGCCCGCACCGCACCGGTAACGGCCAGGGCAAGCAGCAGTCCTCCAATCACATCGGTGAACCAGTGCACCCCAAGGTAGAGTCGGCTCAAAGCCACGGGCACCAGTGGCAGCGAGAGCAGCACGTAGTATTGCCAACGTCTCCGATGCCTGCTTTCGCCGGCGACGAAACTTGCCAGCAGCGTCACCAGCAGGGTGATGCCCGCCGTGTGACCACTGGGAAAAGCGCCGGAATTCGGCGGGCCCATGACTTCATCCGGCCGGGGCACGCCCAGCAGCGCCTTTAGGCCCCAGACCAGAACCACCGTCACTGCGATAGCCGCCAGAACATGGATGGCCGCGGCGTAATAGCCCCGGAATAGCAGTGCCGCGCAGGCGAGCACACCGGCGGTCATTAACACCGGCGCGTCACCCAGCAGGGTAATGGCAATGAAGGGACCGTCCAGCAGAGGTTGCCGGAGTTGCTCAAACCAGAGAAGGGTGGCCTGATCGAACCCATCCAGGAGGCTGGTGGCGGTAGCCAACTGCCCCCAGATCAGAAGTAGTGCGGAGGCACCCAGCGCCAGCATGAATGAGGCCAGCGGGAATTCGCCCTCCCGGGCCGGTCGTTGATTCGTGTACAAGCGCCAGAAACGGTTCGTAGCCTCGTATTGTGCCATCCACTGCTTCAGCCAGCGGTAGAAACGGCTGTCCTCCCCGAGCCCCAGCTGAAACCTCAACAGCACGAAATAGACCACCGTCAGGGCGGCTAGGCTGATGCCGATGACCGCGTAAAAATGCGCCGGAGGCCTGATATCACTGGCCAGGGCACTGCCCACCAGAAACCCCGGGAAGATGTAGACTGGCGCCCAGGCAACAGCGGAGCCGATGTTGAAAGCCAGAAAGCGTCGCCAGGACATCATCAGGGCCCCGGCCACGAGCGGGATGATTGGTCTGACCGGGCCGACGAAGCGGCCGATGATCACACTCTTGCCGCCGTGACGCTTGAAGAAGCGCTCCCCGGTACCGATGATTTTTGGATAGCGGCTCAGTGGCCAGGCGGTTGTCAGGCGCCCCTGCAGCAGTCGCCCCAGGCCAAAACTTGCCGTGTCGCCGGCGATGGCCCCAAGGCCCGCCCAAAGCAGTGCTTCCGCAAGCGGCATGCCGGTCTCCCCCGCCAATACGGCGACGGCAAACAGGATGGCGACACCCGGGACAATAATGCCGGCTATAGCGAGTGATTCGATGAAGGCAGTCGTAAACAGGGCTGTTGCCAGCCAGCCGGGATGCAGGCTGAGCCATGCCGACAGATCGTTCAGCCAGGCACTGCTCATGTTTCGATGGTTTCTCCCGGGCTGAACCAGACCGAATCCGTACCGCGTCTGCGAGCTTCTTCCATGGCCTGGTGGGCCCGGTCCCTGAGTGTGTCGGTACGGGTGTCGCCACTGCCGCGGGTGGTGCAGCCGAGGCTTACTGTGGCTTTGCCAACCACCGGCCAGTGGTGTTCGGCAATGGTGCGGCGAATCCGCTCGGCAATCACTCGCACGCCTTCTTCCGGAGTAAACGGCAGGATCAGGAAAAACTCCGAGTCTTTCAGTGTGTACAGGGTATCGCCGGCTCGAATCACGCCGAAGAGGTGCTCGGTCATATCCCTGAACAGGCCCTGAACCTGGTCCCTGCCGTGAAGGTCGGCCACTTCGTCGGCGTAATCAATGCTCAGGTCGATGACGGACAGGCAGTGCCCCGTGGCGATGGCACGGCTGATCTCTTTCTGAAGGGTTTCATCCAGAAAGCGGGCATTATGGGCGCCAGTCACCGGATCGGTAATGGCGAGGTCCTCTGCCGACTGGGCCATGTGGTCATAGTGCCAGATGTACAGGGCTGCAACCGCCAGAAGGATGAACAGGCCCCCCGTGATGGCAATGGCGTCAGCCGGTGCCTTTTCGAGGAACAGGATGATCGACATGGGTACCAGCAGCAGAAGCGATAGCCCGACGCCTTGACGCAGGGGCAGGATAAGCAGATTCAGCACAAGCAGGGGCATGGCCCAGTGGCTGATGCCCGGGGCATCCATGGTCAGCAGCGCTGCCAGCATGCCACTGTTCAGGCCGGAGAGGATGACCAGGTGCCCGGGGGCCGACAGCTGGTGCCGGCGGCAAATGATGGTGTAAACGGCACCCGCGAGGGTCAGAACCGCCATCCCTGAGGCCAGGTAAAAGAGTTCGTAGAAACCATAGCGGAGGTTCTGTATCGCCAGGGTGAAAATGAACAGGCAGGCGATGCCGTAGCCAAAGGCATGTGTCCAGGTTCTCAGTCGGGTCTCTGTCATGCCACTGGCCCCTCTGCCCGAGGCTGGCTTGGTTGTGCCGGCTGCGACCATGAACTGTAGGCCTGGCTTCGGTTGCCTCCCTGCTGCTGGGCCCGGCGAAGGGCATTCGCGGCACTCTGCTGCAGACTGTTGGCATCGTCACCGATATTCAGGCCGGCGATCCCGGTGCTGACGGTCAGGTTCATGCCGTGGGATTCCAGAAGCGTTGCCAGGCCCTTGCGGATCGTCTCGGCGCGGGCGATCGCGTCGCTGGTGGAAATGCCCGGCAGGATCACAAGAAACTGCAGGTCCGCGACCCGGTAGTAGGTGTCGAAATCACGGATCTGGGAATGCAGGTAGCGACCAATGCGGGGAAGAATCGAGCGGATGTCCTCATCCGGTTCGTCATCGCTCAAATGGGTGTCCAGCCCGATCATGATAATCGACATATCGGTGCCCTCCCGCTCACTGCGCTGGATTTCCTTGTGCAGGTCGGCAGACAGGTATTCCCGGCTGGCCGCCTGGGTCAGTTCGTCGGTACGGCGCAACGGCGCAAGTTGACGGGTCTTGTAGTCCCGCAGGAAGACCAGCAACGCCGAAAGCAGCAGGGTAAGAAGAAAGGCGCTGATCATCTGGTGGCGGTCGGCAAGGCCTACCGCCCATTGTGTCGCGATCATTGCCAGTACAGCGATGATCAGTGTTACCACGGCTGCGGCCGCTGGCGGAACCAGGGCGAAAGCAACCAGAGGCAGCGCGTAAAGCCAGTGGCTCAGGATCCATGGGCCGGTCCAGAAACTGGCCAGCAGTATCAGCAGAAGCACGACAAAGAAAGCCTGCTGGATTCTCGGCCAGGGCTGGTGGACCCGGTTGGGGTGGAACGTCTTTCCGGCAATGACAATACCTGCCGCGGCAGCCGCGGCTGCGGCAACCATGGGTTCGCCCAGCACGGCGCAAAGGGTCGCAATGGCGATCAGGGCCACGAAGCCCGCTCGCGACAACTTGCTCAACAGGAATTTTTCGGCCATCTGGGCCATGGTGTCCTTCCTTTTCCCGAACTCCCTTGAAAAACCGTCCCCGGGGAACCTTTATAGGTCCGAGTATGGCATATCGCAGCGGTATAATATCTGTTTGGGATGCGTACTTGAAACGGGAAAGGTAAAGTTAGGCCCTGATTCCTGATTCCGCTTGAAAACAGAAAGGTATTTGAATGGATATTGCAGCGTACATGGCTGAGGTTGGGCAGCAGGCCCGTGCAGCGGCAACCGGAGTGGCTCGTTCGACCACCGCCGTGCGTAATCAGGCGCTCCTGGCGACGGCCGAGGCCCTGGATGCAGCCCGGGAAGAGCTGGCCCTCGCCAATGGCAAGGATCTGCGGATGGGCCGGGAAAATGGCCTGGATGCGGCGATGCTTGACCGGCTGGAGCTGACACCCCAGCGAATCGATACCATGATTGAGGGCCTGCGCCAGGTGGCCTCCCTGCCAGACCCGATCGGTGCCATCACCGACATGAACTACCGGCCCTCCGGTATCCAGGTGGGCAAGATGCGTGTTCCGCTGGGCGTCATCGGTATTATTTACGAGTCCCGTCCCAACGTGACGGTCGAGGCTGCGAGTCTGTGCCTCAAGTCGGGCAATGCGACCATTCTCCGGGGCGGCTCAGAGTCCATTCATTCCAACCAGGCCATTGCCCGCTGTCTTTCCGTGGGGCTCGCGAAAGCGGGACTGCCCGAGAATGCGGTGCAGGTGATCAAGACAACGGACCGCGCTGCGGTCGGAGAGTTGATCACCATGCCGGACTACGTTGATGTGATTGTGCCCAGGGGCGGCAAGGGGCTGATCGAGCGCATCAGCCGCGATGCCCGGGTGCCTGTTATCAAACACCTTGATGGCGTCTGCCATGTCTACATCGATAGCCATGCCGATCCGGAAAAGGCGCTGAAGGTGGCGATCAACGCCAAAATCCACCGGTACGGAACCTGCAACACCATGGAAACCCTATTGGTGGATGCAGAAATCGCCGAGGATATCCTGCCTCTGCTGGCCCAGGCTTTTGTTGAAAAAGGCGTGGAATTGCGGGGCTGCGAGCGGACACGGGCCATCGTCGAAGGCGTGGTAGAAGCTACCGAGGCAGACTGGGAAGCCGAATATCTTGCTCCGGTCCTGGCAGTGCGTGTGGTTGACGGCCTGGAAGGCGCCATTGCCCATATCAACCGCTACAGCTCCCAGCATACCGACAGCATCATTACTGAGAACTACACGCGGGCACGGCGCTTCATCACGGAGGTGGATTCCAGTTCGGTGATGGTCAATGCCTCCACGCGCTTCGCCGATGGGTTCGAGTATGGTCTGGGGGCCGAAATCGGCATCTCCACTGACAAGATCCACGCCCGGGGACCGGTGGGGCTGGAAGGCCTCACATCCCAGAAATACGTGGTCTTCGGTGACGGGCACATCCGGACCTGATGCCCATGCATGTCATTTATGGGGGGACCTTCGACCCGGTGCATCATGGCCATCTCAGGCTTGCGCTGGAAATCAGCGATCGTCTTGGCGTGGATTACGTCAGCCTGGTGCCCTGTCATATTCCGCCGCACCGGGGGCAAACCGGGGCGTCTTCCAGTCAGCGCCTGGAGTTGTTGAGGCTGGCAGTGGCCGGTGAGCCCCAGTTGCGGATTGACGACCGTGAGCTCTCACGGGAAGGAGCGTCCTACACCGCCGATACCCTTCGCCAACTCCGGGCCGAGCTTGGCCCGGATGAACCCCTGGTGATGGTGGTTGGCACGGACGCATTTGCTGGCTTCGATCGCTGGCGGGAATGGCAGCAGATTCCGGGTCTGGCGCATGTGGTTGTGGTCCGTCGGCCGGGCCCGGCATTGGACCCATCCTCCGAACCGGCCCGATTACTGGCAGAGCGTGGTGTGGAAAGCCCGGAGGCCCTGCATGACAGCCCCTGCGGCTGCGTTCTCGAGCTGGATCCACCCTTGCTGGATGTTTCCGCGACCGGTATTCGGGAGCGTATCGGTGACGGCCGTTCGCCACGCTATCTGGTGCCTGACTCGGTCTGGACAGAAATTCGCCGCCAGGGGCTCTATGGAGCATGCCCTGACGGGAACTTTTAGTGCTACAATCGCGTCTGAATATGACATTTCGGGCGGCCATACCGGCAAACGCCCGTCCAACAGGGTGATTATGCAGGCAGAGCAACTGAAAGATCTGGTAATTAATGCGCTTGAAGATGTGAAAGCACAGGACATCAGCGTAATCGATGTCCGTGACCGCACCAGTGTCACCGACTTCATGGTTCTGGCATCCGGAACGTCCAACCGACATGTAAAATCCCTGGCAGACTCCGTCGTGGTCGAAGCGAAGGAGAAGGGCGTGCGCGCGAGCAATGTTGAAGGTGCCGGCGTCAGCGACTGGATTCTCGTGGATCTGGGCGATGTGGTTGTTCACGTCATGATGCCTGCCACACGAGAATTTTACGATCTGGAGCGCTTCTGGCGTGATGCTCCGGATCTTGGTGTTGCGGGCAGCGAATAATCATGCGGTTACGCCTGATCTGTGTGGGGCAGAAAATGCCCGACTGGGTCAGTACCGGATTCGGAGATTACGCCCGCCGCATGCCGCCGGAGCTACCCGTGGAACTGGTTGAAATCCCCGTCGCCCATCGGGGCAAGAATCCCGATATCCCCAGGCTGATGCAGCGAGAAAGTGACGCCATTCTGGCGGCCACCGGCGCGAAAGACCGGGTCATCGCGCTGGAGGTTGGTGGGCGGCCGTGGTCGACCGAAAAGCTTGCGGCGCAGCTGGAGAACTGGCAACAGGATGGCCGGGACGTCAGCTTTCTGGTGGGCGGCCCGGATGGCCTCGCCGACGATTGCCGCAAACGGGCCGACCAGCAATGGTCGCTGTCGCCCCTGACCCTGCCTCATCCCCTGGTCCGTATTGTTCTGGCAGAGCAGCTCTACCGGGCCTGGTCGATCACCCGCAATCACCCGTATCACCGGGCCTAGGGGGACGTTATGCCATGGGGTGAGTTCAAGGATACGGCAGCGGAACGCCGGCTGTTCCAGCGGCGGAGCCTGGTCATGCTGGTGCTTGTCATGCTCGCTATCGGTGGCCTGATTGCCCGGATGTACCAGCTTCAGGTCGTGGAACATGAGATATACACCACGCTCTCAGACAAGAATCGCGTCCAGGTCCAGTCCGTGCCTCCTCCCCGGGGGCTGGTATACGACCGCAATAACACCCTGCTGGCGGAGAACCGCCCCGTTTTCAGTGTGACGCTTGTGCCCGAGCGGGTACAGGGCATGGACGATACCCTGGCGCAGCTTGACGCGATCCTGGAGATCTCTGAGGAAGACCGCGAACGGTTTCAGCGTCGGCTTCAGGAGCCCCGCCGACCCTTCCAGGAAATCCCCCTTCGCTATGACCTGAATGAGCAGGAGATGGCACGCCTCGCCGTGCATCGCCACGAGCTACCGGGCGTCGAGGTCAAGGCTGAGCTGGTACGGTATTACCCCCACAGTGAGCTGACGGCCCATGCCCTGGGATTTGTCGGGCGTATCAATCGGGATGAGTTGCAGAGGATCGATCCGGTCAACTACGCAGGCACCAACTACATCGGCAAGTCGGGCATTGAGCGGTTCTACGAGGAAATCCTCCACGGCCAGGTCGGCTACCAGCATGTAGAAACCAATGCCCGTGGCCGGACTCTCAGGGTTCTGGAACGTGAGAACCCGGTTCCCGGGGAGGATCTGCAGCTGCATCTGGATCTCAGGCTGCAACAGCGTGCCCACGAGCTTCTTGATGGTCGTCGGGGCGCCATCATTGCCATAGAACCGGATACCGGCGGCATTCTCGCGCTGGCCAGCGTGCCGGGGTTTGATGCCAACAAATTCGTCACCGGTATCAGCGTCAACGATTATCGGGAATTGAGCGACAGCAAAGACAAGCCCCTGTTTAATCGTGCCTTGCGCGGTCAGTACCCGCCAGGCTCAACCCTCAAGCCCATGCTTGCGGTCGCCGCCCTCGACAGTGGCGCGACCACCCGGGATTACACCATCTGGGATCCGGGGCATTTCCGACTGAATCAGGGTGGCCGGGTCTGGCGCGACTGGAAGCGGACGGGGCACGGCTGGGTTGATCTCAAGGACGCTGTGGCCGAATCCTGTGACGTCTACTTCTACGAGGCGGCGGTCGAAATGGGCGTGGATACCATGCACAGCTACCTGTCTCATTTTGGCTTCGGGGAAGACGCGACGCTTGATGTCTCCGGGGCCCTGAGCGGCTTGCTTCCTTCCAGAGACTGGAAAAGGGCAGTGCGCAATGAACCCTGGTATCCGGGAGATTCCGTGAACCTGGGTATCGGCCAGGGCTTCATGTTGGCAACACCGTTGCAACTGGCGACAGCGACCGCCCTAATCGCCAATCGAGGCGAGTGGGTCGAGCCGAGGTTACTGAAAGATATCAAGGGGGATCGCCCGGTCGAGGAGTTCCTACCCGCCGAAACCCACGAGCCGCTCAAGTTGAAGAACCCGGACGACTGGGAGTATGTGGTGGAAACCATGGTTGAAGTCATGCACGGAGCGAAGGGCACTGCCCGGGGTGCTGGTCGTGGTGCCCCCTACAAGATGGCAGGCAAGACAGGAACTGCCCAGGTCTTCAGTCTGGCCGAGGATGAAGAATACGATGAGGAAGAAATCCGCGAGCGGCTTCGGGATCATGCGCTTTTCGTGGGTTTTGCGCCGGTAGATAACCCGAAAATTGCCGTCGCCGTTATTGTCGAGAACGGCGGCAGCGGCAGTGGCACCGCGGCACCGGTCGCGCGGGCGCTGTTTGACTCCTGGTTGCTGGATTATGGCCAGGGGGATAGCGCATTGGTCAGTGGTGTCGGCGAGGTGGCTGACTGATGGCGTTCAAGGCGTTACTGGATTCAACCGCAAGCAACCCTCTTGGCCGGCACCGGAGCATCTGGACAGCGCTGCATCTGGATCCAATCCTGTTGCTGCTGTTACTCCTGCTGGTTTCCGGCGGGCTGTTCGTACTCTACAGCGGTGCCGACCGGAACCTTGAGGTCGTCAAGGCCCAGGGCATCCGGCTGGGCGTGGCGTTTGTCGTGATGCTGGTATTTGCCCAGCTGGATCCCTCGGTGTTTCGCCGTTGGGCGCCGTGGCTCTACGGCGCCGGTATTGTGGCCCTGATTGCGGTTCTGCTGGTGGGCGTTGGTGCCAAGGGTGCGCAACGATGGCTGGCTATTCCGGGACTTCCGCGTTTCCAGCCATCGGAATTGATGAAGCTGGTGGTTCCCATGATGGCGGCCTGGTATCTGTCCAGGCATTTCCTGCCGCCCAGATTCCGGCATGTGACCGTCGGGCTGGCGATCGTTCTGGTGCCCATGGTCATGATCATGCAGCAGCCGGACCTGGGGACCTCGCTGCTGGTCGGCATGGCCGGTATCTTCGTGGTGTTTTTTGCGGGCATCAGCTGGAAACTGATCACGGCGTTCGTGGCCATGGTGTCCGTTTCGGCCCCGCTGATGTGGTTCTTCGTCATGAGGGAATACCAGAAACAGCGTGTATTGACGCTTCTGGACCCTCAGAGTGACCCCCTTGGCGCCGGCTGGAACATCATCCAGTCCAAGACCGCCATCGGTTCCGGTGGCGTGGATGGCAAGGGCTGGCTTCAGGGAACCCAGTCGCACCTGGAGTTTCTGCCAGAGAGCCATACCGACTTCATCGTCGCAGTGCTGGCTGAAGAGTTCGGGTTCGTGGGCATGCTGATCCTGATGACGGTGTATTTCCTGATCATATTGCGGTGTCTGTATATTGCCGCGACGGCCCAGGATTCATTCAGCCGCCTTCTCGCGGGTGCGCTCACCATGACGTTCTTCATCTACATCTTCGTAAATGTCGGGATGGTAAGTGGACTTTTGCCAATCGTTGGTGTGCCATTGCCCCTGATCAGCTACGGTGGGACATCGGGGGTCACCCTGATGGCAGCCTTTGGTGTTTTGATGTCGATTCATACCCATCGGCGAATGATTGGCGCCTGATTCGGTCAATCAAACCATGGCCACAGGGTAATGGTGATTCCGTCGGAGAACCCGTTACAATGAAGGCTGGACCACCGGGAACCTGATACCGGTGGCCAGTGTAGTCAAGAGGAATTCCGGACAGTGAACTGCAAGCCCTCATTCTCCCTCCTGCTGTCGGTGGTTGTGTCGCTGATACTCAGCGGCTGCGCGTCGGCCCCGGAAACGGACCATTCGTCCCGCTATACCCTGGCAACTGACAGGGCCCCTTCGGGTAACTTCGATGTGTCCGGTCTTGACGATGCGGTTCCGGTTTACGAGGCCCCCAGGAGGGCGGGCAACAAATCGCCCTACCAGGTCTGGGGCAAGCAATACCACGTGCTCGACAGCAACGACGGTTATGTCGCACGGGGTACGGCGAGCTGGTACGGCGAGAAATTTCATGGCCACAAGACCTCCAACGGCGAAACCTTTAACATGTACACCATGTCCGCCGCGCACAAATCCCTGCGAATCCCCGGCTATGCACGTGTAACGAACCTTGATAACGGTCGCTCGGTGATTGTCCGTGTCAACGACCGCGGTCCCTTTCACAGCGACAGGATCATCGACCTGTCATACGCCGCTGCCAAGAAGCTGGGGTACCAGGCCAGGGGCACGGCCCGTGTAGAGGTGGCTGCCATCACCGTCAGGCCGGATGGCGCCATGTTCATTGCCGGCGAGCCTTATTCCCCGGGAGATCCGGCCGGATACGCTGAAAGCCGGGTGGAGGCAAGCGGCGACATGGCCATGACCAACCGGTCATTGTTTGTGCAGCTGGGGTCCTTCAGCAGCCGGGATCCGGCTGAAAAACTGCTCAGCCAGGTGAGGGCGGTGCTGGAGAATCCGATGCGCGTTCGGGCAGTGGATACCTCCGCGGGGCGCTTCCATCGGGTCCAGGTGGGCCCCTTCAATGACGAAGACAGCGCCAGGCGTACCCAAAGCCTGCTGGAAGCCCGTGGTTTCGATCAGTCCATCCTACTGACCGATACGCACTGAATAAGCCGAACACGACATATTTAAAAAAATACACTTAACGACGAATGAATGGACCCATGGCCTTAAACTCTGCTTTTCGAACTCTCTCCGTTGTCCTTGTGCTGATGCTTGCCCTGACAGGCAAGGCAATGTCCCAGTCGGTGCTGATTCCGTCGCCGCCGCAGATTGCCGGCAGCTCCTACGTGTTGATGGATCCCAAGAGCGGACGGATCATCATGGAGGAGAATAGCCACGAGCGTTTGCCTCCGGCCAGTCTGACCAAAATGATGACGGCCTATATTGTCGAGCGTGAGCTTGATGAGGGCCGCATTGCCATGTCCGACATGGTTCCCATCAGCGTTAATGCCTGGAAGACCGAAGGTTCGCGCACCTTCGTTCGGGAAGGCACCCAGGTTTCGGTCGAAGATCTGCTCAGGGGGGTCATCATTCAGTCGGGCAACGACGCGTCTGTTGCCCTGGCGGAATTCGTTGCAGGCAGTGAAGGAGCCTTCGTTGACATCATGAACCAGCAGGCCCAACTGCTGGGAATGAAAGACACCAATTTCGTGAACGCGACCGGCCTGCCCTCGCCGGAGCATTTCTCAACAGCCTATGACCTGGCGATGCTGGCCCGCGCGATCATCAACGATTACCCGGAGAACTATCCGCTCTACACTGAAAAACATTTCACCTACAACAACATTCGCCAGCCGAACCGGAACAGTCTGCTCTGGCGCGATGATAGCGTCGACGGCCTGAAAACAGGCCATACCGAGGAGGCGGGTTATTGCCTTGTTGCCTCTGCCAAACGCAACGACACCCGTTTTATTGCCGTGGTTATGGGCACCAACAGTTCAGAAGCACGGGCCCAGGAAATCCAGAAAATGCTGAACTACGGCTTCCGCTACTATGAGAGCGAACGCCTGTTCCGGTCAGGCCAGGAGCTCATCGAAGCCCGTGTCTGGGGCGGTCAGGCTGATCAGCTCTCCGTTGGCATGACTGAGGATGTCTACGTGACCATTCCACGGGGTTCACGAAACGATCTGGAATCGACGGTCGACCTTGATTCTGTGATTAAGGCACCCATTAAAGTTGGGGACGAGCTGGGACGGGTGAAGGTCTCCTATAACGGCGAGGTACTGGTTGATCAGCCGGTGTTGGCCCTGACCGAGGTTCCCGAAGGTGGCTTTTTCAAACGCATCTGGGACGCCATCAAGCTCTTTTTCATTCAGTTATTTCAGTAAGGTGATGTTGATCCCGGGGAGTAAAACGGCATGAGTGAGCCGAAAGCACCAAAAATTGAGTTTCCTTGCGACTATGTGATCAAGGTGATTGGCAATGCGGCCCCGGATTTCACCGAGTTCGTGGTCGAGGTTGTGGAGCAGCATGCCCCCGGAATCAGCGAGACCGATATCACCGTTAACGACAGCAGCAAAGGCCGTTTTTCCTCGGTTCAACTGAAGATTGTGGCCACGGGTGAAGCGCAACTGAAGGCCCTGTTCGAGGATCTCAAGGCCAGTGGCCGCGTACACATGGTGCTCTGAGCCCGATGCCTGACCTGATTGTCCGATCCCTGGGTGAGCAGCCCTATCTGGAAACCTGGGAGGCCATGAAAGCCTTCACCGCTGACCGCGATGACAGTGTGGCGGATGAACTCTGGTGTTTGCAGCATCCGCGGGTTTATACCCAGGGCCAGGCGGGGAAGGCCGAACATATTCTTGCCCCGGGCGACATCCCGGTGATCCCGGTGGATCGGGGCGGGCAGGTGACCTACCACGGTCCCGGCCAGCTCGTGATTTACCTGATGATCAATCTGACTCGCAAAAAACTTGGTGTACGTTCTCTGGTGGACGAGATCGAACAGGCCATCGTCCGCACGCTTGGAGAATTGGGCGTTGAGGCCGCTCCGAGACCGGACGCCCCGGGCGTTTACGTGGGCGACGCCAAGATTGCCTCGCTCGGACTGAGGGTTCGCCGGGGTTGTTCCTTTCATGGCCTGGCGCTGAATGTGGATATGGACATGGAGCCTTTTCAGCGCATAAACCCCTGCGGCTACGCCGGAATGGCCATGTGTCAGGTTCGCGACTTTGTTCCCGGTGTGACACTGGCTGACGTGCAGCGGAGGTTGTCGCAGCAGCTGGTCAGTGGCCTGGCTCACCACGATGTCGATTTCCGCGAGGGCTGGTAGCTCAGGCCGCGGCTTCATTCTCGTAACCGCATGCGCGGTTACGTCCCTCGGATTTCGCCCGATACAGGGCTTCGTCTGACCGCTGCAGCAGGCGATCGATGGATTCCGAGCCACGGATCGACGCCACCCCCACACTGATGGTTGCCTGAATCGGGCCCTTCTCCGTGCTTACGGATCTGGCGGCAAAAGCTTCACGGATCCGGTTTGCGGATGCCAGCGCCTCCCCGGTATTGGTTTCGGGCAGCAGAACCAGGTACTCCTCACCGCCCCATCGGGCCAGCGTATCAACTTTGCGGCATTGTTCCCGAAGGGTCCTGGCCACCAGAATGATCAATTCGTCACCCACATGGTGCCCATAGTTGTCGTTAACGCTCTTGAACAGGTCAATGTCCATCAGCAGCACCGAAAAGGGCCGGGCGTTGCGAAGATAGCGCTGATACTCGATGTCCAGTTGCTCAAGCGCTTCGCGGCGATTGGCCAGGCCGGTCAGGGCATCGTGCTTGGCGGCATACTCGAATTCCGCGGCCAGCTTCAGCAACCCCAGCTTGCTGCGTCGACGGCTCTGGTCAAGGATGTAACAGGTGACCATTTCAAAACCCAGCACCGCTATCATGGTGATTCTGAAACTGGTGCTGTGCGGCGGATCGAACAGGAAATCCCCCAGTGGGCTGAAAAGGAAGATGACGGCGGCGAACCCGCCACAGCAGGCGAGCACCCCAACCCGGGATTCGCTGATGTAGAAAATGATGGGCGGGTAGGCAAACAACCAGATAATGGCGGAACCGTCCTCTACCGCGTTGATAGCCAGGTAGGTGAACAGCACCGTAATCAGGGTTATGAAGCCGCGACGCTGCAGGGTCTTGTTACCGAAGAGCAGGTAGCTCACAGAGTTGACGGCAAGAAGAACGGCGAAGCCAACCAGTAGTGGCGGCGTGATCGGGTCGTTCTGCAGGCTGGAGCGCCAGGCAAAGAAACAGAGCAGGGGCACGGCAACAGCGGTCAGCCAGTTGATCAGGATCGGGACAGGAATCTCGCCCTTGACCCGGAACTGCGACAGCTCCGTATCCGGCGTTTTTCTTGCGGATTGCGGCATTTTCAGATCTTGTTGTTGTGATAGTCGTTGTTGGACCTTACGTATCTAGAAATACTAGACCGGTTTCCCGGCGGAAACTGTGTCGAAACGTAAACGATCCGGTTGTGCAGATGTAAACCGGCAACGGGGCTGGCGCATTGGCCCCGTGGCCGCGGCAGGCCGGTCGACTCGGTTAGGTCAGCTCCCCTGACTATCCGTATAATGGTGTAAGCCGCCAAACGTGGTGAAATTCTCTGATCCGAACAGGTCACTATGTCTTCCAGACGTTCAGGAAATTCGGTTTCCCGCATCAAGACAGGCAGTTTCGAGCGCAGGCTGAGTCTGACCCGTGCCGGGTTGTTTGCCGGTACCCGTATGGCCTCACATATGGCAACCAACTGGTTCAGCACTCGGGAAAATCGGGAAAAACGTCACCGCGCCATGCTTTCGAGCCAGGCCCGGTTCCTGGTGGATGAACTGGGCAAGTTAAAGGGCAGCGTGGTCAAGATTGGCCAGGTTATGGCTCTGTACGGCGAGCATTTTTTGCCCGAGGAAGTCACCGAAGCGCTCCACACCCTGGAAGATCAGACCACTTCTCTGGAATGGCCGGCTATCGAGCGTGTGCTGAAAGACGAGCTGGGCGCGGAGCGTCTGGCGCAACTGGATGTAGAGCCCGAGCCTATTGGCGCTGCATCGCTGGGGCAGGTCCACCGGGCCTGGCGCCGCAGTGACGGCCTGGAGCTGGTGCTGAAGGTGCAATACCCGGGCGTTGCCGACGCGGTAGACAGCGACCTGAATGCTGTCGCCCAGTTGCTGCGAGTGGCCAGGCTGGTCAGTTTTGGCCCCGAGTTCAATGACTGGCTGGAGGAAGTCCGGCAGATGATGCATCGGGAGGTGGACTATCGCCTTGAGGCGAAGACCACCGAGAAATTCCGCAACATGCTGGCATCGGATCCGAGGTTCATTGTGCCCAGGGTCCTGCCGGAGTTTTCAACCGAGCACGTTATCTGTTCAACATACGAGCACGGGCATTCGGTCAGTTCCCAGTCGGTCAGGGACCTCCCGCTGGATCGTCGCAGTGCCCTTGGCAAGGCCGCCCTGGAGCTGTTTTTCCGGGAATTGTTCATCTGGGGCGAAATACAGACCGATCCCAATTTCGGCAACTACCGCATCCGGATTGCCGGGGAGGAAGGGGATGACCCGGGGTACGACCGTATCGTCCTCCTCGATTTCGGCGCCGTGCAGTCCTACTCGGACGAGTTTCTCAAACCGGTCATCCAGATGATCAAGGCATCCTACGAGAACGATCTCGATGCGGTAATCGATGGTGGCGTGAAGCTGCGTTTCATGAGCACCGAGTGGCCGGAGGAGGTACTGGAGAAGTTTGGCCAGGTCTGCATGTCGGTGCTTGAACCGCTCTCCAGCGACAAGGATTCCTGGCCGGACTATGCAGTGAACAGCCATGGCCAGTATCGTTGGAAACAGAGTGAACTGCCGTCCCGGGTGGCGCGTCAGGCGGCCCGGTCGGCGATCAGTCGCTATTTCCGGGTGCCCCCGAAGGAGTTCGTGTTCCTTAACCGTAAACTGATCGGGGTCTACACCTTCGTTGCGGTTCTGAATTCCGAATTTAACGGCGAGCCGCTGCTTCGAAAATACCTCTACGGTGAAGGTGACGATGCACCGGACGCCTCCGCGACGAGCCAGAGCACAAAGGCGTAGCGGGCACCCTTGCCAATTCCTACCAGTATCACAAAATTGAGCCACGGCACGCGCATGATCCCGCCAACCAGGGTCAGCGCGTCGCCGCCCAGAGGCAGCCAGCCCATCAGCAGAGACCATTGGCCATATCGGTTAAAGCGGTTCCTCGCCTTGTGCAATTGCATCTCGCTGATCGGAAACCAGGGTTTATGCTTAAAGCGATCTACCTGCCGGCCGATAACTCCGTTAACGACCGAGCCCAGCGTGTTACCCAGTGTTGCCCAGAACCACAGCCACCACCAGGAGTAACCCTGTGTTATCAGCGTGCCCAGCAGAACTTCCGAGTAAGCGGGCAGCAGCGTGGCAGCGGCGAACGCGGTCAGAAATAGCGTCAGGTAGGCCACCGGCTCCTCCGTGCTCTAAAATAGAATGAACCCCCAACTCCCCGCAGGTCCGCCTTCACCATGAAACAGTTATCGCTCCGCTTCAAGCTCTACGCCCTCGTTGTGTCCCTGCTTCTGATAATGGGCATCAGTATCGTGGTGACTGCCCAGCTGTCTCTCGGAGCCATGGAGAAGAGGTTGAGTGTCGAGACCCGGGATACGGTGCAGGGCATTGTAATGGATCAGCTCAGCGCAACCGCTGGCAAGTTCGGCGAGCTGGTCAGTGGTCAGTTTGCAACTGCCTTTCGGACCCCGGAAGTCGTCCGCAATGTTATTACCCGCAATATTCAGTCCGACAGTTCCGGTCGAATCAGCAGGACGGCCCTGCAGGAGACTGTTGGCGCCGTGCTTGAGGAGCAGAAAAGTCTGAGCTCGATATACGCACAGTTCGAGCCGGATGGCTATGACGGGCAGGATCGCTATTTCACCGGTGGTGTTGAGGAGCACAGCAGCGACGAGGGCACCCTGGAAATCTATTACTACCGGGATCCGGAGGGCAAGGTTCACTTCAGCCGCACCGAGGACCCGGCTACGAAGTATCTGGATAGCCTGAACGAATTCGGGATTCGGGAAGCCGAGTGGTATCTGTGCTCGCGGGACACCAGGGCACCCTGCATCATGGAGCCCTATGATTACGAAATCAGTGAGGGCTATTCCGAGCTGATGACCAGCCTGGTGGTTCCGATTCTGGACGACGGAGCATTCGCCGGCGTGGTGGGCGTCGATATCAATCTCTCGACACTGCAAAGAACCATTTCTGGTGTCAGCAAGGAACTGTTTGACGGCAAGTCCCGGGTCACGCTGATCAGCGAGCAGGGTCTTATCGCGGCATCCAGTCATTATGAGGCTCATCTTGGTCGGCCCCTCCCGGAAGCTTTGCCGGAGCATGGCGATACCTTCTCAGGACTGCATCAGGGTGAGGGGACCTTCGATGACGGCCAGACCCTGGCCGTGGCCTATCCCGTCGAAATCAGCCTGCCCGATGCCGAGTGGTCGTTGTTGATTGAACTGCCAAGAGATGCCGCGCTTGCCAGCGTTTCCGAAATCACGGGCCTGCTGTCAGACGAAGTGGCCGCGACCGCGACCCGCCAGACCCTGGTAGGCATCGGTGTCGTGGTTCTCGCTGTTGTTGCCCTTGTTCTCCTGGTCCGCTCGGTGACCCGCCCGCTGGATGAGATCCGGGATCGCATGAAGAACCTGGCCAGTGCCGAGGGGGACCTCACCCGTGAGCTGGAAATCGACACCCACGCCGAGCTGATCGAGCTGGCTGGCGGATTCAACGCCTTCCTGGCGAGGCTGAGAGAGATGATCAACGACCTGAAGGATGTAAACGCCAAGGTCCGCGAACAGGCCAGGGATGTCGGAAGTATTGCGGTTGAGACCGATGAGCAGACCGGCAGGCAACATCAGGACATCGACAGCGTGGTGACCGCCATGAATGAAATGTCTGTCGCTGCCGGTGAGGTCGCGGGATTTGCCGGTGAGGCGGCGGACAACGCGCGGATGGCCCAGGACGGCATCCGCTTTACCCAGGACACCTTGTCGTCCGCAGTCAACGGCGTGAGCGCGGTGGCCAATGACATGGGCGAGGCCAGCACTGCGATCGGCCAGGTGGCCAATCGCAGTGAGGACATCAACCGGATCCTGGATGTCATCCGTGGCGTCGCAGAACAGACCAACCTGCTGGCGCTTAACGCCGCCATCGAGGCGGCAAGGGCCGGTGAGCAGGGGCGCGGCTTTGCCGTTGTCGCCGATGAGGTCCGAACCCTTGCCTCCCGGACGCGGGAATCCACCGATGAAATCAGCACCATGATCGACGGTCTGAAGCAGGATGTGAACGGGGCGGTTTCGGTGATCCAGAGCGGTGTTGATCGCGCCACCTCGGCGGTGGATGGCACCCAGGAGGCGGCCCATTCCCTGGCCACGGTTGTCGAGCGGATCGGAACCATTGTCGAACACGTGACCCAGGTGGCGACCGCAGCGGAAGAGCAAAGCTCGGTGAGCGAGGAAATCAATCGCAACCTCACTCATATCGGTGACGCCGCCAACGATCTCCGGGAACTTGCTGGTCGCGTCAAAGGCAGTGGTCAGGCCCTGGACAATGAAGTGCAGGTTCTGGAGCGGGAGCTCGGTCGCCTGAGGACATGATGGGCGGCTACTATGGTGGCGATTCAAAGCATCAATTTTAAATTAGCGTGCGCCGTGCCATCATTCAGCCATAGGATTTCAGTCCCGAAACATACAGCCAGAGACTTTAGGGAGGTGTTTATGGAGCAGGTCACGATTTATGGCCGCTCGAGTTGTGGTTTCTGCGTGCAGGCAAAGCGTCTGTGTGAGGCCAGGAACATTCCCTACGTCTGGGTCGATATGATCGAGAAGGGCATGAGCAAGCAGGATATCGCGGACAAGATTGGCCGGCCGGTTTATACCGTGCCGCAGATTCTGGTGGGCAACCAGTACGTGGGTGGGTTTGATCAGTTCTACGCCTACATGCGCGACCAGCAATCGGAGCTGGCCCGCTAACCATCTGCGTGTAGTGCCTGAACAATGAAAAAGCCTGACAGAGCTACTCTGTCAGGCTTTTTGCTTTCCGGTACGCTGTTCGTTCGGTTACAGCTGGAACTCGGTCTTCAGTTTCTTCTCGGTCAGCGTGTTCTGGAGTTTGGCAACACGCGGCAGGCCGTTATCGAATGGCGGGAAACTCTCACCGGCAATCAGAGGTTCCAGGTAGTCCCGGCAGTCCTGGGTGATACCAAAGCCATCGTCGGTGATGAAGTGGATCGGCATCTTTTTCTCCTGGTTTGCCACTTCGCTCAGCGGGGCCTCACCGATCTTCCAGACGTAAGGTTTGCCCTGTTCGCGGACGATCGTGGGCATCAGAGCCTGCTTGCCGTCGAGTGCCATTTCCACGGCGGCCTTGCCAACCGCATAGGCCTGCTCCACGTCGGTGGCGGAGGCAATGTGGCGGGCACTGCGCTGGAGGTAGTCGGCAACGGCCCAGTGGTATTTGTGGCCCAGGGCCTGCTTGACCATATTGGCCAGGGCCGGAGCAACACCGCCCAGCTGGGTGTGGCCAAACGCGTCCTTGGCTCCGGCGTCCGCCAGGAAGCGACCATCTTCGTACTGGGCACCTTCGGAGGCCACGACTACACAGTAGCCATACTCTTTCACGCAATGATCCACGCGCTCAAGGAACGCGTCGCGATTAAACGGGATTTCCGGGAACAGGATGACGTGGGGCGGTTCGCCCTCGCCCTGTCCTGCCAGGCCGCCGGATGCGGCAATCCAGCCGGCGTGGCGACCCATTACTTCCAGGATGAATACCTTGGTGGACGTTTCGCACATGGACTTGATGTCCAGGCTGGCTTCCAGGGTGGACGTGGCAATGTATTTGGCAACCGACCCGAAGCCCGGGCAGCAGTCGGTGAACGGCAGATCGTTGTCCACGGTCTTGGGCACGCCGATGCAGGTAATTGGGTAGCCCATCTTGTCGGCGATCTGGGAAACCTTGTAGGCGGTGTCCTGTGAATCCCCACCGCCGTTGTAGAAGAAGTAGCCAATGTCGTGGGCCCGGAACACCTCGATAAGGCGTTCGTACTCGCGCCGGTTCTCGGAAATGTTCTTGAGCTTGTGACGGCAGGAGCCGAAGGCGCCGCCCGGGGTATGAATCAGCGCCTGGATGGCATCGTCGCTCTCGAGGCTGGTATCAATCAGTTCTTCCTTCAGCGCCCCGATAATGCCGTTGCGTCCGGCAAACACCTTGCCGATTTTGTCCGGATGCTTGCGGGCGGTCTGGATGACGCCACAGGCACTGGCATTGATGACGGCGGTGACACCGCCGGACTGAGCGTAGAATGCATTCTTGATGGCCATCTCGGGCTGGAGCCTCCTGCTGGTTCGACAATGGCGCAGATGATACGCCAATCGACGGCAATTTTCATGAGCAGGATTGCGGATAGCGTGGCTCTTGACGGGGTGGGGCGGATACGGGAGGCTTGTCGGGTTTCAACTCAGAGGGCAGTTGCCGAATGCACATTCATATCCTGGGAATCTGTGGCACTTTCATGGGCAGCCTGGCCGTTCTGGCCCGGGAACTCGGCCATACGGTGACAGGCTCCGATCAGGGTGTTTATCCACCCATGAGCACCCAGCTGGAGGCTCAGGGTATCAGTCTGATGGAAGGGTTTAGCCCGGATCACCTGGAGCCGAAACCCGATCTGGTGCTCATCGGTAACGCCATGTCCCGCGGCAATCCGGAAGTCGAAGCGGTGCTCAACCGCAATATCGACTACATGTCCGGGCCCGAGTGGCTGAGCCGCGAGGTGCTCAGGCACCGTTGGGTCATGGCGGTAGCCGGTACCCACGGCAAGACCACAACCACGTCCATGCTGCTATGGATCCTGGATCAGGCCGGGTTTGAACCGGGATACCTGGTTGGCGGTGTTCCCCGGGACTTTCCCGTGTCGGCGCGTCTGGGCAACAGCGACTTTTTTGTAATCGAAGCAGACGAGTACGACAGCGCCTTTTTCGACAAGCGCTCCAAGTTCGTCCATTACCGCCCCCATACCCTGATCCTGAATAATCTGGAATTTGATCACGCCGATATCTTTGAAAACGTCGAGGCCATCGAGCGGCAGTTCCATCATCTGGTCCGGACCGTCCCTTCCCAGGGCCTGATTATCCGTCCCGCGGTGGATGGCCACCTGGACAATGCCCTGGCACTGGGCTGTTGGAGCCCGGTTCAGGACACCGCGATTGGCAGCGAGACCCCGCGCATGTCGGACTGGCGGGCCGAGCTGCTATCGGAGGATGGCAGCCGGTTTCTGGTGATTCACCACGAACAGCCGGTGGCAACGCTGAAGTGGGATCAGACCGGTCTTCATAACGTCCGCAATGCTCTTTCTGCCATTGCTGCCGCACGTCACGTGGGCGTCACCCCAGACCATGCGGTGGCCGCCCTGTGCCGGTTCTCCGGCGTCAAACGGCGGATGGAGTTGCTGGCGGACATAGACGGGGTGCGCGTATACGACGACTTTGCCCATCATCCCACCGCCATTGCCACCACACTTGAGGGCTTGCGCAACCAGGTGGGTGATGAACCTATCCTGGCATTGATTGAGCCGCGCTCGAACACCATGAAGCAGGGCGTCCACCAGCAGACACTGCTGCCCAGCGCGGAAATCGCGGACCGGGTTCTGTGGGCGAACCTGAATGACATGGAGTGGCTGCCCGAACTGATTGCCGGTTGGCAGGCGCTTAATGCCGGCTCCGATCGACACCGGGTGGAGGCTACAGTGGAAGATTTGCTGGCGCGCACCCTGGAAGATCTTCCCAGCCCCTGCCACATTGTGATCATGAGCAACGGCGGCTTTGGTGGTATTCACGGTAAACTTATTGCCGAGCTTGAGCGTATCCGTGGCTGATCCGGCGCAACCGGCGACTCCCCCTGACTGACAAGTGGCGATATTCATGACCAACGACCATAACCGGCCAACGACCGTTAACCTGGCCTTCACTGGCGCGTCCGGTGCCCAGTATGGCCTGCGCCTGTTGCAGTGCCTGGTCTCAGCAGGCTGCCGGGTGAATGTGATGGTCAGCCGGGCTGCGCAGGTGGTGATCGCCACGGAAACCGATCTGAAACTGCCGGGAACGCCGCCGGCGATGCAGGAAACATTGTCTGCCTACTCGGGCGCTGAACCGGGGCAGGTTCTGGTGTTTGGTCGGGAAGACTGGTTTGCACCGCCGGCTTCCGGCTCCGGGGAGAAAGCGCCACTGGTGGTCTGCCCCTGTAGTACCGGAACGCTCTCGGCCCTGGCGACCGGTGCCAGTAACAACCTGATTGAGCGGGCCGGAGATGTTGCGCTGAAAGAGCGTCGTACGCTCATTCTGGTCCCCAGGGAGGCACCTTTCTCCGAGGTGCATCTGGAGAATATGCTGAAACTGACCCGGATGGGTGCTGTCATCATGCCGGCGAGTCCCGGCTTCTACCACAAGCCCCAGTCGCTTGAGGATCTGGTGGATTTTATTGTTGCCCGGATCCTTGATCATCTGAACCTGCCCCAGGACCTGATGCCCCGATGGGGCGAAGCCCGGGCCGAGGACAAGCGCAAGGGCTGAGGCTGCTCTGAGCGATGGTTTTGGCCAGCCCGATTGATGCTTTTCATCATTGAGCAAACCGGGCTCCGGGCAGAGACTTGGTGAACGACAATCACAACACAGGTTATTCACCGAGGTTCACCATGATTCCACGCACTCTCTTCGACGCCGACCTTGAAGGCTTTCGCGATTCTGTCCGCAAGTTCCTGGAGCAAGAGGCAACGCCTTACCATGATCAGTGGGAGAAAGACGGCCAGGTTAGCCGCGAGCTCTGGCAGAAAGCCGGTGAGCTGGGCTTCCTTTGCCCATGCCTGCCGGAAGAGTTCGGCGGTGTTGGTGCGGATTTCCGGTACAGTGCGGTGTTGATCGAAGAGGTAGCCAGGGCCGGCTTGACGGGCATAGGCTGGGGCCTGCACTCTGACATTGTTGCACCTTACGTGCTCAACTACGGCTCCGATGAGCTGAAAAATCATTATCTGCCCAAACTGGCCAGCGGCGAAATGATTGGCGCCATTGCCATGACAGAGCCGGGTGCCGGCTCGGACCTGCAGGGCGTGAAAACGACGGCGGTGAAAAACGGCGATCATTACGTGCTGAAGGGTTCCAAGACCTTCATCACCAACGGCCAGCTTGCTGACGTGGTTATTGTTGTTGCCAAGACCGACCCCAAGGAAGGCGCCAAAGGCATCAGCCTGTTCATGGTGGAAACCGCGTGGGAAGGTTTCGAGAAGGGACAGAACCTGAACAAGGTGGGCATGAAGGCCCAGGACACCTCCGAGCTGTTCTTCCAGGATGTGAAAGTACCTGAGAAGAATCTGATCGGCCCGGGCGAAGGCCAGGGCTTTTTCCAGCTGATGCAGGAGCTGGCGGCCGAGCGCCTTCAGGTGGCCCTGGGTGCTGTTGCCGCAGCCGAAGCCGCCTGGCAGTGGACCCTGGATTACGTCAAGGAGCGCAACGCCTTCGGCAAGCCGGTGATTGCGTTTCAGAATACCCGCTTCAAGATGGCGGAAATGAAGGCGGAAATTACCGCTGCCCGGGTGTTCACTGATCGGTGCCTGGAGCTGCATCTGGACAAGAAGCTCGACATCCCCACCGCGGCGATGCTGAAGCAGCTCACCACAGACCTGCAGTGCAAAGTGATGGATGAGTGTGTTCAACTTCACGGCGGCTACGGCTACATGTGGGAATACCCGATCGCACGGGCCTGGGCGGACTCAAGGGTGCAGCGGATCTACGCCGGCACCAATGAAATCATGAAGGAAATCGTTGCCCGTTCATTCTGAACCCTCGCCACGGGGGCTGGTCATAAGGGCAAGTGAGGGCAGTGCTGGCACTGCCCGTTTCCTTTGATCAGGAGAGGCACAGATGAAACAGCCGTTGTCGCGAGAAACCGGTTTCGAGGTGACCAACCTCGAAGAACTTGCACCGATGGCCGATTATTCCCTGATGGATCATCTTACCCCTGATCCTGACGCCACGTCTGATGGTGTTGACCATCGGCCAAGGCAGGTCTTTTCGGGGCATTATGTGCCGGTCAGGCCCACGGCCATCGAAACCCCTGAATACGTTGCCCACAGTGAGGATTTGTTCCGCGAACTGGGCTTCGCCGACAGCCTGGCCCTGTCCGATGACTTTATCCGGATGTTCTCCGGCGACCTCTCGTTTGTACCGGAGCCGATGCGAAAAGTTGGCTGGGCCTCTGGCTACGCGCTTTCCATCTACGGCAACGAATACACCCAACAGTGCCCGTTTCAGACCGGCAACGGCTACGGCGACGGTCGTGCCATTTCGGTACTCGAAGCCGTTTTCAACGGTCGGCGCTGGGAAGTGCAGCTCAAGGGTGGCGGGCAGACCCCGTATTGTCGCGGTGGCGATGGCCGCGCCGTTCTGCGTTCCAGCGTTCGTGAATTCCTGGCGCAAGAGCACATGCACGCCCTGGGTGTGCCAACCTCGCGATCACTGAGCCTCTATGTCTCGAAAACGGAGCGGGTGCGACGTCCCTGGTACTCCGAGGGCTCACATTCCCGGGATCCCGACCAGCTCGTTTCGGAGCCGGTTGCCATTTCCACCCGCGTTGCGCCTTCCTTCATCCGGGTTGGCCAGCTTGAACTCTTTGGTCGCAGGGCCAGAAAACAAGAGCACCCTCGAGCGATCGAAGAGCTCGAACAGCTGGTGCTGCACCTGATTGATCGGGAGTACAGCGGGGTCATTGACCAGACGGTCGCAACTCCCACAAAAGTCGTCATGCTTGCACAGGCGTTCCGCGGCCGCCTTGCCTCGCTGGTCGCAAACTGGATCCGAGTCGGCTATTGCCAGGGCAATTTCAACAGCGACAACTGCGCCGCTGGCGGCTTCACACTGGACTACGGGCCTTTCGGCTTCTGCGAAGTGTTTGAGCCGTTTTATCAACCGTGGACCGGTGGCGGACAACACTTTGCCTTCCTTAATCAACCGGCGGCCGCTGAGCAGAACTTCAAGAGTTTCTGCTCGGCCCTCCGTCCACTGCTCAATGGCCATGAAGAGGAACTGGCTCAGCTCGATGAGATTCAGAAGGGTTTTTCGGAGGTGATGCAGGCGGAAATGGAACGGATGTGGTCAGCGAAACTGGGGCTGAAAGGTTTTGACGCCGAACTCTTCCGGGAGCTGGTGATGCTGATGACCCGCACCCCGGTGGATTACACCATCTTCTTTCGTGAGCTGTCCTCGGTACCCGACGATATTGAGCCACTAAAGCAGAGCTTTTACAGGTCACTGGATGAAGCAGGTGGAACTGATTCGGAAGGGCTTCTCAAGCGGTGGTCCGAATGGCTTGCCAAGTGGAAATGCCAGATTGGAATCGACGGAGCGGGCAACGGTTCCCGGCTCCAGGAGGAGCTCTCCCGGGACATGAAACTCGTGAACCCAAAATACACCATGCGCGAGTGGTTCGTGGTTCCGGCTTATCAGCAAGCTGCTGACGGTGATTATCTGCCACTGAGGGAACTGCAAAAAGTATTGAATCAACCCTATGACGAGCAATCGGATGGGGTTGAGCATCGCTACAACCGTCTGAAGCCTTTCGAGCTGTTCGATCTCGGCGGGTTTTCCCATTACAGCTGTTCGTCGTGAAGAGTGTCCCGTCTGGTTACCAAACTTTACAAATTGCCAAACCTATCAAGGTCTCCGATCACCACATCCCCTAAAGTAGCGGCACAACCTCTAACAAGGATAAACGGTTGCCGCGATGAAACGCCTGATAGGTTTCTCTGTGTCTGTTCTCTACCTCGCTCTGGCCGGTTGCGGCGAGGAATCCGATGAACTGCCCGTGGACGGGCGGGATTTTGATGGTGTGGAGTACAGTGAGCCGGCGCCCTATACCGGCAAGGTTATCGACGGATACCTGAACAACGCCCGGGTCTGGCTGGATATGGATGGCGACAGCCAGTTTACGCCGGGGCCCCTGGTCATCGAACTGGATAACGGGGCAGAAGCCACCCTTGCCTCCGGTGAGCCCACGGCAATGAGCGGTACCGGTGGCCGTTTCACAATCGACATCTCGGAGTTGGTTCTACCCCCTTCCGTGGGCCGGGACCTGGATCCCAGGGACTATCCGTTACATGCAGTCGCCCTGCCGGGTAAAACCCTCGAGGAAACACGCAACGGCGAGGTGCCGGTGGCCAGCGCCTATCTGATGTCGGCGCCTCCCGGTGTTCGCAATATCACGCCACTGACAACACTGGCCCGTTACCGGGGCGTTGTCGGGCTGGGTTCGTTCCTGGAAACGCCATCTGGCGTTGCTGCCAGCCTGGCGGACCTGAATCTGGTGCGGGATTACATTCTCGCCCAGGACGACCGCTCACACGCCTACGCCAGGGCATTGGCAAGATTCATGGCCAGTCAGATCCCCGAGGCCTACAACGACCTGCTGGCAGCAGAGAACAGTGACGGCACGGAGCGATTCCTGAGCAGGGAAGCGGCGTTTCTGCTGGGCGTTTCTCTGATTCAGAATGCCGCGGACGTTATTGCGGTGGTCGATACTGCTGCTCAGGGTGACTTTGCCAATGTCGATGCCGACGCCCTGACCCTGCCCGAAGTGGATGTGGAATTGAGCGATCCCGTGCTGCTCACCGGCCAGAAGGTATACGCCGAGCCTTCCAACCAGGACATCCTGCCTGCCAATCGTTCAGGCCTGCAGATCTCCGCCGAGCTGGCCTTCGATTACAGTGAGAGCGGGCGTCTGCTATCCGTCTCGGCGAATGGCTGTCTGTCACCGTCCATGCCGGAGTTGGCGCGCCTGATTGGTGTAAATGGTTATATGGCGAACCTGCACACCCAGTGGCTACCCTCTGCCGCACTGTCGGAGCAGAGCCGCTTGAATTTCGATGAAGACGGAACGGATGAACGTCTGATTTTCGACTGGGACAACCGCCGTGCCTATTTCGAAACCAGTACCACCTGCCATCAGTATCGCGGGATTTCAGCAGGCTCGACTGAACTCGGCGGTAACGCCGAGGTAACCTACAGCTGGACAAAGGACAGTGGTGAGCTGGCCGAGCTGGTTGCAGAGTATGGCACCGGCAAGACCCGCACGCTGGTTCCGGACATGGCGAATTCGTCTTCTGTATTTCCGGGTTATCGGCTTTCAGAGCAGGGCAGTGAGGTGGAGGCCGTTACGTTTGCGGTCGGCATCAGTAACTGTACCCCGCAAGAGGATGCCGTGGGCGCGAATCAGGTTGTCACTGGCGTTCAGCCTTACCAGTTTTCGGGCTACGACCCTCAGCCCGAGGGTTTTACCGATACCGTCCTGGAATTCGACCGCAGGGAGTTTTCTGGCCCGGAGCAACCGGATCTTCGACTGCTACGATACGGATTCCTTGATCCCGATCGTCTTGGGCTAGACAGGGTAAACGGGGATGGCAGTTTCGAGTGGGTGATGAATTACCCGACAGCAGGCGGGCCGGGCTTCGTTGCTGAACAACCGAATCTTATTCGTGATGCCTACCTGACACGATACAGTGCGGGCGGTGACTGTGGCCGCGAGTTCGAGGGCATTCCCAGCTCCGCGTATGCGCGGGTGGAGTATAGCTACCAGCGTTTGTCTGAGTATCTGGTTGAACTGCTGGAATAAGTACTATTGAGCCGGATTCTTTTCTGGCTGCAGGGAGCGCGTGCAAGGGAGTTACAGGAGTTGGCTGTGCTTCAAAGGGAATTTACATGTGGCCGTTTGGCCAATTTACCACTTCCTGAGGGAGGAAATGGTGCCGAGGAGAGGACTTGAACCTCCACGGGGTTGCCCCCACTAGCACCTGAAGCTAGCGTGTCTACCAATTTCACCACCTCGGCAGGTGATTTGCAGAACCTTAGCTTGTTGAAAACTAAACGTTTCTGCCAACGTTGAGGTGTGTGCCTCAACCGATGGCGCGTACTTTAATAATTCCGGCCTGGGCTGTCAAACATTTTTTCGCAAAAAGAATGGCAGGTATTTATGCCTATTCCGGGCAGGTTGATAGGCAGGACCTCCATCCCAACGTTATACTCGTTGCAAACGAATCTATACTGTGCCGCGTTGGTGCAGCCTCAGGACAAGGATCCGAATGGTTTCCAGGAAGAAAAACGACCGGGATCCTCACGCCAGCCGTGAGGCCCAAAAATACGATAATCCTATTCAAAGCCGGGAATTTATCCTCTCGCATCTCAAGGATCGCGGGGCTCCCGCAACACATGAAACATTGTGTTCCGAGCTTGGTCAGTCTTCGGAAGAGGGTATTGAAGCCCTTCGGCGGCGTTTGATCGCCATGTGCCGGGATGGACAACTGATCTGCAATCGCCGTGGCGCCTACCTGCCCATTGAAGAAGCGGATCTGGTTACCGGTCGCGTGATCGGACACAAGGATGGCTTCGGGTTTCTGGTGCCGGACGATGGCGGCTCCGACCTGTTTCTTACAGCCCGCCAGATGCGTCAGGTGTTTCACGGTGATCGAGTGGCTGCCCGGGTAGATCGGGTGGATGACCGCGGTCGACGTGAGGGTGTGATTGTCGAGGTTCTTGAATACCGGACCAGCCAGACAGTAGGGCGTTTTTTCCAGGAGAGCGGTATCAGCTTCGTGGTTCCGGAAAATGCGCGGATCAACCATGAGGTACTCATTCCCCAGGAAAATTGCGGCAACGCCCGTCATGGCCAGTACGTGGTGGTGGATATTGTTCGTCAGCCTACCGTACGCACCCAGCCATTGGGCAAGGTTGTTGAGGTGCTGGGAGAGCATATGGCGCCGGGAATGGAGATTGACGTTGCCATTCGTTCCTACGACATTCCCCATAGCTGGCCGCCCGCCGTGGGCGAGCAAACAGCCGCAATTCCGGAAGAAGTCACAGAAAAAGACAAGGTCAACCGGAAGGATATCCGCAATCTCAGGCTGGTAACGATCGACGACGAGACGGCACGGGATTTTGATGATGCCGTGTATTGCGAGCCAAGGGCCCGTGGTGGCTATCGTCTGTTGGTTGCAATTGCCGATGTTTCCCACTACGTCCGTCCAGGTACACCATTGGACGAAGAGGCGGTAAACCGCAGTACGTCGGTTTATTTCCCGGATCACGTTGTGCCAATGCTGCCGGAAAAGCTGTCCAACGGCCTGTGTTCGCTGAACCCGGGGGTCGACCGCCTCTGCATGGTGGCCGATATGACCATCAGCGCCGCTGGCAATATCAGCAGCTACAGTTTTTATCAAGCGGTCATGTTCAGTCATGCTCGGCTTACCTATAACAAGGTAAGCACCATGCTGGAGCACCCGGACACCGAACAGGGCTACAAGCTGTGTGAGCAATACGCCAACGTGCTCCCGCAGTTGCACAATCTTTATGGCCTCTACCAGTTGTTGCGTAAGGCCCGTACCGAGCGTGGTGCAATTGACTTCGAAACTACCGAAACCAAGATTGTGTTTGACGCCGATCGGAAGATAGAAGAGATCGTTCCGGTGCAGCGCAATGACGCCCACAAGATCATCGAGGAATGCATGCTGTGTGCGAACGTTGCCACAGCGCGATTCCTGAAAAAACACAAACTGCCGGCACTCTACCGGGTCCATGATGGCCCGTCAGAAGAGCGACTTAATGCAGTGCGGCTGTTCCTGGGTGAGCTGGGTCTGCAATTGGGGGGTGGCGATAGCCCCACGTCTGCGGACTATCAGGAGCTGCTGAACAGTATCAAGGATCGCTCGGATGCCAATGTGATCCAAACGGTTATGCTGCGTTCGCTCAGCCAGGCCGTCTACAGTCCGGAAGAGGGTGGCCATTTTGGCCTTGGCTATGCAGGCTATGCCCACTTTACGTCGCCGATCCGGCGTTATCCGGACCTCATTAATCACCGGGCCATCAAGTCGGTTATTCACGGCGGGCAGCCTTCCAAGGATGTGGTTCCGCCACCGAAGCCGGATCCCGAGCTTGCCGAATATCCTTACGATATGGCCCGGATGGAGCAGTTGGGTGAGCACACCTCGATGGCAGAGCGCCGTGCCGATGATGCCACCCGTGACGTCATGGCCTGGCTGAAGTGTGAGTACCTCAGTGATCATGTCGGTGAGGAGTACGACGGTGTCATTGCGTCCGTTGTGCCCTTCGGTTTCTTTGTGGAGCTTTCTGGCGTCTACATAGAGGGGCTGGTGCATGTGTCGACGCTCAGCGGTGACTTCTTCCATCACGATTCAGCCAAGCATCGCCTCATCGGTGAGCGCACGGCAATGAGCTTCCGGCTTGGTGATGAGGTCCGTGTGAAAGTCGTTCGGGTTGGAATGGAAGATCGCAAGATCGACCTGGAGCTGATCAGCGAGCCCGTGCATCGACAGGCAGATCGCGACGCGCTCAAGGTTCCAGATAAAGGCGAGCGAGGAAAGGGCAAGCGCGGCCCCGGCAAAGGTGGCAAGCCGCCCGGCAGAGCCAAGCCTGGCCAGAAGGGTGCATCATCCGGCGAGCCTGGCCTGAAGCGCCCGAGGAAACGCCCGGCGTCGGCGTCATCGAAGAAAAAGGGGCCTGAGGCCTTCGATGATAATGAAACGCCATCTGCCAGAGATGAGCTGGTTGCAAAGGCTGCGAAACTTGCCCTGAAAAAAGGCAAGAAGGGCAGTGGCGCTGGCAAAGACGACAAGAAAGCCAAGCCGCGAAAATCAGGCAAGTAACAGGAATCAAAACCAGTGTCCGGAGAGTTTGTGTTTGGCTGGCACGCGGTTGAGGCTGTCCTCAAGCGCGAGCCTGAGCGTCTTCAGCAGGTCTGGATCCAGACCGGCCGGCAGGATAAGCGGGTCAAGAGCATTACCGATACCCTGGACAGCCTTGGGGTGAAATGGAAGGTCGTGCACCGGAAGGAGCTTGATGAGCGGGTGTCCGGTGTACATCAGGGTGTTGTGGCGGCTGTCAGTGAAAGCCGGGAATGGACCGAAGATGATCTGCTGGCCCAGTTGGCCGCCAGTGACAAACCGCCGTTCCTGCTGGTACTTGATGGCGTAACCGATCCTCACAATCTTGGTGCCTGTATGCGCACCGCCGATGCTGTTGGTGTTCAGGCGGTTATCGTGCCCAAGGACAAGTCTGCGTCACTGACGCCGGTTGCCCGAAAGGTCGCCTGTGGGGCTGCCGAGACGGTGCCCTTTGTGCGGGTCACCAACCTTGCCCGCTTTCTGCGCAGTTTGCAGGATCAGGGTGTCTGGCTGATTGGCACCGCCGGTGAGGCGGACGCCACCCTTTACCAGGCTGATTTCAAGGGGCCGGTAGCGCTGGTGATGGGCGCCGAAGGCAAGGGTATGCGCCGGCTCACCCGCGAGCACTGCGATCAGCTGATCAATATCCCCATGCTCGGCCACGTAGACAGCCTCAACGTCTCTGTGGCTACGGGTGTTTGCCTATACGAAGCACTGCGCCAGCGGCTTGGTTAACCCTTGCACACAGGGCCTTCCCCGCCTAGAATACGTGACCCCTTTTTTAAGGGGTGGTTTTGTATTGCCTGATTGCAGGCAATACCGGGCCAAGCTTTTGATCAAGCCTTTCTTGTAAAGCCTTATTGATAAAGCAAAAAGAAACCGGCAGCAGCAGCTGTCAACTCCTTGCTTTCATGTTTGTCGGTCGCGGGTTCAACGCCGTGCCGGTAAAAAGGAAGCTGTTTAAACCGTAGGGAGAACTCATGCGTCACTACGAAATCGTTTTTATGGTACATCCGGATCAGAGCGAGCAGGTGCCCGCGATGATCGAGCGTTATACCGGCGTCATCACTGAAGATGGCGGCAAGGTACATCGCCTGGAAGATTGGGGCCGTCGTCACCTGGCATACCCGATCAACAAGATTCACAAGGCTCACTACGTACTGATGAACGTTGAATGTTCACAGGCCGCGATGGACGAGCTGACTCACAACTTCCGTTTCAACGATGCAATCATCCGCGACATGATCCTGCGCCGTGATGGTGCGGATACAGACCTGTCCCCGATGAAAGCTTCCGAGTCCCGTGAAGACCGTCGTGGCGGCGATGATCGCCCGCGTCGTTCAGCCGAATCTGACGAGCCACGTCAGCGTGCTGAAACCCAGGACGAAGAAGAGTAATTAACCGGAGTTGAGGAGTTAAGTTATGGCTCGTTTTTTCAGACGTCGTAAGTTCTGCCGCTTCACGGCAGAGGGTGTTAAGGAGATCGATTACAAAGATCTGGACACCCTGAAAGGCTACATCACTGAAACCGGCAAAATCGTGCCCAGCCGCATCACCGGCACCAAAGCACGTTATCAGCGTCAGCTGGCTACCGCTATCAAGCGTGCCCGCTACCTGGCACTGCTGCCGTACTCGGACAGCCACGATAACTAAGTAACAGAAACACAGGACTTGGGACCATGCGTGCACTTGCACAGTATGTAATGCGCGGTCCCTTCCAGGCCGGCGGGGTAGCAGCAGTCACGACTGCAGTGCCCTTGTTGTTCTGGATTGGCGCAGCCGTTGTCGGCCTGGTTATTCTCAGGCTTGGCATCAGCCAGGGGCTCAATATCGGGCTCTGGGCATTACTTCCGGCGCTTGGCTGGAGCATTTTCGGGCAGGACCCGACCGCTCTGGCTGTATTGCTCCAGGTGATGCTCATGGCGTCGCTGATCAGAACCACGCAGTCCTGGGAAAAAGCCCTGCTTGCGGGAAGTTTTCTCGCAATCGTCACAGGCCTGATGTTGCCTGTGGTCTACCCGGGCTTGCTGGATGATCTGGTCCAGGCCGGGGTGAGCTTTTACCAACAGTACAATGCCGAAATCGCGCAGAGTCTCGGCGATGACCTCGACAGGGTTATCCGCGACACGATGAACGCGAGTATGGCCGGCACCTACCTGGCAACGGGTGTGGGCATGACCATGCTGGCGCGGTCCTGGCAGGCGGGGCTTTATAACCCCGGTGGGTTCCGCAAGGAATTCCATAGCCTGCGGCTGTCGGCGCCGATTGCGGTGTTGTGTGCAGTGACCATGGTGGTTGGTCCGATCCTCGGGCTGAATTCCATGTTGCTTGCCTGGGCTGCGGGAACACCGCTGTTCCTGGCCAGCCTGGCACTGGTACACGGCGTTGTTGGTTTGAAAAAGCTCAGTGGGAACTGGTTGGCGATGTTTTATGTAGCGCTGATCCTTTTGGGCCCAAGCCTGATGATTCTGTTAGTGGTTCTGGCTTTTGTGGATAGCTGGCTGGATATCCGGAGGCGTATAAGCCCTGCCGGGCCGGCTGAATAAAGCACGAAGAGGTTAACGAGATGGAAGTTATTCTGCTCGAGAAAGTTGCAAACCTTGGCTCCCTGGGTGACAAGGTAAAGGTTAAGGCCGGTTACGGTCGTAATTTCCTGCTTCCTTATGGCAAGGCTGTACCTGCCACTGAAGCAAACCTGAAGGCGTTCGAAGAGCGTCGTGCCGAGCTTGAGAAAGCAGCTGCTGAGAAGCTGTCTGCTGCCCAGGCCCGCGCCGAGGCCCTCGAGGGTGCCGCTTTCACCATCAGCTCCAAGGCCGGTGAAGAAGGCAAGCTGTTCGGTTCTATCGGTGTGCGCGACATCGCTGACGCGATCACTGCCGGTGGTACCGAAGTAGAGAAGAGCGAAGTTCGTCTGCCGGAAGGCCCGATCCGGGTGACTGGCGAGTACGAGATTGAGCTTCAGCTGCACTCCGACGTTGAAGTAAGCGTCAAGCTGGCGGTTGTTGCCGAGTAAGCCGTTTTCTCTGGAAACGGTGCTGGGGTTGCCCCGGCTCTGGTAATACGCTGGTGGCCCCACTGCCTCTTTAGAGGCTGGTGCCGGCCAACCTGACAGGCCCGAACCGCATCTCGCGGCTTTCGGGTCTGTTGCTTTCTGGTATGCTGTTAAGACCCTGTAACCCCCTCCCATTGCTTCGGCAGGTCGCTTAAACTGTCGTGGTTATGATGTGCAACTGAAGATGTGTTCATGGCCAAGCCCAATCTGAAGCCCGCGAGTACCGATCTCGAAACCAGCCGGATCAAGGTTCCCCCTCATTCTGTCGAAGCAGAGCAGGCAGTCCTGGGCGGCCTGATGCTGGACAATCGCCGGTTTGACGAGATCTCCGAGGTGATTTCGGCCGCCGATTTTTACCGACAGGACCACCGGCTGATCTTTGGCGCTGTGGAGCGCCTTGCCAGTGAGAGTGAGCCGCTGGATGTGGTCACCCTCGCCGAATTCCTGGAGCGGGCCGGTGATATCGAAGATGCCGGTGGTTTGTCCTATCTGGCGGAATTGGCCGAGAAAACCCCGGGTGCAGCCAACATCCGTGCCTACGCCGATATCGTCCGGGAACGCTCCATTCTGCGCCAGCTGGTGGAGGTGTCCGGCAAGATTTCCGATTCGGCCTTTAATCCACTCGGGCGAAACAGCAATGAGATTCTGGATGAGGCTGAGCGCAGCGTTTTCCAGATTGCCGAAGCGCGGGTCAAGGAGGGTTCCGGGCCGCAGGCCATCAACCCCATTCTGGCCAAGACCCTGAGCCGGATTGAGGAACTGTTTGAGTCAGGTGAGCAGACCACCGGCCTGACCACCGGTTTCAAGGATCTGGATGAGCAGACCTCGGGCATGCAGCCTTCGGACCTGATCATCGTGGCGGGTCGCCCCTCCATGGGTAAGACGACCTTTGCGATGAATATTGTCGAGAATGCCCTGATCAGCACCGGCACGCCGGTTCTGGTGTTCAGTATGGAGATGCCGGCGGATGCCCTTGCCATGCGTATGCTCTCGTCGCTCGGGCGCATTGACCAGACCAAGGTTCGCGGCGGCAAGCTGGAAGAAGACGACTGGCCCCGGCTGACCTCGGCGGTGAGCCTTCTGAAAGACAAGCCGCTTTATATCGACGATACGCCGGGCCTGAGCCCTACCGAGATGCGTTCCCGGGCGCGCCGTATTGCCCGGGAAAACGACGGCAAGATTGGCCTGATCATGGTCGACTACCTGCAGCTTATGCGGGTGCCCGGCAACACCGAGGGTCGGACCGCTGAGATCTCGGAAATTTCCCGGTCACTGAAGGGTATCGCCAAAGAGTTGAGTTGCCCGGTGGTGGCCCTGTCCCAGCTTAACCGGAGCCTTGAGCAGCGGCCCAACAAGCGCCCGGTGAACTCGGATTTGCGGGAATCCGGCGCCATCGAGCAGGACGCCGACGTCATCATGTTTGTGTACCGGGATGAAGTCTACAACGAGGACACCCCGGACAAGGGCATTGCCGAGATCATTATTGGTAAGCAGCGGAACGGCCCCATTGGCACCATCCGACTTGCGTTTATCGGCAAGTACACGAAATTCGAAGATCTGGCCCACGGTGATTACAGCGACTACGGCGGGGAGTATTGATGCCCCGCAGTACGATTGCCCGGATTGATCTGGGCGCCTTGCGCCGGAACTTCCAGACTGCCCAGCGGCGGGCAGGCGGGGGCAGGGTGATGGCCGTGGTGAAAGCCGATGGCTATGGCCACGGTATCGGGCCGGTGGCTTCGGCGCTGGATAGCCTGGCGCCGAAATACGCAGTGGCTTGCCTGGAAGAGGCGCGTGCCATTCGGGAAACAGGTCTGATACAGCCGGTCGTCCTGCTGCAGGGTGTCCATGCTGAAGCCGATATCGATGAATGCGCCCGGAATGGCTTTGAGCCGGTGTTCCACAGTTTCCAGCAACTGGCGTGGCTGGAGCGCCTGGAGAATTGGCCCGCTTTCTGGCTGAAAGTGAATAGCGGTATGAACCGTCTCGGCTTTCATCCGGACGAGCTGGCCGGGGTAATGAGCCGGTTACAGGCCATGAGCGCTGATACAGAGCTACTGGGGTTCGTCACGCACTTTGCGTGCGCCGACGATCCCGACAGCGCAATGACGGCGCAGCAGACTGCGGTGTTTGAAAAGGCCACGTCTTCTTTTCCGGATTTAATGAAGAGCGTTGCCAATTCGGCCGCCCATTTTCGACCGGGCCAGCCGATGTTTGACTGGAGCCGCCCCGGAATCATGTTGTATGGCGGCTCACCAATGGTGGGCACGACCGGTCCCGAACTTGGCCTGGAGCCGGTAATGTCGCTTGAGGCCCCCTTGATCAGCACCCGCTTGGTGCCGGCGGGCGAGTCCGTTGGCTATGGGGCTGGCTGGGTTGCCGATCGGGACACCCGGATGGGCATGGTCGCGATCGGTTACGGTGATGGCTACCCCCGGCATGCCGGCACCAATACGCCTGCGGCGATCAACGGCCAGCGGATCAGACTGATTGGCCGGGTATCCATGGACATGCTGGCGGTGGACCTCACCAATGCACCCGATGCGAAGGAGGGTGACAGCGTTGAACTCTGGGGTCGCACCGTGGGGGTCGATGAGGTAGCCGCCTGTGCCGGCACTATCTCCTACGAGTTGATGACCGGCATCACCGGGCGGGTACCGCGGCAATACCGGTAGCGCTGTGGCGCGCTTTTTCAACCTGGTTCCGGTTCGTGAATGATTTCCTCGATAAAGTCGAGAATGGCAGCGAGGCTGCGGTCGTCCAGCTTTTTGAGCACCTTGTGCACGACCATCTTGCTGCCCTTGAGCATGCTGCTGATGCCCATTTTGGCCATGCCCATCATCATGCTGCTGGCATGCAGGCGGCGAAGCGGCTCCAGGAAAAAGAAGTCCAGACCTTCTTCGGTCATGTCCACAATCAGGTTGAAGAGCTTGTCGATGGCTTCCTTGTCGGCCTTGCCGCGTTCGCGCAGTTCGCCGACGGTATACAGGGCCCGGGTTCGCAACTCATCAGGGATCGGCGCCACAATGTGGCTCTGTTGTTTCAGCATGACAGTTCCTGTTGTTGTATGCTCTTGAAAGAAATAGCAAAGCATTAAATTCAGACTGCATCAGTGTAGGCGCCGGAATCCAGAAGCCATTGGCCAAACCGGTTCCGAAATAACGTCACATCAGTGATATCGGGAGGCATTGAATCCTCGTGCATGTACTTGTTGTTCACGATTACGGCCCTTTGGGGAAGGTTTTGCTGGAGCGCTTGCGGGCAACGCACCTGCACGTCAGCCCTTTGCTTGTCAGCGATCCCTCCAACGCCGATCTTGATGCACTGGAGAACTGGATTCCCGAAGATACCGACCTGATCGTAAATGCTCTCTGGATGGCCGATCCGGAGGTCGCCGAGAATGATCCTGAGGGGGTCCATATGGCGGCATTCTCGCTACCAGTGGCCATGGCCGAGTTTGCACGTGATCGTGGTATGGCGCTGCTCCAGCTGTCCTCCTGCTACGTGTTCGATGGCCGGAAGCAAAGCGGGTACATCACTTCCAATCCAGGGCAGCCGGTGAATGAGCTGGGTAACTGGCAATGGGAGTGCGAGCAGGCCCTGCGGACCCTGTTGCCTCGGCATATTATCCTGCGGACCGGCTGGAGCCTGGCACGGTTCATCCGGAAGGTGCAGGCCAGTACGGCTGCCGGTGAAATACTGTCACTACCCGGACGATGCCGGGGGCAACCCGTATCGGTCCGTGATCTGGCCCGGGTAATCGAGGCTGTGGTTCTGCAACTTGATTGCGGGGCCGAGGTCTGGGGCACCTATCAGTACGCCGGTGCCGAGGAAATCAATCTGTACGAGCTGGGCCTGGCGATTGCCGGGCTGCCCGGGATTCCCGAAGGGATCCGGGTGGTGGACGAGGTGCCCGAGTGGGGCCACCTTGAGCCGGTCAATACCACGCTGATCTGCACCAAGATCCGCAATACCTTCGGCATCAAGCAGATGCCCTGGCGCTCCGGCCTGGTGGATGAGCTGACGATGCTGAAAAAGAATAACGGCAGGGAAGTGGAGAGTGAGCCCGCCGGCTAGTAGCAACGGCGGGCAAAACGCAGTTTCTCAGTTATTGCACTGGCGGGAGAATTCCCGGCTGACCATTTGCAGGGCTTCGATATCCAGAAGTTCGACTTCCCGGCCCCGGGCCTTGATGATGCCCTGATTCTGAAAGCGCGTGAATACCCGGCTTACCGTTTCAACGGCGAGGCCCAGGAAGTTTGCGATGTCGTTCCGAGCCATGGGCAGACTGAAGTTGGTCGGCGACATACGGCGGCGCTGGAATCGGCTGGACAGCGACAAGAGCAGTGCAGCAATGCGCTCTTCAGCGGTGTTCTTGCTCAGCAGCATGGCCAGTTGATGGCTGTTCTGGATCTCCTGGCTCATCAGGTGATACATGTGGTGCTGCAACTCGGGCAGTTTGCCGGTCAGCTCCTCCAGTTTCTCCATCGGGAACTCACACACGCTGGTCCGTTCCAGAGCCTTGGCGGTGCACGCATAATGTTCACTGCCAATACTGTCCAGGCCTACCAGCTCTCCGGGCATGAAAAAGCCCGTCACCTGTTCCTCGCCATTCTCGGTAATGATCGACGTCTTTATGGAGCCGCTTTTTACCGCAAAACAGGAGCGGTAGGGCGTGCTCTGGTCGAAGATGTGTTCACCACGGTTGAAGATCCGCCCCTGCTGGACAATGTCTTCCAGCCGGTCGAGGTCATTCTCTTCAATTGCCAGGGGCAGGCACAGGTTGCTCAGACTGCACTGGTGGCAGGACGCCTTGAGGGGAGATGCCTGACGAAACGGAATTGCTTGAGCCATACGTGATAATCCGTCCGATTTGATCCATGTCAACTATGTACCTTAATACGGATGGCCGTCTTTGCCAATAATCAAGCTGGATGATCTTAGAATATATTTTTAAAAAATAAGGGCCCGCAGGCCCTTATGCATCGCGGTTTCAGAGCTTCTCGAATACCAGGGACGCGTTGGTTCCGCCGAATCCGAAACTGTTGGACATCACGGTGTTCAGCGAGGCTTCCCGACCTTCAGGGCCTACAATAGGAATATCGCTGATTTTCTCGTCCGGATTGTTCAGGTTCTTGGTGCCGGCAATGAACCCGTTCTGCAGCATCAGCAGCGAGTAGATGGCCTCCTGAACACCCGCAGCGCCGAGCGAATGACCAGAGAGTGATTTGGTTGAGGAAATGGCCGGGATGTCGGAACCGAAGGTGGCCCGCACCGCGCCCATCTCGGCAACGTCGCCAACCGGTGTGCTGGTGCCGTGGGCATTGATGTAGTCAATCTTGCCCCGGATAGTGGCCATCGCCTGCTTCATGCAGCGTTGGGCACCTTCGCCGGAAGGCGCGACCATGTCATAGCCGTCCGAGGTGGCGCCGTAGCCGGTCAGCTCGGCAATGATGTTGGCACCGCGTTTCTTCGCGTGTTCCAGTTCTTCCAGCACCATCATGCCGCCACCGCCGGCAATCACGAAACCGTCACGGCCGGCATCGAAGGGGCGGGAAGCCGTTTCAGGGGCATCGTTGTATTTGGTGGACAACGCTCCCATGGCATCGAACATCATGGTCAAGCTCCAGTCCTCTTCCTCACCGCCGCCGGCGAACACGATGTCCTGCTTGCCAGCCTGGATCTGCTCCATGGCGTGGCCGATGCAGTGGGCGCTGGTGGCACAGGCCGAAGACATGGAGTAGTTCACGCCACGGATCTTGTAGGCGGTGGCGAGGCAGGCGGACACTGTGCTGGTCATGATGCGGGGGACCATATAGGGCCCGATGCGCTTCACGCCTTTCTCGCGCATGATGTCGGTGGCTTCTACCTGGCTCGAGCAGGATGCGCCGCCGGAGCCGGCAATCAGGCCGGTGCGGTCGTTGGAGATCAGGTCTTCGGTGAGCCCCGCCTGCGCGATGGCCTGCTCCATGGACAGAAAACTGTACATGGCGGACGGACCCATGAACCGGCGGATTTTGCGGTCGATAACGGATGTGTCCACATCCACCGAGCCTGCAATCTGGCTCCGGAAGCCCATTTCCTTGTAGGTTTCGTTGAAGCGGATGCCTGATTTTCCATCCTTCAGGCTCTGGGTGACCTCGTCCAGTGAGTTTCCGAGGCAGGACACAATGCCCATGCCGGTGACGACGACGCGTCTCATAAGTTCCTCCTTACCGACCGGCCGAAATGGCCGATCCTGCGATCAATAACATTATTTGACAGTCTAGGCGCTTTGGCCCGGATACGATATTTGACCTTGGTAAGGGGAGCTCAGGAGGCGCTCAGTCTGCCGCCTCCTCGGCGGCCCGGGCTTCGCGTTCGACCATTTCCGGGGTTTCCAGGGAAATGCGTCCCAGCTTGCCCGACCGGAATTCGTTGAGAAGTACCTCCGAGACCTTGTGCAGGTCCGGAACGCCGCCCCGCCCGAAAAATCGGCGTTTCGCGGCAATGCCATCCATCAGCGCCAGGGCATCTTTCGGTAGTTCCGCGAAGCCGTAGCGGGTCCTGACCAAGTCCGGGTAGGCTTCCAGCAGGTACTCGGCCTCGAACATGGCCACATCCTCAAAATCCAGCACCGCGCTTCGAATCGCTCCGGTAACCGCCAGACGGTAACCACAGGCTTCGGGCGACAGTTTCGGCCAGAGGAAGCCAGGGGTATCGTAGAGCAGAATATTGTTGGGCAACTTGATAGCCTGCTGGGCCCTGGTTACTGCCGGTTCGTTCCCGGTTTTGGCCGCTGGTCGTCCCGCCAGTGTGTTGATCAGGGTGGACTTGCCGACGTTTGGAATGCCCAGGATCATCACCCGCAATGCACTCTTCTGGCGATCGTGACCGGGCGTCATCTCTTCCGCCAGCTTGAGGATGGACAGTGCTTCATTGCGCTGGTTGTGGGTAAGCGTGATGGCGCGTACCCCACGTTCTTTCTCGAGCCAGGCTAACCACTGCTCGGTAATTTCTGGATCCGCCAGGTCGCGCTTGTTCAATACCTTGATCAGTGGCGTATCACCACGAAGGGCCGGCACGAGCGGGTTTTCGCTACTGAAAGGAATACGCGCGTCAACCACTTCGATGATGAGATCCATCTGCGGCATGACTTTTTTGATCTCCTTGCGGGCCTTGTGCATATGCCCTGGAAACCAGTTAATGGCCATCTTGTCTGCTCCGGATGTGGTTAAACGGCGCCATTATGAAGGGGAATGACCAAACTTTCACATTTGTTTGAATCCGCGCGTGTGGCGGCTTTTGGCGCGGGATACTGAGAAGTATGTACAAAAAGAGGGCTGATCGGGGTGAAAAACCGTATCCGTATGTTTTAGGGTGTAGTCCCTGAACGATGAAACCAATGTATGTCGGTGGTATTCAGATTGTGGCCACCCTGTTAACGGAGACGTTTATGAAGCTTGTAAAACTGTTCGGTACTGCCCTGGTAGCCCTTAGCCTCTCGGTTCCGGCCGTGGCCCAGCAATCCGGTGGCCAGCCGGATCAGGTTGATCAACTGGCACAGATGGTGGGGCTGACCGATGACCAGCAAACTGAAATCCGTGCCATCATCGACGAGATGCAGGGCGAAATCGGCGAACTCCGCCAGGAAGCCCGTGCACTGCAGCAGCAGATGCAGGGTGAGATCAAATCAGACTTTGATGAATCCGCTATCCGCGAGCAGGCCAAAGAACTGGGTGATGTGACCGGCGAGATCGCTGCTCTGTCCACTCTGATGCAGGCGAAGGTCGACAGCGTTTTTACCCAGGAGCAGCGCGACGAGCTGGATAAGCGTATGCAGCAGATGCAACAGCAAATGCAGCAGCGTCGTCAGATGCAACAACAGATGCAGCAGGGGCAAGGTCAGGGCATGCAGTGATCCTGCTTTCCCTTTAGCTGGGTTGGAGAAGGGCCGCATCTTTTGGTGTGGCCCTTTTTTTGTGCCCCTAGCCTGCTGGTTTTGGGGGAGGAACAGGGGTGTGGCGCCCTCCCAAAAACCGCTACGAGCACATCCATGTGCGCTTGTCTGTGGCCATCCCTGGCCACAGACATTTTTGGGAGGGCGCCACACCCCTGTTCTTCGAACGATTCAGTCATCGCTCACTGCTCAACTGCTTGTCGGGGATATTGGGTGCGGAGTGTCTTCCTATAACTCCTATTTCTGAAGCTTGGCAGGTGTAGGCCTTTGCCAGAATGTCGGCGGCCAAGGATGGCCGACGTCAAGCGCACATGGATGTGCTCGTAGCGGTTCTGGCAAAGGCCTACACCTGCCGAGCCACCCCCTAACCTAGAAGGCTAGGAGCCCAGCCCAAACCTACACCCCCGAGCCAAAGGGCTTAACGAGAACAATGAGCCGAGGAAGCAGCGTAAGCGCCCCAACCAGAGCCATGAACATGGCAAACCCCGTAAACAACCCGAAGTAGATGGTCGGGATGAAGTTGGACAGCACCAGTATCGAGAACCCGGAGATGATGGTCAGCGACGTGAAGAACATGGCCTGGCCGATGCTTCGGTGGCAGCGGTGCATGGTGGCAATGTAGTCGCCGTCTTTATGGAACTCGGTTTTGAACCGGTGGATGTAGTGGATGGTGTCGTCCACGGCGATGCCGACGGTGATGGCCGCCACGGTGATGGTCATCATATCCAGGGGAATGCCCAGCCAGCCCATCAGGCCGAGCACTGAGCCGGCGGCGATGAGGTTCGGGGCGATGCCGATCAGGGCCAGTTTCAGGGAGCGGAACAGGATCAGGAACATCACCATGATGGCCGCGAAGACCACGCCGATGGTTTTGATCTGGGAATCGAACAGGCTTTGCAGCATGTTGTTGTACATCACGGTCATGCCGGCAAAGAGCACCTGATCTTCCGAGTAGCCCAGTTCCGTGGTCAGGTGATCGTGGATTCGGTTCAACAGCTCCTGTCGACGCAGTTCCGGCATGGTTTCCAGGATCCGGATGCTGAATCGGGCCTGGTCGTGCTCCTCGGAGATGTAGGGTGTCAGCAGGGTATCCTGCAGGTCATCCGGAACCGCAGCGGGTACAAACGCCAGTTCCAGGGCGTCCAGAGGCTCGCCCTGGTTGATTTGGGCGAGGATATCCAGCGTGGTGTTGATTGAGAGCACCTTGCCGGTCTCCGGTAGGCCGTCCAGGTAGTTGTGAACCGCTTCCAGTTCTTCCATTTTCTGGTAGGTGTACCAGGTATCCCGGTATTCCTCTCCGGCACCGCAGTCTTCCACGAACGGGTCGCAGTCACTGGCAAACGGGTCGCCGCCGCTCGCGCCTTCCGGTGGCGGATCGTCGGTGATAACCACGTCCAGGGGCGTGGTACCGCCCAGGCGGTTGTCGATGGTGATCATGCCCTGATGGATTTCGGTGGACGATTTGAAATAGTCGATAAAGCTGTTTTCCACCGTCAGCTTGTTCAGGCCGACCACGCAGAGCACCGCAATCAGGCCGGAGCCGACCAACACTGTCTTGCCGAAGTGTTCCGTGAACCGCGCAAAGGCATCGGTGAAGGGAACCCTGTCAGAGGTAACCCGGCTGTCCAGTGGTGGTGGCAACAGGGTGAGCAGGGCCGGGAAAACAATAAAGGTGATGAGAAAAGCCACGGTCAGGCCCAGGGTCATCATCCAGCCGAAATCGATGACCGGGCGAATGCCGCTAAAGGTGAGGGACCCGAAGGCGACAATGGTAGTGATGGCCATATAGAAGCAGGGCTTGATCATCGCCATTACGGTGTTGCGCAGGGTGTCTCTGGCGCTGGCCTCGGGCTCGTCGTGCTGGAATTCCCGGTAGCGCACGATCAGGTGGATGGTGAGCGACAGGGTCATGATCAGCAGCAGGGAAATAAAGTTGGATGAGATAACCGTCACCGGCCACTGGGCCCAGCCCAGAAAGCCGATCATCAGCCAGACGGTAAAGCTGCAGCACAACAGCGGCACCAGAACCCAGCGCCATTGCCGGAAAATGATGGCCAAAGTGAGCAGCAGAAAAGCCAGGACGCCAAGCCCGAAGGTCGACAGGTCGTTTTCGATGAAGCGGATCATGTCCGCCACAATCATGGGCACCCCGCCCAGGTGGATGTCCGCGCCGTCGCGGTAGGTGTCGAGAATGGAGCGAACCGTGCGGATGGTGGCATCGCGCTCGACCCCGAGGGTTTCGGTAAAGTCGATGAAATCCTGTTTTACCTGTTCCAGTTCGGCCAACTCGGCCTCGGAGGCTTTGCCGGCATCGGCCTTGTCTCTCAGATCGTTGCGCTTTCTCAGCAGCTCAAAATAGCGATCCGGCGTTGGCAGGTTGACCTGTATGGCAGTGGTTCGCCCGTCTTCGCTGATTAGCAGGTTGGGGTAGAGCGGATTGTTCAGAAGCGCCTGGCGGGCTGTGTCCGGCGTTACATCGTGGTCGTCCAGGGTCTTGATCTCGCTGTCCACGGTATCCAGCGTCAGATCCGGGCTGTGGAGCAGGGGTACGTTCAGGATGCTGTTGGTGGAGCCGACGGCTTCCAGGCCTTGCAGCTCATCCCGCAACGCGCCCAGCCTGGCCAGGCCTTCCTCAGAGAACAGTTCGTCTTCGGGGGTGTAGGTGACGATCAGAAAATCGTCGGAGGTGGTGAAGCGGCGGTTTACCTGGCGGTACTGTTCCAGGGAGCGGTCGTTTTCCAGCACCAGGGATTCGGCGGAAGCGTCCAGGCGGAATTCGCCAAACTTGACGGCTGCGAGGGCCAGCAACAGGGCAAAAGCCGCGAGGATAATAAAGGGATGCGGAAAAATCAGGCGGTCATACAGGGCGCGAAGACGATTCATGAACAACTACTCTGCCAGTTCAAACGAGTGCAGAGTGTGCCATAAACCTCAGTGAACCGTGACCTTTGACGAGGCTTCTTCCAGGGAATCGATCAGCTTTTTCAGGCGGCGGCTCATATCCGCGCTCTCGGCAAGCTGGGTCACCATGTTCTGGGTGGTTTCGCGAATGCCCTGTACGTTGGCCAGCACGTCGTCGGTGCCCGCGGTCTGTTCCGCCGACACGTTGGCGATTTCCTGGTTGGTATGATCGATCCGGCTGACCACCTCGTTGATGGCTTCCAGGGCACGGCGGCCTTCTTCGGATTCCTCAACGCAGCGGGTGGCATCCTCGGAGCTGCCGGTCATCTGGTTCACGGCAGTATTCATGGCGTTGAGCAGGCGATCGATGGTGCCCTGAATCTGATCGGTGGAGTCCTGAACCCGCTGGGCCAGTTTACGCACTTCATCGGCCACCACGGCAAAGCCGCGGCCCTGTTCGCCGGCCCGGGCCGCCTCGATGGCGGCGTTCAGGGCCAGTAAATTGGTCTGTTCGGCAATACCCCGGATCTCGGTAATGGCGTGGCTGATTTCATGGCTGTTCTCGGCCAGGGCTTCGACGCTGCTGGCGGAATTGCGCACCACATCGGCGAGCTTGCGGATGCTGTCGGCACTCTGGCCGACACGGCTGCTGCCGTCGCGAGCTGCGTCGCTGGCCTCGTGGGACAGGGTCTTGGCAATTCCGGCCTGTTCGGCGATGCCAGTGAAGCTTTGCAGCATGGTTTCGATGACTTCCGCCGACCGGTCTGCGCCCTGCTGTTGGCGGCCCAGGTCATCCCGGCGGGCTTCGGCGGCCGAGGTTAGTTCCTCGACTTCCCGGTGCAGGCGTTCGATAGCTTCCTTCATGCTTCGGACCACGCCTACGGTGCGGTCTTGCATGGCATTGAAGGCACTCGCCATTTCGCCGATTTCGTCGGTGGAATCCACCACCGCCCTCTGGCTCAGATTGCCCGAGGCCTGGACATCGACCATGGTGTCTTTCAGGCGATTCACATGGCGTTCGATAAACGAGATCAGCAGCTGGGACCCGGCCATCTCTAGCACCATAAGTATTGCCACAACCAGCGCGAAGCCGGGTGCTGTATCAGCGAAGACCTCGTTGAACGACCGGCCGGTCTGCCCGGCAATCGTGTTCATGGCATAGAGAACGAGCAAGCAGAGAACTGCAAAAACGACAATGTTCAGCAACCAGAATTTGTACTTCAGCCGGGCATTTCGCAGCAGTGTCAGCATGTATGTTCTCAGTCGATGGCCTTCACCGGAATCTGCATGGCATTGGAGGCTTGGGGAACCTCGGGCACGGCAAGACCCAGATTGTTTTTATCGAAGACTTTGTCAGCCCGGTAGCTGGAGCGGACCATGGGGCCGGATGGCACTTCCATGAAGCCCTTCTCCAGGCCGATTTCCCGGTAACGGTTGAACTCTTCGGGGGTGACGTAGCGTTCTACCGGCAAGTGGTTCGGAGTAGGGCGCAGGTACTGGCCCAGAGTCAGGATATCCACACCGATGGCGCGCAGATCGTCCATGGTTTCCAGGATTTCCTCTTCGGTTTCGCCGAGCCCCAGCATCAGGCTGGTCTTGGTAAGCACGTCCGGACGGTGCTTCTTGGCGTGCTCCAGGACCCGGAGGGTTTTTTCATACCCGGCACGCGGATCACGAACCCGACTGGTCAGCCGCTTGACGGTTTCCACGTTCTGGGCAAAGACATCCAGCCCGGAATCCACCACCTTCTCAACGTCCGCCATCACCGCATCAAAATCCGGCGTCAGCGCCTCAACGGCGACTTCCGGCGTGCGCTGTTTGATGGCAGAGACGCAAGCGGCATAGTGGGCAGCGCCGCCGTCTTCCAGGTCGTCACGGTCTACCGAGGTAAGCACAATATAACGAAGGCCCATCAGCTCTACGGACTTGGCCGTGTTCTCCGGCTCTTCATGGTCAAGCCAGCCTTTCGGGTTGCCGGTGTCCACCGCGCAGAATTTGCAGGCCCGGGTACACACAGACCCCATCACCATGATGGTGGCCGTGCCGGCGGTCCAGCACTCACCGATATTGGGGCAATGAGATTCCTGGCAAACGGTGCTCAACCGGTGCTCACTGACGTTCTTGCGTACCGCCTCATAGCGCTCGCCCCCGGGCATGCGTGCCCGGAGCCATTTGGGCTTCGGCTCTCGCTTTTCCGCTGTTGTGGCTTCCTGCTTCGATGACCGCTTGACGCCATCCTTGATGGCCGAGAAGCCATGCTCATTGCGGAATTTGGAACCACTGGTAATGCGGGTTTTTGCGCTTTCGCTCATTGCAACCGGACTCTCGATTCGGGCATGGGGAACACTAAAGAGTAATGGCCTGGCGGGGGAGTTACAAGACAGATAGGGGCAATCACGAGGGTGCCGGGCACGACATTGGTCGTACCCGGTTGACCGCTATCAGGCCTGGGCTTTGTCCAGGGCCTGGGTAATGTCGGCAATGATGTCGTCGACATGCTCGATACCGATGGACAGCCGCACCAGATCCTCGCTCACACCAGCGCTCTTCAGCTCTTCCGGGTTGAGCTGGCGGTGGGTGGTGGTCGCCGGGTGGCAGGCCAGGGACTTGGCGTCACCGATGTTCACCAGACGCAGGATCAATTCCAGGGCATCGATGAACTTTGCCCCGGCTTCCCGGCCACCCTTGATGCCGAAGCTCAGGATGCCGGACGCTTTCCCGCCGGAAATCTTCTCGCAGGTCGCCTTGTACGGGCTGTTGGCCAGGGTCGCGTAGTTGACCCATTCAACAGACGGGTGCTCCTGCAGGAAGTTCGCGACTTTCTCGGCGTTCTCGCAATGACGTTCCATGCGCAGCGCCAGGGTTTCCAGACCCTGCATGATCAGGAACGCATTGAACGGAGCAAGGGCGGCACCGGTGTTGCGCAGCGGAACCACTCGGCAGCGGCCGATGAAGGCAGCAGGGCCCAGGGCGTCTGTGTAGACCACGCCGTGGTAGGACGGATCCGGTTCGTTCAGCATCGGGAACTTGTCAGCACTGGCTTTCCAGTCGAACTTTCCGGAATCCACTACAACGCCTGCGACGGTGGTGCCGTGGCCACCGATGTACTTGGTGAGCGAGTGAATCACGATATCGGCGCCGTGCTCGATCGGGCGGCACAGGAACGGCGTGGCAACCGTGTTGTCCACCATCAGCGGGATGCCGTGTTTGTGCGCAATTTCGGCCCAGCGCTGGATATCGACCACGTTGCCCGCCGGGTTGCCGATGGACTCGCAGAACAGGGCGCGGGTGTTCTCATCAATAGCCTTTTCCACGGCATCGAAATCGTCATGGCGAACCATCTTGCACTCAATGCCCTGGTTCGGCAGCGAGTGCGCGAACAGGTTGTAGGTGCCGCCGTATAGCTGACTGGTGCTGACGATGTTGTTACCCACCTTGCAGATGGTCTGCAGCGCATAGGTGATGGCCGCCATGCCAGAGGCCACGGCCAGGGCGCCAACACCGCCTTCCAGTTCTGCCATCCGCTCTTCGAGAACCGCGTTGGTCGGGTTCATGATACGGGTGTAGATGTTGCCCTGAACCTTCAGGTCAAACAGATCGGCACCGTGCTGGGTGTCATCGAAGGTGTAGGACGTGGTCTGGTAGATCGGGGTGGTAGCGGCCCGGGTAGTGGGATCGCTTTTGAAGCCTGCGTGCAGCGCTAGGGTTTCCGGTTTCATGTCAACGGTCCTTGCTGGTGTGTTGTTCTTTATGGGTTTCAGCCCGTGAGTATGCCACAGAGTTTGTCTTTAGAGGATCGTCCCGCTCCCTCCTTGCAGACCTGAGATAGTCACTGATGGATGGGTAGAAGAATATCCCCAGGCAGACCCAAAAAACACTGATCGACAGGATGGCCGCCTTCACGCTCGCGCCGGCGAACCCAAGGGCAATGGGAACCAGAACAACGGCCAGGAACACGGTGAGCGCGTGGCGGGATTTCATAATGCGATACAGCCTTAAAACGCATTCGGGTGAAGCCTCTATCCTATCCGACTACTGCCCCCGGGATTGTCAAAGTTTGTTTAAGTGGCGTTGGATTTCTTGGCATCCGTGTCAGGAAATATTGTGTCGTAACACCAGGTGAATACGAACGCATACACCAGATAGAACACCACGAACGCCACATCTACGATCAGCGCTTGTAACAGGCCAATGCCCATCCACCAGGCAATGATCGGCAGGAAGATGAGCATCAGGCCCAACTCGAAACTCACCGCGTGCAGGAAACGGATCCGCAGGGATTTTCGGGTTGAGCCATTGAAGTGCTTCAGGCCGTGATCGAATCCCAGGTTGAACAGGTAGTTCCAGATGGTCGCGATGGTGGCGCCAACCACACCAAGAACTCCGGTTCTTCCCATATCGAATCCGAAGGTCACGGCAGCGAGGGGAACGGAAAGCAGGAGGCCGATAACCTCAAAGGAAATCGCCTGTCGAACTCTGTCTCTGGTTGATTTCATAGAATGTTTTGTACGGAGGCGGGTCGTCCCGCGTTCACTGCCCGGGAAGGGTGGGGTCGTCCCCAGAAGCTCAGGAGCCCGGCGCTTTCGCGACGGGCTTGCCAGAATACTGGTAGCAAGCGGCGGAGTCTAACCGCTGCCCGATAAAGACCACTAAGCAAAGGGCTGGAAAAGATGAGCACGGTGCCGATATGACAACTACTATAAAAAAAGCGCTTGGTGTTGTGTGTTAGTCAATGTCACGTTTTTTCGCTTAAATGCCTTAAAAGGTATGCACTGTATTCGCACGATTGGGGGGGTGAGGCATGCAAAGGCTCGTATGGCTCAAGCTTCTGCATTTCTTTTTGCTTCTGCTTTTCTCTCTATCTCTGTCTGCCGAGTCAAAACGCCACCATTTTGTTGGAGTCTTTGCCGATATAGAACGCGAAATTTCTGTAGAAAATGGAAAGCTCGTGGGTCGTTTTGCGCCTTATTATCGTTGTGTCTTTAGCCGCGTAGGCGGCGATTTCAGGTTCATTAATATGCCTTTGGCCCAGATACTTCGCCAACTGGAAAAGGGTGGTATTTCGGTTGGATTGCCCTTGATTCAAACGGCAGAAAGGGACAAGTATGCGGACTTTGGCGGTTCGCTGTTCCGATTAGAATATGTGTATCTCATGGCTCAGGATTTGCCGCCGCTAGAAACCATGACGGGGCTCAGGTTTGGATTTGTCCGCAAATTTGCTGGTTTACAGCTTTTAAAAGGTGATAGCCCTCGCGTAACTGATGTCTCTGATTGGGCGCAGGCGGTCGAAATGCTTCGGCTCGGTCGCGTGGATGTCGTGGTTCTGCCGCGGATCATGATGGACCTGTATATCGATGACTATCCGGGGCATTATTATGAACGGACAGCCGCCTGGATAGATTTGTCCATGTACATCTCTCATAGAGTAAAAGACAGCCGTCTCACGGAAGATTTCAGGGATGCAATCAGAACCTGCCGCTTGATTGGCGAGAAAAATCATGGTGCCTGGGATATTCACGGGAGACAGCGAGATCCAGAAGACGGACCTGGCGTCAGTGAATTTGCCAACCCTCAATAAGATTACAGCGCTCTGGGGCAGGGGACAAAAAGGAGAGATCCAACAAAAAAGGGTCACGACTCGCGTCGCAACCCTTTGAATCTTGGTAGCAAGGGGCGGAGTCGAACCGCCGACCCCAGCATTATGAGTGCTGTGCTCTAACCAACTGAGCTACCTTGCCATTTCGCTTTGGGCATCGCCCCAAACGAGGCGCGTATTTTCAGTATTTGGGCTCTTTCTGTCAAGGCTTAGGGCCCAGTTTTTCCTGAAAAATTACACGTTGAAGCGGAAGTGGATAACGTCGCCGTCTTTCACGATGTATTCCTTGCCTTCCAGGCGCCATTTTCCGGCATCCTTGGCCCCGGCTTCGCCGTTGTACTGAACGAAATCGTCGTAGCTCACCACTTCTGCCCGGATGAACCCGCGTTCGAAGTCGGTGTGGATCACGCCGGCGGCCTGAGGCGCTGTGGCGCCGATTTTTACGGTCCAGGCACGGACTTCTTTCACCCCGGCGGTAAAGTAGGTCTGCAGGCCCAGCAGGCCATAGCCCCCGCGAATTACCCGATCCAGGCCTGGCTCTTCCATGCCCATTTCTTCCAGGAACATCGATTTTTCATCGTCTTCCAGTTCGGAGATTTCTGCCTCTATCTTGTTGCAGATGGGCACAAGCGCGGCATTTTCCGACTCAGCGATCTGTCGCACGGTGTCCAGATGCGGGTTGTTCTGGAACCCGTCTTCGCTGACGTTGGCAATGTACATGGTCGGCTTCACGGTCAGCAGGCAGAGCTCTCGGATCAGGGCCATCTGGTCCTTGTCGAGGTTCATGCTGCGCACCGGTTTGCCCTCGTTCAGCACCGGCAGCAGCTTTTCAAAGATTTCGAGCTGAGCTTTCGCTTCCTTGTCACCGCTCTTGGCCACGCGCTGAACCCGCTTGATGGCTTTTTCAACGGTTTCCAGATCGGCGAGAGCCAGTTCGGTGTTAATGATTTCTATATCAGAAGCCGGATCAATCTTGTTGGCAACGTGAATGACGTTGTCGTCCTCGAAGCAGCGCACCACATGGGCAATGGCGTCGGTCTGGCGGATATTGGCCAGAAACTGGTTGCCCAGGCCCTCGCCTTTCGAAGCACCTTCTACAAGGCCTGCGATATCCACGAACTCCATGGTGGTTGCCACCACCTTTTCCGGCTTAACGATCTCGGCAAGTTTGTTGAGGCGCGGGTCGGGCATGGCGACAACACCAGCGTTGGGTTCGATGGTGCAGAACGGGAAGTTCTCTGCGCCAATGCCGGATTTGGTCAGTGCGTTGAACAGGGTGGATTTGCCGACGTTGGGAAGGCCGACGATGCCGCAGTTAAATCCCATGGAATGCCTCTGCTGGTACTGGAAAATTTGGGCGGATTATACCGGTTTGAAACTGTGCAGGCGATTCATGGCGGCGGGAAGCTTGCCGCTGGCTGCATCCGGTAATACCCGCATGATTTCGTCGATCACTGCGTTCAGTTCCTCGGTCTCCTGTTTGCCCAGGCGGCCGAGCACGTAGCCGGTTACCCTGCGGCTGTCGCCGGGGTGCCCGATTCCGATGCGCAGTCTCTGAAAATCGTTGGTGCCCAGGTGGGCGATGGTGTCGCGAAGGCCGTTATGTCCACCGTGGCCGCCGCCTTTCTTGAGCTTGGCGGTACCCGGGGGCAGATCGAGTTCGTCGTGGGCAATCAGAATCTGTTGGGGCTGAATCTTGAAGAAGTCTGCCAGCGCCTTGATGGCCAGGCCGCTGCGATTCATAAAGGTGGTGGGATTCAGGAGGTGCAGGTCGAGGCCCTGCCACTGAATGCGGGCGTAGAGCCCGTGGTACTTCTTTTCGGGGCGGAGCGTCTGGCCCGCAGCGCGGGCCAGAGCTTCGACGAAGAGAGCGCCGGCGTTATGGCGGGTATTCTCGTAGTCAGCGCCGGGGTTTCCCAGACCAACCACCATGACAATATCCTGCGCCATTCGCCGCTGCCCTCCTCAGAACAGGAGTGATTACTCCTTGTCTTCGCCGCCTTCTTCGCTTTCTCCGCCTTCTTCGGCTTCATCATCAGCCTTCGCGCCGCGCGGCTTGTGGATAGCCACAACCGGCAGGTCATGATCCTCACCCTGGAGCAGGGCGGCAATCTTGACGTCTTTCGGCAGCTTCAGATCGCTCAGGTGAACTACCTGGTCCATCTCGACACTGGTCATGTCGACTTCGATGAATTCGGGCAGGTTCTGCGGCAGACAGATCACTTCAACTTCGTTGATCTGGTGGTTCGCTACGCCGCCGTGGAGCTTGATAGCCGGTGCGGTGTCTTCGTTGATGAAGTGCAGCGGTACGTTGACGTGGATCTCGTGGTCCTTGTCAACACGCAGGAAGTCAGCGTGGGTCAGGATCGGCTTGTACGGGTGACGCTGCAGATCCTTCAGGATTACGCTTTCTTTCTTGCCGTTCAGCTCAACGGTCAGAACGTGGGAGAAGAATGCTTCGTTCTCCAGTGCTTTCTTCAGCTCGTTGTGCCAGATGGCAATCGGAGTTGCATCCTTGTTGCCACCATAAATGATGGCCGGGATTTTCCGTTCCTCACGACGCAGGCGGCGGCTCGCACCTCTCCCCTGATCGTCACGAGGAAATGCTTCGATAACAAATTCCTGAGACATGGTAATAACCTCAATCGTCACCTGAACTGCCCGCGACCAGGCGTAGGATCAGGTGATGTTTCTGAAAAGCCGGATTTTTCCGGCTGACTAAAAGAGTCGGGAGCCTGTGTAGGCTCCCGACCCGGTAACTGCTTGTAATGCCTTGATATTACGACCGAAAGGTCACTCAGGCATTCTCGAACATGGCACTGATGGACTCTTCGTTGCTCACGCGGCGAATCGACTCCGCAAGCAGCCCGGCCATTCCGAGGACGCGGATTCTATCACAATTATGCGCTTTGTCACCCAGCGGGATGGTATCGCAGACCACAAGTTCGTCCAGCTGTGAGGCATTGATGTTATCAATGGCCGGGCCGGAGAGAACCGGGTGGGTGATGTAGGCAACCACGCGGGCCGCGCCGTGTTCTTTCAGGGCGTTGGCCGCTTTGCAAAGCGTGCCGGCGGTATCAATGATGTCGTCTACCAGGATACAGGTCTTGTCTTTGACATCACCGATGATGTGCATTACCTGGGAAACGTTCGCTTTCGGGCGACGCTTGTCGATGATGGCAAGGTCGGCGTCGTCCAGGCGCTTGGCCACGGCACGGGCGCGAACCACGCCGCCAACGTCAGGAGATACCACGACAAAGTTCTCGAAACGCTGCTTGAAGATGTCTTCAAGCATGACCGGTGTGGCGTAGATGTTGTCCACCGGAATATCGAAGAAGCCCTGGATCTGGTCGGCGTGCAGGTCGACGGTCAGAACCCGGTCAACGCCGATGCTGGAAATCATGTCTGCGACCACCTTGGCGCTGATGGCAACACGGGTAGAGCGTACCCGGCGATCCTGGCGCGCGTATCCGTAATAGGGGATAACGGCGGTGACACGTGTAGCGGAAGCACGGCGAAGTGCGTCGGCCATCACGATCAGTTCCATCAGGTTATCGTTGGTGGGGTAGCAGGTCGGCTGGATGATGAACACATCATGGCCGCGGACATTCTCATTGATCTCGACGGTGGTTTCCCCGTCGCTGAAACGGCCAACAGTGGCCTGACCCATGGGAATGTGGAGTTTGCGGGCAATCGCTTGAGCCAGTTCAGGGTTGGCGTTGCCAGCGAAGATCATCAGTTTGGACACGACGGCATCCTTCTCAGTATCGGCGTTTGATTCAGAAGAAGCGGGAGAAAGGTGGCTGGGGTGGCAGGATTCGAACCTGCGCATGACGGGATCAAAACCCGTTGCCTTACCACTTGGCGACACCCCAGTATCGTGCTTTTTTGGCATCATTTCAGCTCTGTTAGCTTTTTGTGTAGAGGTGATTTGTTCACCCCTTTAGCTACGAACCCCGTGACGCCGGAGGGTTTGCTTTCCCAGATGATCCGGGCTGCGGATTCTGTCGGGAAACGTCCAAATATGCAAGCCCCGGTTCCGGTTAATCTTGCAGGTCCGAATTGTGAAAGCCATTCCAGGCTCTGGTTAACCTCAGGATACAGTTTTCGAACTACATCCTCACAGTCGTTTCGGTACCTCGAGGCGTCTCCCTCAAAAGCGGGCGCTATTTTGATTCTCGGGGTGTTCCTTGTCAACCCTTGCTCGGAAAAAATCTTGCCAGTGTTTATGTTGCAGCCGGGCTTGAGGACAACGAACCAGTCTTCCGGCGGATTTGTGTTGGTCAGTGTTTCACCAACTCCCTCGCCAAAGGCGGCATGGCCCCGGACAAATACCGGAACATCGGCGCCCAGGCCGAGGCCGATTCCGGCAAGCTCATCGGTGCTCAAGTCGAGCTGCCAGAGATGGTTCAGGCCCAGCAGAGTGGTTGCAGCATTGGAGCTGCCGCCGCCCAGGCCGCCGCCCATGGGCAGCCGTTTGGTGATGCCGATGGTGACCCCGGGCAAGTCGCCTTGAGCCCTCTCAAGGAGTGCTCTGGCCGCTCGAATGATGAGGTTGTCCTCGTCGTCGACACCGGGAACAGACTCCGCGAGCCTCACCCCCGGCTCGCCGGGTGTCAGGGTGAAGCTCAGTTCGTCGCCGTAGTCCAGAAACTGGAACAGTGTCTGAAGCTCGTGATAGCCATCATCCCTGCGCCCGACAATGTGCAGGAACAGGTTCAGCTTGGCCGGTGAGGGCAGTATCAGGTCAGGTGTCACTCGGGCTGCTCCTGCCAGTCGCTGACCACCAGGCGTACCCGCTTGTCGTCCTTGAGCGCGGTAATCCGGGCGGGCAGCGCAGGGTAAGCAGAGAGGAAGGCCTGCCAGCGGTCGTAGCGGATTTCCCAGCCGTTCTGGCGGATTATGGCCAGGGTGCCCTGATTATCAAACAGCAGGCGATAGTCGCTGGCGGGGGATGGCAGGCCCCGAATCCACCAGGTCAGATTCTCCAGTGGCAGCTGCCAGCCCGTGGCCGCCTCGACCAGCGCTTCCGGTTCGCCCGAGCGGTAAGTTTCGCCGCTCGGCAGGGTCAACTCGATAAACCCGGGAACCCCTTTGAGTGTTGTGCTGCCCATACCGAGGAACGATGAGGAGAGGGCAAGATCGTAGGCTTCGCCATCCTGAATCCAGTGATTGATGATGGCGCTTCCGCTGTCGGATGGCTGGCGTACGGCCAGCTTCCCGGACAGCTTCCAGTGGTCGAGTTTGTCGAGATTGACTGCGCGAGTGGTCCAGTCAGCCGGAGGCTGGTCTGTCATGCCCTCCGGCAATGGATCGATCTGGATCGTAGTGCAGGCGCCGAGGGTGGCAAGCATCGTCAGTGCGGCCAGAATTCGCGCCAGTCTCATTCGGTGTCACCACCATTGGTCAGCCGATCGATGGTTTCTCTGAGCACTTCGTGATTGCTGTCCTGTTCGAGGCCTTCCTGCCAGATGATTCTGGCCTGTTCTTCGGCTCCGTTCATCCATAGCGCCTCACCATAGTGAGCGGCAACTTCCGGATCGGGGAAGGCGGCCCAGGCACGGGAGAGGTAGTCGAGCGCCGGCTCGAGCTGGCCTTCGAGGAACAGGACCCAGCCCATGCTATCGAGAATGGCCGGATTGTTCGGGTCCAGCCGCAGAGCTTTCTCGATATAGCCGCGGGCTTCTCTGAGTCTGTCTGTCCGAGTGGTCAGGATGTAGCCCAGGGCATTCAGGGCAACGGCGTTTTCCGGTTCCTGTTCGATAATCTGCTTCAGGTCGGCTTCGGCGTCGGCAGGCCGTCCGATGCCATCGTAGAGCATGGCCCGGGCGTACCGGATCTCGATATTGTCCGGATGTTCTTCCAGGGCTTCCGTGGCGGTGCTCAGGGCCTGCTGTTGTTGTTCCTGATCCAGCAGCAGGTTCACCTCCAGCAGCCAGAAGTTCTCTGCCTGGCGGGGATTGGCTTCGCGCAGCCTGCGAATGCGGTTAATGGCGTCCTCAAGCTGTCCATTCTCGGCCAGCAGAGAGCTGGCGCGGGCCAGGGCCGGGAAGTAGTAATTGCCCTGTTCCACGCTCTGGTAATAGCCAATGGCCTGCTCGGTATTGCTTGCCTGGTCTTCAATGCGGCCCAGGTAGTAGTTGGCTTCGCTGGTATGGTGGCCCTGTTCGGCCAGTTGTGTCAGTTCTTGCCGGGCCAGGTCGGTCTGCCCATTTTCAAGAGCGACCAGTGCATGAGAGAGTCGCAGGCCCGGCGTGTCCGGGTACCGCTTTACGAGGCGATTGAATTCATCCTGGGCAGCCTGTAATTCACCTTCATTTATAAGCATGCGGCCGTAAAGGGTGCCCATTTGTCGGTTGCCCGGAAAGCGGCGGGTGTTGGTCAGCAGGTAATCCAGGGCGCTGCTTTTCTGATCGGTCTGGTAGAGCAGATCGCCCTTGAGAATGATAGCCGGCTGGAAGTTTGCGTTTTCCTGCAGCAGTGGTTCGAGTCTGTCCAGGGCTTGCTGTGGCTGCCCGGTTACTTTCAACAGGAGCGCGATGCTGTATTCCAGTTCCGGGGTGTCGGGGTGGCGGTCCGACATCTCATTGTAAAGAGCGAGCAGTTCCTGCTGTTGCTCTGGCGGCAAATTGGCCGCCAGAGCGGCAAGGCTGTCGAAGTCAGCATCGCCGCCCTGATCCATGATCCGTTCCATGTGATGGATGGCAGTTTGGAGGTCGTTTCCCTTTACGGCCTGGATGGCAGAAATCCTGTGGGCCTGGAGATTATCCGGGTCGATGTCCAGCCACAGCTCGGCGAGCTGTTTCTGGGCGTTATCGCCGTTCAGGGATTGGGCGATTCGCATCGCCCGCTCGATCACCACCTGGTCTCGGGACTGTTTGGCAGCCTTCAGGTAGTTAACCAGGGTAATGTCGTAGCGTCCGCGCTGGGCTGCAATTTCGGCAGATAGAAGCAAATAGAGGGTTTCGGGCTCAAAATCGGCGTATTCAACCGGCGGTTGTGGTTCTGTCTTTTCCCCAGCGGCGACGGTTTCGCTCTTGGCAGGCGCTTCCTCTGTGCCGGTGAGGCTGGCACAGCCTGCCAGCGTGAGGCCAAGCAGGCAGGTAAACAGAAACGGTACGGATTTGTGCATGCAACTTCCCATGATCTGTCGAAAACGCATCTGAAATAACCACGCTCCAGCCCCGGAATTGAGGTAGATCGGGTCGCGGCCTCAGCCGAATCCCTATAATGGCATAAGCACCTGATCTTGCCCAACCTGTCCGCACTTGCCGAAGCTGCGGTGGTTTTGGGTGGCAGCTCAGGCCGCTGGCCGTTAAAATGTCCAGTAATTGCGCGTCTCTAAACCGCTCATCGGCAAAAGGTTGTACAACCACGAAATGGCACTGGTAACGCTGGGAATCAATCATCGCACGGCCCCCGTAGAGCTACGGGAGCGAGTGGCGTTTACGCCCGAGCGTATGGCGGAGGCGTTCGCCGAGCTGCGTGCGACGTCAGGCGCCACCGAGGCGGCGATACTGTCGACCTGTAACCGGACCGAGCTGTACCTGGCCGGCGATGATGACTGCGCCCCCATGGTGCTTCGCTGGATGGCCGGCTTCCATGGAATGGACGCCGCGGAACTGGAGGAAGCGCTGTACGTGCACCGCGATGGCGATGCCGTCAGGCACATGATGCGAGTGGCCGCCGGCCTGGACTCCATGGTGCTTGGCGAGCCACAGATCCTCGGGCAATTGAAGGATTCCTATTCCCTGGCCAGGGAACACGGCGCCAGCGGCTCGTTCCTGTCCCGATTGTTCGAACATACCTTCTCGGTCGCCAAGCGCGTGCGGACCCAGACTGCCATCGGTGAAAATCCCGTTTCTGTTGCCTACGCAGCGGTGAGCATGGCGCATCACATATTTGCCGACATGTCCCGCAACAAGGCCCTGTTGATCGGTGCCGGCAAAACCATCGAACTGGTAGCCCGGCACCTTGCGGATGCCGGCGTGAAAGACTTCCTGGTGGCCAACCGTACCCTTGAGCGGGCACAGGCACTGGCAGAATCCCGTGGTGGCAAGGGCATTGTGCTGTCCGAGATTCCGGAACATCTGGCCGATGTCGACATTATTATTTCTTCAACGGCAAGCCCATTGCCGATTCTTGGTAAAGGTGCCGTTGAGCGAGCCCTGAAGAAACGCAAACACCGCCCCTATTTCATGGTGGATATTGCCGTGCCCCGGGATATCGAGCCGGAGGTGGCCTCGCTGGATGACGTGTATCTCTACACGGTGGACGACCTGCGCCAGGTTATCGAAGAAAATATCCGCTCTCGTGAGGGTGCGGCCCGGGAGGCCGAGAATCTGGTGGCGTCCGGGGTTCAGGATTTTCTGAACCAGCTAAGGGCGCTGGATGCGGTGTCCACGCTCAAGCAGTTCCGTCAGCGTGCCGAAGTGCTGCGCGATGCGGAGACCGAGAAAGCCCTGCGCGCCCTGCGCAATGGCACAGATCCTGAAACCGTGCTGCGCAGTATGGCACGCGGCCTCACCAACAAACTCCTGCACGAGCCCTCTGTGCAGGTTCGCAAGGCCACCACAGAAGGTCGCACCGAGGTGACAGAGTGGCTGCGTGAGTTGCACCAGCTGGATGCACTGGACGCGGACACGACGACAACCCCGGAAAAACTATGAAGCCATCGATCCAATCCCGCCTCGAGCAGCTTTCTGACCGCTTCGAGGAAGTCAGCGCATTGCTTAGTGATTCTTCCATTATCTCCCAGCAGGACAAGTTCCGGGACCTCTCTCGGGAGTTCGCCGAGATTGAGCCCATTGTTCATTGTTTCCAGGCCTGGCAGCACTCTCTGGATGACATCGAGGCTGCGCGCGAACTGGCGAAAGACGGCGACGCCGACATGCGGGAGATGGCCGAGGAAGAACTGCAACTTGCCGAGCAGAAGAGCGAGGAGCTCGATGAAGAGCTCCAGCGCCTGATGCTGCCGAAAGACCCGAACGACGGCAAGAACGTATTTCTGGAGATTCGCGCCGGCACCGGTGGTGACGAAGCTGCCATTTTTGCCGGCGACCTGTTCCGGATGTATCTGCGCTATGCCGAGCGCCGGCGCTGGCAAGTGGAGGTCCTGAGCGAGAGCGAAGGCGAGCACGGCGGCTTCAAGGAACTGATTGCGCGCGTGGCCGGTGACGGAGTGTATGGTGCCCTGAAATTCGAGTCTGGTGCTCACCGGGTGCAGCGTGTTCCGGAAACCGAATCCCAGGGCCGGATCCATACCTCCGCCTGTACTGTGGCGGTGATGCCCGAGGCCGATGAGGCCGAGGCCATCGAGCTCAACAAGGCGGATCTGCGGGTAGACACGTTTCGTGCGTCAGGTGCTGGCGGCCAGCACGTGAACAAGACCGATTCGGCGATCCGGATAACGCATTTGCCAACGGGCATTGTGGTGGAATGCCAGGAAGAGCGTTCCCAGCACAAGAACCGCGCCAAGGCGTTGAGCCTGCTGGCCTCTCGGCTTCAGAATGCCGAGACCGAGCGGCAGCAAAAGTCCATGGCCGAGACCCGCAAGAGCCTGGTGGGCAGTGGCGACCGGTCCGAACGGATCCGTACGTACAACTTTCCCCAGGGGCGGGTGACGGATCATCGGATCAACCTCACCCTTTACAAGCTCGACGAAGTCATTGCCGGTGACCTGGACGCCGTCGTCGTGCCTCTGCGGCAGGAGCACCAGGCCGAGCTGCTCGCCTCTCTCGCCGATGACCAGTAAACCCTCACTGACCTGCGAAGCCCTTCTGAAGGAGGCATCCAGCCGAATTGAAAGTGATTCGCCGAGGCTGGATGCCGAGCTGCTGCTTAGCAACATTACGGGGCTTAGCCGAACCAGTTTCCGGGCCTGGCCGGAGCGGGAAGTGACCAATGCTCACGCTGAGGCCTTTGAGGCGCTTGTGCAGGAGCGCGTGGCCGGCAGGCCTGTGGCACATTTGTTGGGGCATCAGGAATTCTGGTCACTGCCGCTGAAAGTCAGTGCCTCCACCCTGATTCCAAGACCGGATACCGAATGCCTGGTGGAAGTTGCTCTTGCTTTGCCGCTACCACCGCAAGCCAGTGTGCTGGATCTGGGAACAGGGACGGGCGCCATTGCCTTGGCTCTCGCCAGTGAGCACGTGGGCTGGCGAATATCTGCCTGTGATGCCGAGCCCGAGGCAGTGGCACTGGCCCGTGAAAACGCCGTTGCCCTTGGCCTGAACCTTTCCGTGGTCCAGAGTTCCTGGTTTTTGGGGCTGGAGCCAGAGAGGTTTGATCTGATTGTCTCCAATCCACCCTATATCCCCGATAGCGACCGCCACCTTGAGGAAGGGGACGTTCGATTCGAACCTGCCTCGGCCCTGGTATCCGGGAGCGATGGCCTGGATGATCTGCGGCTGATTATCAGCCAGGCGCCGGACTGGCTGGTTGAAGGCGGCTGGCTTCTGGTTGAGCATGGTTTCGATCAGGCAGAGGCCGTGGCACAGTTGTTTCACACTCGCGGGTTTAAAGCCGTTGAGACCCGGCAGGATTATGGCAACCGGGATCGGATGACACTCGGACAATGGTCTTCGGGTGCCTAAAAGTGGAGATGCAGATGCTCAGTGACGACGAATTATTGCGCTACAGCCGGCAGATCCTGATGCCCCGGTTCGATATTGCCGGCCAGGAAAAGCTGCAGTCGGCCAGGGTTCTTGTGATCGGTGCCGGCGGCCTGGGGTGTCCTGTCGCTTTGTATCTGGGCGCCGCAGGTGTCGGGACCCTGACCCTGGTGGATGACGATAATATCGAACTGGCCAACCTTCAGCGCCAGATCGGTTTTGAAACCTCGCAGCTGGGTGAATCCAAAGCGGAAAGCCTTGCCGATCGGATGCGTCGGATCAACCCGCTGGTGTCCGTTATCGCCCTGAATCAGCGCCTCGAAGGTGAGGCTCTGACGCGGAAGGTCGCGGAGGCAACCCTGGTGGTGGATTGCACGGATAACTTCAACACCCGGTTTGCGCTGAACCGTGCCTGTGTGGCGTCGAAAGTGCCGCTGGTGTCCGGTGCGGCTATTCGGGGCGAGGGACAGGTTTCGGTTTACGACAGCCGGCGGGAGGAAAGCCCCTGTTACCATTGTCTTTATCCGGAACAGGGCAATGAGGATCTGACCTGTTCAGAGGCGGGGGTTATTGCGCCACTGGTCGGGATGATCGGGGCGACCCAGGCCATGGAGGCCATAAAGGTGATTTCCGGGGTTGGCTCTCCTCTGGTGGGGCGATTGCTGATTCTGGATGCCTGGGAGATGCAGTGGCGGGAGATGAAGCTGGCTCGGGATCCTGATTGCCCGGTCTGTTCTGGCTGACTTTGGTGTCTGCGGAGTTGGCGATGGTCTGCCCAAAACACGCCGTGAATACGTCCCTGTAGGCTCCGCTCCGCCATCCATGGCTCCGCAGGGTTTTGGGCAGACCATCGCCAACCCCGCTTCCGGGTTTTGAGTCAGCCCTCCAGAGACTTTCAGTTCTTCAACTCTTGGAACTTGGCTATAGCCTCCTTCCTGCTTTCTTTAAGATCAACGATCTGCCTCGGATACCCCTTCGGAATAACACCACCTTTCGTACCCGGATCGTGAATCCGTTTGCTATCCAGTTTCGCTAGCTCCGGTACCCACTCCCGGATGAAATCCCCATCGGGATCGAATCGCTCGCTCTGGGTAACCGGGTTGAAAACGCGGAAGTAGGGGGCGGCGTCGGTGCCGGTGGAGGCGCTCCATTGCCAGCCGCCGTTGTTGGAGGCCAGGAAGCCGTCGATCAGTTTTGACATGAAGTAGGCTTCGCCCAGGCGCCAGTCGATGAACAGGTTTTTGGTGAGGTACATGGCGGTGATCATGCGCAGGCGGTTGTGCATCCAGCCGGTCTGGTTGAGTTGGCGCATGGCGGCGTCGACGATGGGGACGCCGGTGTTGCCGGTTTTCCAGGCTTCGAACTTGTCGCCCGGGGTGTTCCATTCGAGGGCTTCGGTTTCCGGTTTGAAGGCGCGGTGCATGCTGACCCGGGGGTAGTGGTACAGGATGTTGATGTAGAAATCCCGCCAGGCGATTTCGGTGATCCAGGTTCCCAGGCCTTCCTGGTTGCCGCCGGCGCCCTGCGCCTGCCGGCCGGCTATCAGGCATTGCCGGCCAGAGAGAACACCGTTGGCGAGATAAGGGGATATCTGGCTGGTGCCATCGATGGCGGGGAAGTCACGCTTTTCCTTGTACGCACCGCCGCGTTTTTCGAGGAAGCGCTCGAGCTGGTCGTGGGCGGCATCTTCACCGGTTGCAACGAGGGGCTCGGGGGCGTCTCGAAAGGCTTCGGGTATGGTGTCGATCTGTTCCGGGCTTACGGCGTTACCCCTGGCTTTGGGCGTTGGGAAGAGACCCGGATGGGTTTCTTCTATCCAGCTGCGCCAGCGTCTCGAAAACGGTGTGAATACGGAGTAGGGGTCATTCTGTTGGGTGAGGATCTCGCCTACTGGTGCAACTGTCTGGTCGCGGTATTTGCGAACGGCAATGCCGAGTTGATCAAAGCGGTGTTTCAACGCCTTGTCGCGCTTGCGCTCGTTAACGCCGTACTCCTCGTTAAAGTGCAGCGCTGTCACCCCGTGCTCTTCGCAGTGGCTCTCGAGTTTGCCAAGGCTGTCGTCGAAGCGTTTTGCCTGAATAAAGGACAGCGGTATACCCAGCTTGGCCAGCTCTTCGGCCAGGGCGTTGGCGTGGGCGACGACGAATTGCACCCGGGCCGGCGACCAATCGTGTTCCTGCCATTGGTCCGGGGTGAGAATAAAACAGGCTCGCACCTCTTCGCTGCTTTCGCAGGCGGCTGTGAGGGCGGGGTTGTCGGCAACCCGGAGATCGTTTCGGAACCAGACCAGTTGTGTCATCCGTAATCCATAGTTGTCTGAGGGATTGATGTAAGTGTAATTACAGCCCGGTGTATCAATAAAATCACCAACTTGGATATTCGCCCGGGCTGGCTGATTGGATTATAGTTAGGATACTTTTACAGCAATTCAGCCGGCCGATCCTCAAGGAGTTCTGTGGCAGGAATGGAGAACAACAGCGAAGGTCGCCGTGACGGCGTTTGGGCCCAGCCTTATTCACTGGCTTCCGGCCAGACCCAGTATCATCAACTGGGTCATATTCGTTTGTGGGTGACTCTGTTGGACCAGGAATGGCAGATTCGTTCAGAAACGCTGGAACTGGATACGGATCCGGCCAGCTGGACAGAAACCATCGGCCACACTCTGCCTTCGGCTTCTGTGCCGCTGCAGCGTTTCATTCGGGAAAACCAGTCGTCGACCGTGACATTCCTGCCGGCACTCGCAAACATGCCTACCGTGATTCGTCCTTTCCAGCCCCTGACGATTCCCGCCGGCGGCCGTTGCACAATCTACGTGGGCACGCTGGTCTGGATGAAGGTCTGTGCCGGCGACAAGCAAACCGTGTTGACGGAAATTCCCCTGGCGTCGCCTTCGATGACCTGGGTGGGCAGAAATACCATGGAGGGCGAGCTTTGTTATACCTCTCATAGTTTTGCCCGTCTTGTGCTTGAGGCGGTGCCGAAACGCCCCTGGCGAGCCGTCACGCCGGTGACGCTGATCAACCGGCGGGATGAGCCCCTGCTGCTTGAGCGCTTCAGTCTGCCCACGCCGTTGCTGTCATTGCACCAGAACGATCGGGGCCAGCTCTGGACGCCGGGGGTAACCGTTGAAGTTGAGACCGACATGAATTCAGCGAGTCTGCATGTGGAACAGTCGTTGCTGGCCGCAGCGGGCACCTGCCGGCCGGTGGCGGATGCTCGTGAAAAAATGGCCCGCGGCCGGCTTGTCCGGGCGTTTGACCGGATGTTTGGCTGAAACGGATCTGATGGAGTCGACGCTTTGCTGGAAACAATGCAAACAGGCGTAATGCAGTTTTTTACCGATATTGCCTGGGGGCAGTGGATCAGTTCCGCCTTTCTTGTTGTGTTGGGGCTGTTCCTCGGGTCTCTGGCGGCCCGCAGTGTCGGCCGTTTCATGGCGCAGCGCACCTCCCGCCATCATACCGTCATGGTTCGGCGGCTGGTGTTTTACGTCATCGTGGTGCTGTTTTTTGTGGCGGCCCTGCGGGAGGCCGGGTTCTCTCTGGATGTGGTGCTCGGCGCTGCCGGTATCCTCACCGTTGCCATTGGTTTTGCTTCTCAGACCTCGGCGTCGAACATGATCAGCGGCCTGTTTCTGCTGGTGGAAAAACCCTTTGAAATCGGTGACTTCATTGAGGTAGACGCGACCATCGGGGAAGTCGTCGGCATTGATATGCTGAGCGTGAAGTTACGCACGCCGGACAACCTGTACGTGCGGATTCCCAATGAAACCCTGATCAAGACAAGGGTGGTCAACCGTTCCCGGTTTCCGATACGCCGGCTCGACCTGACGGTGGGGATTGCCTACGCTGAAGATGTAGAGCGGGTGGAAAGTCTGCTTCTGAATCTGGCAGAAAAGAATCCGGTCTGTCTCGAAGAACCCAAGCCCTTCACCTTGGTGACAGCGTTTGGTCCATCCTCGGTCGATCTGCAGTTCTCTTACTGGGTGCCGAAGGAAAAGGTGCTTGAAGGGAGAAGCGGCATGATGGTCGCGATCAAGAAAACCCTGGATCGGGAAGGCATTGAAATTCCGTTCCCCCACACCAGCGTTTATGCGGGTAGCCATTCAGAGCCGTTCCGTGTTCAGCTGTTGGGGCCGGAAAAAATCACTGAAAAGGATCTCCCGGATGTCGACAAAGACAGCTGACGTTATCAAAACCATCCCACCGACCCCCGCCGAGAGTAAGATGAGTCTTGGCTGGCGGGAATGGGTGGCGCTGCCGGACCTGGATATCAGCCGTATCAAGGCGAAAATCGATACCGGAGCCAGAACTTCCTGTCTCCACACGTTCCGCACTGAACCCTACACGGAAAACGGTGAACGGCGCGTGCGCTTCTGGGTTCATCCGGTACAGAACGATCTTCACCAGGTGGTGGAGTGTGACGCCAGGGTGCTGGATGAGCGGAACGTGTCTGATTCCGGCGGCCACAAGGAAATGCGCCTGGTCATCGAGACCACGCTGCTGATTGGCGGCCAGAAATGGCCCATTGAAATGACATTGACCAACCGAGATTCCATGCGGTTCCGGATGTTGCTTGGCCGTACCGCTATGTCAGGGCGCTCAGTGATCTATCCCGAAGCTTCCTATCTTGCCGGCGAGCCGGCCTTAAGGACTGAAAAATGAAAATAGCGGTACTGTCACGAAACCGTCACCTCTACTCGACCCGCCGTCTGGTGGAAGAGGGCATTAATCGTGGCCACGAAGTGAAGGTGATTGACTGCCTTCACTGTTCGATGAATATCACCTCGGCCAATCCACAGATCCACTACCACGAGGAGGTCCTTGAGGATTTCGATGTGGTGATTCCGCGGATCGGTGCATCGGTGACGTTTTACGGAACGGCAGTATTGCGCCAGTTCGAGATGATGGGCGTGTTTCCGGTGAATGAATCAGTGGCTATCAGCCGTTCCCGGGATAAGCTCCGCTCGCTGCAACTGCTGGCCCGTAAGGGTGTGGGAATGCCGATTACCGGTTTCGCGAACAAGCCGGACAACGTTCCGGAGTTGCTTCAGATGGTGGGCGGGGCGCCGGTGGTGATCAAGCTGCTGCAGGGTACCCAGGGCATCGGCGTGGTGCTGGCAGAAACCCGCAAGGCCGCGGAGAGTGTTATTGAAGCCTTCATGGGCCTGAAAGCGGATATTCTCGTGCAGGAATTCATCAAGGAAGCCGGCGGTGCCGATATCCGTTGCTTTGTGATCGGCGACAAGGTGATCGCGGCCATGAAGCGTCAGGGTGCCGAAGGCGAATTCCGTTCGAACCTGCACCGGGGCGGCACTGCCTCCCTCATACGCATCACCCCCCAAGAGCGCAGCACGGCCATCAAGGCCGCCAAAGCCATGGGTCTGAACGTTGCCGGTGTTGACCTGCTCCGCTCCAGCAGGGGGCCTCTGGTAATGGAGGTGAATTCGTCGCCTGGCCTTGAGGGCATCGAGAACGCCACCGGCAAGAACGTTGCCGGCATGATCATTAACTGGACCGAAAAGAATCAGAAGCCCTGGAAGACCCGGACCAAGGGGAGAGGCTAAAGCATGGCTCGTGCCCCCTATGAAATTGCCGGGACCCAGGTAAAGGCCGGAACCCGGCAAACCGTGGAAGTTCCGGTCGCCAAGCTGTACACCCATACGCCGCTGCACATTCCCGTTGAGGTTGTGCACGGCCGGCGAAGTGGCCCGGTATTGATGGTGTGTGGTGCCATTCACGGTGACGAGATCAACGGTGTTGAGATCGTTCGTCGGGTGCTCACCAATTCGGCGTTGAGGCACCTTCGGGGCACGTTGGTTGCGGTGCCTATCGTGAACATTTTCGGGTTCGTGCAGCGCACCCGATACCTGCCTGACCGGCGGGATCTGAACCGCTGTTTTCCCGGCAGTGAAAGTGGCTCCCTGGGCGGGCGTATTGCCTACCTGCTGCGCACCCAGATTATGGAGCGGGTGACCCACATTATTGATTTGCACACGGGTGCAGTTCATCGATTCAATCTGCCGCAAATTCGTGCCGAGCTGAAAAATCCGGAAACCGTGCGCATGGCCGAGGCCTTTGGTGCCCCGATCATAATCAATTCGGGGCTCCGAGAGGGAAGCCTCCGGGCCTACGCTGATTCACAGGACATTCCGGTAATCACCTTCGAAGGCGGAGAAGCTCTGCGATTTGATGACGTGGTGATCGGGAGCGGTGTGAAAGGGGTTATTCGGGTGATGCGTGAACTCGAAATGATCCCGGCGAAGAAGGGGCCCAAGGCACCGAGAAAGCGGTCTGAAACCGCGGCCAATTCCCAATGGGTGCGGGCGGATATCGATGGGATCATGAGGCCTGTCGCCCGGCTGGGCCAGAAGGTTCGCAAAGGCCAGAGGCTGGCCATGGTGGCGGATCCCTTCGGCGAATCGGAAACCGCGGTGGTGTCACCCTGCTCAGGTATCGTGATCTGCGTGAATAACCTGCCACTGGTGAACGAGGGTGAGGCAATCTACCACGTCGCCCGATTTGACGAGCTCAGCGAGGCGGAAAAAGCGATGGATTATTTCCGCAGCAGCTACGAGGGCGATGTCGGCGACGATGTGGTTCCCGTGCACCCCTGGGATGACCGGCAGAAATAACCGAGAGGGCTGTCATGATCTGGGATCAGTCGTTTATCGAGTTGGCGCCGCTGCCGCGGGGGTTTCATCTGGTCACCAATGAAATCCTTGCCCAGGCGCCGGACCTGACCAACTGCGAAGTCGGCTTGCTGCACCTGTTCATCCAGCATACCTCCGCTTCGCTGGCGGTGAACGAGAACGCCGATCCGGATGTGCGGGGCGACCTGGAACGCCATTTCAACTTCATGGTGCCGGAGAATGCGCCGCACTATGAGCACGTTATGGAAGGGCCCGACGACATGCCGGCTCATATCAAAAGCATCCTGGTCGGCCCCTCGCTGACCCTCCCGGTCAGCCATGGTCGCCTGGCACTTGGAACCTGGCAGGGACTTTATCTCTGCGAGCATCGGGATCGAGCCGGTAGTCGTCGTATTGTGGCGACTCTTCAGGGTCGCTGGTAGCCAGAACCCGAAACGCCCTACGTGTCGGGATTCACCCATCTGCTCTTTCCGATGGGTGGATATCCACCCATTTTCCAGCGCCTGACCTTGCTCTGATTTTAGTAAGGCCCTGTTTTTCCGAATTAATCGAGATCTGGTCTGCTCCTTGCTGATTGGGTTACCCACCGGAGCTGTTAGAGCTTCGTTGAGCACCCAACAAACAAAATGAATCGGGAGCATTCCTTATGAAAACCCAAGCCGTAATGGCGGTGGCCTTTGCCTCCACCTTCGCAGTCGCAACCCCCGCAACAGCCCAAGATCGTTCGGACTGGCCGAGCAACTTCACCGTTGGCACCGCCAGTCAGGGTGGAACCTATTTTGCCTACGGTTCCGGTTGGGCCAACTTTGTGGCTGAAAACCTGGGCGTTTCCGGTGGTGCCGAGATTACCGGCGGACCGGTTCAGAATATGGCGCTGGTGCACACTGGTGACCTGAAGTTTGGCCTGACCACCATGGGCCCGGCTCGTGAATCCATGGACGGTAACAGCCCGCTTGCGCCGGGCATGAAGATGGACAACGTCTGCGCCATGTTCCCGATGTACGAAACACCGTTCTCGGTGACCGCGCTATCCAGCTCTGGCATTACTTCCATCGCCGATATCCCTGATGGCGCCACGATCGGTTTTGGTCCGGCGGGCTCCACCTCGGACACCTACTTTCCGCGCATGATGGAGACCCTGGGTGTGAACTTCGAACGCCGCAACGGCAGCTGGTCTGATCTGGGCGGTCAGCTTCAGGATGGACTGATTGATGTGGTTGCCTTCGCCGCCGGTATTCCCATTCCTGCGGTCAGCCAGCTGGAAGTGCAAACCGACGTGAACATCATCGGTATGAACGATGCCGAGGCCGAGACCATTATCAGCAACTTCCCGGTGTCCGAGTTCATCATTCCGGCGTCCACCTACCAGTCCCTGGATGCGCCTTCCCGCGTGGTATCCATGTGGAACTTCGCGATGGTCAACTGTGATGTATCTGAAAGCTTCGTGTATGAAATCACCAAGCTGACCATGGAGAACAACGACAAGATGGTCTCCATTCACAAGGCGGCCCGTAACTCGGTACCCGAGAACTACACAAAGAACAACGTCCTGCCCTGGCACCCGGGCGCTGCGCGTTGGTTCAACGAGAATGGTTACCCGATCGAAGACAGCCAGATCAAGTAACAGTGCTCGAGCAGGAGGCTGCCCTGCAGCCTCCTGCAATGTATGGCCAGCCGAGTTCTGGCTCCGATTTGCCTGCAAGCAGGGTGTGTCATGACTACCGAACAAGATTCCAAAGACCTTCCGGACATTGAAGTGGGCGAAGACCATGTACTCGCGCACAACGTGGACGAGGAACCGGTCGAAGCCAACCGCCGGCTTTTCGAAGGCGGCCTGCTGAAATTCGTCGCGCTGCTGGCGATAGCCTATTCAGCCTTTCACCTGTATTCCCTGAACATAGCGCCCCTGGAAACCTGGTCGTTCCGGATTGTGCACATTGCCGGTGCCCTGGTGCTGGGTTTCGTTCTGTTTGCCGGCGCCCGGTTTGTGTCATCGGAAGAGGGCGGCGCACGCCACCGGTGGACAACCTGGATCAGTGCCGGTGCCATGCTGCCGGCTCTCTATGTGTTGTATCAGACATTTTCGTTCTGGCAGATGGTTCAGAACGGCGCCATGCGGATTCCGGTCGAACTGGAGGTGTGGCACTTTGGCTGGCCGCTGCTGGCGGCGACCGGTGTTGGCATTGTCATGAGCTGGTTTCATCAGCGCGAGCGATCGGTATTCAGTGTGCCCGACCTGGTGTTGATAGTCTGCTCGCTGGCCGTGGCCGCCTATTTCCTGGTGGTTTATAACACGTCCATGCGGATGTCGACCGGCACCTCCTTTGCGCCGGTGGGTATCTCGTTTGCAGCCATTGCCGGCACGGCCCTGATCATGGAACTTACCCGGCGCGTGGCGGGGATGGCACTGGTGATCATCGGTCTGGTGTTTCTGGCCTATGTTTTCGCAGGACCCTACCTGCCAGGTTTCCTCGGTTACCCGGGGCTTTCGGTTCAGCGTTTCTTCAGTCAGGTGTATACCGATGCCGGAATCCTTGGGCCGACCACGGCGGTGTCTTCGACATACATCATTCTGTTCATCATTTTTGCCGCCTTCCTGCAGTCCTCGAAGGTGGGCGACTACTTCGTGAACTTTGCCTTTGCGGCGGCCGGCCGTTCCCGGGGTGGCCCGGCCAAGGTATCGATCTTTGCATCGGGCCTGATGGGTATGATCAACGGCACAAGTGCCGGCAACGTGGTATCCACTGGCTCCCTGACGATTCCATTGATGAAGAAGGTGGGCTACAGCAAGCAGTCTGCGGGCGCTGTCGAGGCGGCTGCGTCCACCGGTGGTCAGATCATGCCGCCGATCATGGGCGCCGGCGCCTTTATCATGGCGGAAATTACCGGCATTCCCTACACCGAGATTGCCATCGCGGCGATCATTCCGGCGATCCTGTATTTTGCCTCGGTCTACTTCATGGTGGATTTTGAAGCCGCCAAGACCGGCATGCGCGGCATGCGTGAAGACGAGCTGCCAAAGCTCAGAACCATGATGAAGCAGTGCTATCTGTTCGTGCCGATCATAATCCTGATTGTCGCCTTGTTCATGGGCTATTCGGTGATCCGGGCCGGCACCCTGGCGACCGTTTCTGCCGCGGTCGTGAGCTGGCTGTCGCCCAACAAGATGGGTCTGCGGCATATCCTTCAGGCACTGGAAATTGCTTCCTATATGGCGATCCAGATTATCGTGGTGTGCGCAGCGGCCGGGGTAATCGTGGGCGTGATTTCGCTGACGGGAGTGGGCGCGCGCTTCTCAGTGCTGTTGCTGGATGTTGCGGCCACGAGCCAGTTGCTGGCGCTGATCTTCGCCATGTTCATTTCCATTCTTCTGGGTATGGGGATGCCGACCACGGCGGCCTATGCGGTAGCTGCCTCGGTGGTCGCGCCAGGCCTTGTCCAGTTGGGTATTGAACCGCTGACGGCGCACTTCTTCGTGTTCTACTTTGCCGTAGTCTCCGCGATCACACCACCGGTTGCGCTGGCCTCCTATGCCGCTGCAGGCATATCGGGCGCCAACGCCATGGAAACCTCCGTGGCCTCGTTCCGGATTGGCATCGCAGCATTCATCGTGCCTTTCATGTTCTTCTACAACGGCGCGTTGTTGATGGAAGCCGGCTGGTTCGAGATCGCGAGGGCACTGGTAACCGCAACCTTTGGCGTTTACATGCTTTCTGGCGGCGTACTCGGTTGGTTTGCGAGCATTTCCGCGTCCTGGATAACGCGACTCCTGCTGATTGCGGCCGCGTTGCTGATGATCGAGGGTGGGCTCTGGACAGATCTCACCGGTATTGCCCTGGCGGTCCTGGCGTTCGTCATCCAGAAGCAGCGTAAAACTCGCCTTGCCACAGCTGGCGCCCTGTAAAGGGGGTCTTGCTGGCGGCGTCAGAACAACCGTGCCATGGAAGCATCGCACGGTTGTTCTGTACCCGGCCTGGCTATACTCTAGCGGCTTTCCGCGGTTTTTCGGGAACCGGACCCTATGCCTTACCGTATTGGCGTTTTTCTCCTTTTCGTGGCGACCCTGGTGGTCGCCTGGCTGCTCGGTGGCTGGGTTGGATACCGGCAGGTGGAGCAGGAGAGCCTCGAGGAGTCCTTTCGGTATCGCCAGTTGGTGGCCAACGAACTGAATCGGTATCTCCCGGTGCCCGAGCTGATGGCAGAGCATCCGTTATTGCAGCGGGCGCTGGAGGCGCCTGACAATCCCTCTGCTATTCTCGCGGCCAATGAACAGATGCAGCGCATGGCCACTATCGTAGGCAGTTCGGATGTCTACCTGATGGATACTCACGGCCTGACGATCGCAGCCAACAACTACCTGCAGCCAGACAGTTTTGTCGGGCGGAATTTCAATTTCCGGCCGTATTTCTATGAGGCGATGGAATCGGGCGATTCGGCGATCTATTTCGCCCTCGGCCTGATGTCTGGCGTTCGGGGTCTGTATTTCTCGCATCCGGTTCGGGACGAGGGCGGCGAGATTATCGGGGTGGTCGCCGTGAAGGTTCTGGTTCATGAACTGGAATCCCAATGGGATCGCCCTACCGGCTTGCGAGAGGCGGAGATGGTCGTGCTTGATCATAATGGCATCAGTTTTCTCGCGAGCAGGCAGGACTGGCTCTACCGCAATTTCTCGGGGATGGCCGATGCCGTGCCCGACGAGTATTCCCGCCGGCGTTATCCAGACCGTGATTTGACGCCAATGGCACTGAAAACGTTGGGAACCCCATGGGGGCTTCTGGAGCAGTCAGCAACGGTCCGCATCCAGGACAGTGGCAAACCCCGGGAATATCTAAGCGTAAGCACGCCTCTGCCAAGGATGGACTGGACGCTTCAAGTCATGGTGAGCACTCGCTCGGTCGTCTGGACCCGGTTGGGTTTTGCGGTCGGTGGCGCAGCGCTGTTCTTTGGCGGCCTGTTGACCTGGCTGTACCTGCGCGAGCGCTACCGGCGCGAGGCTGAACTGGCTCTTCGGGGCGAGCAGCTGGAGCGAAGCGTGGCCGAGCGAACCGCAGACCTGGAGAACTCCAATCGCAAACTGGTGGAGGAGATCCGAGAGCGAGAACGCACCCAAACCGAGCTGCGGGAAACACAGCAGGAGCTGATCCAGGCTGCAAAACTGGCGGTGCTGGGCCAGATGTCCGCGGGCCTCAACCATGAAATGAACCAGCCTCTGACGGCCATTCAGACCTATGCTCGAAACAGCCGCCGCTTCCTTGAGAAAGGTGCCGGGGAGATGGTGGATGCTAACCTGTCAGAAATCATCCTGCTGTGTGACAAGATGGCGGAGCTGACCCGGCAGTTCAAAGTGTTTGCGCGCAAATCCGAAGGCCCGCCAGCGGTGGTGGATCTCCGGCAACCGATTGACGCATCCCTGAAGATTATCGTTGCCCAGCAATCGAGTTCGGAAATCGATATCCAGTGGCACCGTCCGGACTCGCCGGTGATGTGCCACGGTGACCTGATACGGATAGAGCAGGTTATGGTTAACCTGATGGCGAATGCGGTTCAGGCGGTAGAGGGCGGTGCACGGCCGGAAATCCGGATTGATATAGAAGAAACCGAGCAGCACTGGAAATGCCTGGTGCGCGATAACGGGCCCGGATTGCAGGGCGACACCGAACAGATTTTCGAGCCCTTTTTTACCACCAAATCGGTCAAGCAGGGACTGGGTCTTGGGCTTTCCATATCGCGCCAGATTGTGGATGCGCTGGGTGGCAGCCTGACCGGTCGTAACCGCCGGGATGGGCCGGGCGCAGAATTCGTCGTAACCCTCAAGAAGCGGGAGGCCATGGAATGACAGAACCCTCGGTAATCTTTGTGGACGACGATCCACACATCCGCCAGGCTATTGCCCAGACACTGACCCTGGAGGAGTTGCCGGTCAGCTGCTTCGAAGATGCGCCATCGGCGCTGGGACATATCAACGCCGACTACGACGGCGTGGTTCTCTGCGACTACAACATGCCGGAGATGACCGGCCTGGAGTTGCTGGACCGGCTTCGAGCTATCGATAACACCATTCCCGTGATCATTCTTACCGGGCAGGGCGACATAAGCACGGCAGTAACGGCCATGCAGCAGGGCGCTTACGACTTTATCGAGAAGCCGTTTGATCATGATGAACTGATTGAACTGCTCCGTCATGCCCTGGAAAAACGGCATCTGGCCCTCGAGAACCGTCGACTGAAAGCACAGCTGCGACACCTGGCCAGACCCGGTCCACGAATGTTGGGGGATTCGCCGTTGATGCAAAAGGTCATGGCGACCGTTGATCCCATCCTCGATATTTCGGCCAATATTCTTCTGCACGGGGAAACTGGGTCCGGGAAGGATGCGCTGGCCCGATACATTCATGAGAACAGTGGACGCAGTGCCCACAACTTTGTAGCAATCAACTGCGGCGCGGTGCCCGAGAACCTGATTGAAAGCGAGTTGTTTGGCCATGAGGCCGGGGCGTTCACCGGGGCTGAAAAGCGCCGTATCGGCAAGATCGAGCACGCCCACAAGGGCACCCTGTTCCTGGATGAGGTTGAGAGTATGCCCGTGCCCTTGCAGGTGAAACTCCTGCGGGTGCTGGAAGAACAACGGGTCGAGCGTCTGGGCAGCAATCAGGTTCAGGAGGTGGATGTCCGGATCATTGCCGCCACCAAGGCGGATTTGAAAAAACTCAGTGACGACGGCGAATTCCGGCCTGATCTCTATTACCGGCTGAATGTGGTCAAAGTTGACATCCCGCCGTTGAGAGAGCGGAAAGAGGACATCCCGCTGCTGTTCCATCATTTCGTGCTGATTGCCGCGGCCCGTTACGATCGGGAGAGCATACCGCTTGATGCTGGTCAGGCAGCCCGGCTGATGCAACATTCATGGCCCGGCAACGTTCGCGAACTTCGGAACCTGGCTGAACGTTATGTCCTGCTGGGGCCGGCAGCGCTGGATGAGAACGAACCTGCGGATACGGCCAATGTGGCGGGTCGACAGACGCTCGCCGAAATGATGGACGGTTTCGAGCGTTCTGCCATTATCAGCGCCCTGAATGCCAGTCATGGCAGCATCAAGGACACCATGGTCCAGCTCGGTATTGCCCGGAAAACCCTGTACGACAAGATGCGCAAGCATGGGTTGGACAAAGCCCAGTTCAAGGATTGATGAGCAACAAAAATTTACCGGCATGGTTACAGGCTGGAAACAAACTACGCAGTATCATCAATGATATTGCCCCCGGTTTTTGCGTAGTCTTTGCGACTTTTTCCATGCCGGATCGCCCGGCGAATTGATCACTTAACCAAAAAGACTACCAGTCATGAAAAACCTGACCATCCAGACACGGGTACTGTTGCTGGCCCTGGTGCCGGTGATTGTGCTCACGGCATTCCTGACCAGTTACAACCTTAACCAGGCCAGTGCTATTGGCGAAGAGGCCGTTGCCGGTTTCTCCTCCGATATGGAAGAGAGTAAACGCCAGGAACTGCAGAATTATCTGGCCGTTGCAAAGTCTTCCATCGAGCATCTCTATAATCAGCCTGGGTCCGCAGACGATCCGGAGGTGCGCGAGAAAGCGTGGGAGATCCTGCGACAGCTTCGTTTTAACGATTCGGGAAGCACCGGTTATTTTTTTGCGTATGACACCCGGGGTGTCAATGTGATGCACGGCGTCAACCAGTCTCTGGAAGGCAAAAATCTCTGGGACTTCCAGGATCCCAACGGAACCTTCCTGATTCGTGAGCTGGTAAAGGCGGCGCGCAATGGCGGCGGTTATGTGCCTTATGGTTGGAAAAACAGCGAAACCGGACAAGTAGCGCCCAAGCTGGGCTATGCGGAAATGCTGCCCAAGTGGGGTGTGATGATCGGCACCGGCTTCTGGATTGACGGCCTTGAGGCCCAGGTAGCGGCGATGGAAAGCCAGGTGGGGACTTCACTCGAGGACGCTGTGATAGGCTCAGTCAGCACCTCACTTGTCGCATTGGCGCTGATCGTCCTGCTTGCCCTGATCGTGGTCCGCAGCATCATTCGGCCCCTGAAATCGGCCGTGTCGGCAATGAATGACATCGCCAGCGGCGATGGCGACCTGACCCGTCGTCTTGACGTTTCCGGCAAGGATGAGCTTGGACAGTTGGCGACTGCCTTTAACAGTTTCGCCGACCAGGTGCACGGACTGGTTGAACGCGTGCTGTCGTCTACCCGCACGCTGAACGAGGCCACGGCTGATTTGAACCAGGTCATGACTGAAGCCGAGCAGGGCGTCGAGCGACAGAAATCCGAGAGTGATCAGGTGGCAACGGCGATGAACGAAATGACCGCAGCTGCCCAGGAGGTTGCGAGCAACGCGAGTGAAGCCTCCACGGCCGCCGATCATGCCAATGGACAGGTTTGCGATGCCCAGGGCCTGGTACATCAGGCTACCGAAGTTATTGGCGGGCTCTCCGAGCAGGTGGGAGAGGGCGTTCGGGTTATCGAGCAGCTTGGCACTGACTCTCGCCGGATTGATAGCGTACTGGAGGTCATTCGCGAAATTGCTGATCAGACCAACCTGTTGGCCCTCAACGCTGCGATCGAAGCGGCACGGGCCGGCGAGGCCGGTCGGGGTTTTGCCGTGGTGGCTGACGAAGTTCGAACGCTGGCTCGCCGGACCCAGCAGAGCACCCAGGAAATCCAGGATATGATTGAGCGGCTTCAGTCTGGGGCAGGGAATGCGGTCAAGGTAATTGCTTCCATCAGTGAGCGCAGCGAAGCGACCGTGGAAGAAACCCGGCAGGTCAACGATGCGCTGCAGCGCATTGGTCAGGCTGTGGCAACGATCACGGACATGAATACACAGATTGCCAGCGCAGCCGAAGAGCAGACCAGCGTTTCCGAGACCATTAATCAGAACGTGCATGAGATCGTCGCGATTACCGAACAGACGGCGCAGGGAACCCGTCGGGCCGGAGATGCAACTCAACGGCTGAAGAACCTGGCGTCCGAGATGTCAGAGCAGGTCAGTCGGTATCGGGTGTAGGCATTACTGATTAAGTGAGAAAGGGGCAGAACTCGGGTTCTGCCCCTTTTTTTCGTTCTTTAAATGCTCGCCAATGTCAGAGATTGGCTTCGGCAAATTCTGCCAGTAGCGACCGGGGAACACCCTGCAGGTGGATGTGGGCGCCATGTCGAAAGCGCTTGAATCGTTCGGTCATGTAGGTGAGGCCCGAACTCAGGGCACTCAGGTAGGGCGTATCGATCTGCGCAAGGTTGCCGAGGCAGATCACCTTTGACCCGTTGCCAGCCCGGGTAATGATGGTCTTGATCTGATGGGGCGTCAGGTTCTGTGATTCATCGATAATGATCAGGCTGTGCTGGAAGCTGCGGCCCCGGATGTAATTCATGGATTTGAAGTGCAGGGGCACCTTGCTGAGGATGTAGTCGACGCTGGCGGTCATGTTCTCGTCGTCCTCGTGGAGGGCTTCCAGGTTGTCGACGATGGCGCCCAGCCAGGGCTCCATTTTCTCGGCTTCAGTTCCGGGCAGGAACCCGATGTCCTCGTCGAGGCCCTGGGTGGAGCGGGTGGCAATAATGCGCTTGTAGAGCTTGCTGGCCACGGTCATCTCGATACACGCAGCCAGCGCCAGGATGGTTTTGCCCGAGCCGGCGGAGCCGGTGAGGTTGACCAGGTGGATGTCCGGGTCCAGGAGCAGGTTCAGCGCCATGGCCTGATAGATGTCCCGGGGAACCAGGCCCCAGACTTCCTCGTTCATCAGGTCGTGTTGGTGCAGGTCCTTGATGATCAACTGGTCGTCGGAGAGGTCCACCACCTTGCCGACGAAGCCCATTTGATCGATGACGAATTCATTGATGTTCAGCTTCGCCAGCTCGCCTTCCCGCTTGAGGATATGTTCGGTCGAACCCTCCCGCTGAACAGTCTCCACTTTCTCGATGGTGTCCCAGAAGGAGTTGGGGAATTCCCGGTAGCCCTTGGGCAGAAGATCAATGTCATCGAGCAACTGGTCGTTGTGGTAGTCCTGAGCTTCGACGCCGAAGCCCCTTGCCTTGAGGCGCATGTTAATGTCTTTCGACACCAGGATAATGTCCCGGGACTTGTGGCGGTTCTGGAGAGCAGCCAGGGTGTTGATGATCTTGTTGTCGTTCAGATGCTCTGGCAGCGAATTGTTGCCACTGTCACCGGTGCTCATCAGGATCGAAAGAGTGCCCAGGGGTTCGGCCTTCTTGCCACGCACGATGGGAACACCTTTCTCGATCACCTTCGGGCTGGCATCGCCCAGCAACTTATCGATGTTGCGGATGGCCTGACGGCAGTCAGCGGCCACGGCTTGCTTGCCGGATTTGAGGCTGTCGAGTTCTTCGAGGACCGTCATCGGGATGATGACATCGTGTTCTTCAAAGTTGAGGAGGGCGTTCGGGTCGTGGATCAGGACGTTGGTGTCGAGGACGTACATCTTTCGGCGAGCTTGCGGTGCTCTGGGCATAAGTGGCGCTACCTCTCTGGTGGCTCAGTCGTTATCGGCGCAGCGTTGCGTGAGTTCCTCATCCGAGATCACTTTCAGCATATCGTAAGTCGTTATGATGCCGGTAATTTTTGAATCATTGGTGACAAAAATCCGGTGCAGGTGCTCGCGCATCATGATATTCGCAATGTCGCGCACCGGCGTCTTCTCGTCAACCGATAAAACGATGGGGGTCATGATGTCCCGGACTTCTACCGGCACCTTGCCCATTTCCTCAAAGATCACCATTCGCAGGCGTCGGGCTTCCTCCCGCTCTTCGGGAGTCAGATGCCGGTCCGCATCGGAGCGCGTGGCGTTCCAACGGAATTCGGTGATGTCTTTAAGAGTGGCAATGCCGACAATTTCGCCGTCGTCATCGGTGACGGGGCTGCCGGTTATCTCGTTGTCGGTGAGGAAGCGGGCCAACCGGTCCATGGTCCAGGATTGCGGGACGGCCTTGATGCTGGGTGTCATGATCTCGTAGGCGAGAACGGTCATTGATCTGGGCTGCCTTCTAGAGTCCTTTCATAAAGCTTAGCGCGTGATACTCCGCGCGTCATCCCTTACTGTGCGCCGGGACTCAGGGTTTGTTCATGCGAAGGCCGGTCAGTTGGCCCTGCTCGTCATAAACCAGTTGGTACCCCTGGTACTTTTTACTGTTGGCAACGCGTTCCAGCGCTTCCATCGACCTCACTGGAATATCCACCAGCAGGGAGTTCACCAGCCAGCCGGGTAGCGCTCCGTTTGGGTCCGTGTGCTGGACCCACACCATCCGGGTGCTCTCCCCCTCTGGCGTGAACCGGTACAGGGTGTCCGAGCGATCGACTCTCACCCGGCTACTGTTTTCCGCCCGCTGATCGGGCATGGCGTTCAGATCCATGACGATCTCACCGGAGGCCTGGTCACCCCGTGTGCGTATGCGCAGGACATAGTCGCGGTCAGTAACCGGCCAGGGCATGTCATTCACGGAATAGGCAAAGCGATCGTGAAACACGCCATCGCCAAACGCATAGGATTCGGTGCAGTTGTGCACCCACTCGACGCAGGAACCGGGGTTGGCCATCACGGCCATCAGGTTTTCGATAGGCGCGTCGAGCACCGCCACGGCCTTGAAGGCCTTGAAGCTGGAGCCTGGCTGCTCGATGGTATAGACCCGGATGTGATCGGCTTCCTTGCGTAGCGTCCACGCCTCGTCGCTTTCACTGGGCAGTTCAGCACGGGCACTGGCGGCAACGGCGAACACCAGCAACGCACAGACCAGCCCACTGAGCACCGAGGCCCAGCCCTTAATGCCATGGGCTATGCTCTTTCTCATAGGGTACACTTCCTTGCAGATGGTGGGCCGAGTCTAGCATGGGGCTTTTGCCGGCATGGCCACGGAAACAGTGGATTGTGAACCAGGTAGCGACCTGTTGATTTGGTAACCGAAATTGGCCCGATCTGACGACGACTATGACCATTAAGAAACTTATCAACGGCAAAGGGCAGGTGATTCCGGGACTGTTGGATGAACCGGTAGAAGAGATCAACTACCTGGACTATGACCTGCGTACGGTGATGGACCGCCCGCGTTCAAAGCTGGCAAGACGCTGGCGGTTCAACCAGTTCCAGTTTGTCAGCGCCATGGGCCCGGGTTGGGTGTTTGGTCTGGCGGTGGTGGATCTGAAACTGCTGGGCAGCGGATTCTTCTATCTCTATGACTTCGAGACTGGCCAGATGATGGAGCAGTCTTTCCTTCAGCCATTGGCCCGGCAAACCTGCATTGAGCCACGGCCAGAGGAAGGGGTGACAAGGTTCAGCAAGGGCGAGGTAGCCGTGCGAATTGCGCCTTCCGCGGATGGCCGGACAATTACGGTCTCGGCCCCTGGAGGTATCCGTATTGAACTGAGGCTTTCAGAGGATCGGGACCCGCTCCGGCTGGTATGCCCGGCCGGCTACAATGGCTGGGTATTTACCCGCAAGTCGGCAGGTTTGCCGGTGGAAGGGGAGGTGCGCTGGGATCATCGTATCTGGCGCTGCGACGAGCAGACTCGGGGATCCATCGATTGGAGCTGTGGCTTCATGCGCCGGGAAACAGCCTGGAACTGGGCCTGCCTGGCCGGCCAGCTTGCGGATGGCCGGTCCGTGGGATTGAACCTTGCCGCTGGGGTCAATGAGACGGGAATGACGGAAAATGCGCTCTGGCTGGATGGTGTCTGCCACGAACTGGGCGCGGCAAGGTTCCGTTTTGATCGCTATCAACCAGGCGGCGACTGGCATGTGAGCACCGAGGATGGTCGGGTCGATCTGCACTTTGTCCCCGCTGGTGTGCGCAAGGAAAAACTGGACGCCTGGGTACTGGCATCCAACTTCCGGCAGTACGTGGGCTCGTTCAGTGGAACGGTGACGGATGAGGCTGGCGGAAAAATTGAGGTTAAAGGTCTGCGGGGCCTGATGGAAGACCACTTTGCGAGGTGGTAAGAACTGGCCTGTCCCACCCGGGACAGGCCAGATAAGCGGGTTATCGCTCCGGTAGCGTGACGTTCAGCTCCAGTACCGAGCAGCTCTCGTTGCGGTCTACCTCAACCTGAACCATGTCGTCGCTGATCTGAACGTACTTTCGAATGACCTCCAGCAGCTCCTGCTGCAGCTGGGGCAGGTAGTCCGGCTGGTCACGTTGGCCCCGCTCGTGAGCCACGATAATCTGGAGGCGCTCTTTGGCCACGCTGGCGGTGTTCTTCTTTTTACCCTTGAAGTAATCGAGGAAACTCATCCCTTAGCCCCCCTTGAACATCCGTGAGAAGAAACCCTTCTTCTGGGACGTCATGAAACGGTGTTCCCGTTCCTCTCCCAGAAGGCGTGCAACCGCATCATCGTAGGCCTGGCCGGCATCGCTGTCCTCTTCGAGGATAACCGGCAAACCCTGGTTTGAAGCGTTCAGAACAATCTGGCTTTCCGGAATGACGCCCAGCAGAGGTATCGCGAGGATTTCCTCTACGTCCGCCACGGACAGCATCTCGCCCTTTTCGACACGGGACGGGTTGTAACGGGTCAGGAGCAGGTGTTCCTTGACCGGGTCCTGGCCCATTTCGGCTCGACGGGATTTGCTCTGCAGAATGCCCAGAATGCGGTCGGAATCCCGCACCGAAGACACTTCGGGATTGGTAACCACAATCGCCTCATCAGCGTAATACAGCGCCATCAGGGCACCATGCTCAATGCCGGCAGGAGAGTCGCAGACGATGTAATCGAAGGTCTCGGAAAGCTCGTTGATGACTTTCTCGACGCCATCTTTGGTCAGTGCTTCCTTTTCCCGCGTCTGGGAGGCCGGAAGGATGTACAGGGTATCGACCCGCTTGTCGCGGATCAGCGCCTGGTTCAGGGAGGCTTCGCCCTGGATCACGTTTACGAAGTCGTACACCACGCGACGCTCGCAGTTCATGATCAGGTCCAGGTTGCGCAGGCCCACGTCAAAATCGATGACTACTGTCTTGTGGCCTCGCTTGGCAAGGCCGGTGCTGATCGAGGCGCTGGTGGTGGTTTTGCCAACGCCGCCCTTTCCTGAGGTAACGACAATAATTCTAGCCAAGGTTCTGTTCCTGTTTCTCGGTGGATTCGTCGTGTCTGCCGAATTATCCGGTCAAGTTATTGTGTTCAGCTCCAAAATCAGGCCTTGTCCAGTGGCGTTACCACGAGCAGGTCGTCCCTGAGCTGGATTTGCACAGCGCTTTTCCAGCCATTGTCCTGAAGATCTTCGGAGATTTTATAGTGTCCCGCGATGGACACAAGCTCCGCTTCCAGCGATTGACAGAAAACCCGTGCGGATTCTGCGCCATGGATGCCGGCCAGTGCCCGGCCCCGAAGCGGGCCGTAAACATGGATGTTGCCCGCCGCGAGCACTTCGGCTCCGGCCTGCACCGGCGCCAGGATAACCAGGTCACCTTCCGGTGCGTGGATCTGTTGGCCGGAGCGGACCGGCTGGGAGATGATTTTGGCCGGAGGTGGGTCACCAGCAGCGCTTGTCGAGGCTGCAACAACTGCCGCTTCCGCTTCGTCCGCGGCCGCCTGTTCGGCTTCATGGGTGCGATCCCGCTGGCCGTTACCCGGCAGCAGCGCCAGTGCGGCGCCCCGGGCCAGGCGGCGCTGGTCGTCGGTGCCACCGCGAACGCCAATCACATGGATGTGGTTACGCCGGCAGGTGCCGATCATCTTGAAAAAATCCAGTTCACTGTCCAGTCCCTGGTATTTCTCAAGGCTGATGATCAGCGGAATATCCTTGAAGAACCCGGGTGCCTGGCTGATCTTGTCTCGCAGTACTTCTTCAAATTCGCTGTCGTCAAAATAATAGAGCTCCAGGGCTGTCATGGACACGCTGGCGCTTTTTAGCTGAAAACCCTGTTTTACCCCGGAGGTGGCGGTATCGCTCATGAAGGAGTCTCTTCCCTGGTCATGTTGTCGGTTGGGTTCGGGCGCTGCCGCAGTGGCACGCCTTCGAAGCGGATGCCTGACCATCCTGTACTGATAAACTGGCGGATGTTGCCATGGCTCTCGCCGGTCGGATCGTCCAGAACCTGCTGGTAGTGCTCGGCAAACAGCTTGAGCGTGTCCACTTCGCTCAGATTGCAGTACTGGCCCAGACCAAAGATCCGGCAGGAGCCGGCATTCTCGCCTTCTGCGTTTACCAGCGGGCCATTGCGGAAGCCGCAGGGCTGGTACTCGAAGTGCTGTTCAATCAGGGCCAGGGAATCTTTGAAACTGGCGTGGCCAGCGTCAAGGGATGCCAGGTGAATCCTTACGGCATCGTTGACGCTCATTATTTGTGTTCCTGCTTGGGGCCTGTCTGATAGAGCGCCTTCCAGTCCTCGTACGGCATTCCGTAGATTTCTTCACGGGCCTGGGGATCTGAAATCTCGAAACCACGCTCATTCGCCTCTGCCAGGTACCACTTGGACAGACAGTTGCGGCAGAAGCCCGCCAGGTTCATCAAGTCGATATTCTGAACGTCGGTGTTTTCGCGCAAATGCCTGACCAGTTTACGGAAGGCTGCGGCTTCAATTTCGGTGCGTTCTGCTTCAGGAATCGGGTTGCTCATGATGGCCTCGCAATGGTTGATGCGCCGGTTGTTGGGGTTCCTGACATTCTCTGCATGTTAGCTTAAGATACAAGGCTGTATAAATGTACAGAAAGTCGACGCGAGCCCTCTGATTATGCCACAACGCAAGATCATCCATGTGGATTGTGACTGCTTCTACGCGGCCGTGGAGATGCGGGACGATCCCAGCCTACGGGATGTGCCGCTGGCGGTGGGTGGCGATGGCGGTCGGGGCGTGGTGACTACCTGCAATTACAAGGCCCGGGCGTACGGTGTGCGGTCGGCGATGCCCGGCAGCGAAGCGCGACGGCTCTGCCCGGGGCTGGTGACGGTGCCAACAGATATGGGCCGGTATCGGGCGGTCTCACAGCAGGTGATGGCTATCCTGCGGGAACTGACAGACCTGGTGGAACCGCTCTCTCTGGACGAGGCCTTTCTGGACGTCTCCGATGTGACCGATCACAAGGGCAGTGCCACGCTTATGGCTCGCCACCTTCGGGAGAGGGTGCGCCAGGAAGTCGGTATCACTATTTCCGCCGGCGTGGCGCCCAATAAATTTCTCGCAAAGATTGCCAGTGACTGGGAAAAGCCGGACGGGCTGTTCGTGATTCGCCCTGAGGACGTTGGGAGTTTCGTGCAGGCGTTGCCTGTCGAAAAACTGTTCGGAGTGGGGCAGGTGACCGCCTCGAAACTGCATGCTCTGGGGGTCAAGACCTGCGGCGACATGCAGGCGCTCGGGCCCGATGTATTGATTGATCGGTTCGGCAAGCAGGGCTATCGACTCCACGAGATGGCCCACGGCCGGGATGAGCGGGCGGTGGTGGTATCGCGGATTGCCAAGTCGGTAAGCGTGGAACGAACGTTTTCCCAGGATTTGCCAGATATGGCCGCCTGCCAGACCGTCATGGCCTCACTGGTTGCGGATCTCAACCTTCGCCTGTCGCGCAAGGCCCGCCGAAAACCGATCCACAAACTCTTCATCAAGATCCGCTACAGTGATTTTTCAACCCATACCCTTGAGCGGGTTCGTGAGCAGGTCAAAGAGCCGGCTCTGGATGATTATCTGCCACTGCTGGCTGAGCTGGTCACTAACCGGGAGCGGCCGGTGCGGCTGCTGGGTCTTGGTGTGCGTTTCCGCAATGATGATGCGCCGGTTACCCAGTTGCGTCTGTTCGATTAGAAGTGCAGCCAGCTCATGGCCGCGTAACCCATCAGGCCACCGATCAGGGCGCCGGCAGCGACATCGCTGGGGTAGTGCAGGCCGAGCACCACCCTCGATGCCGCCACACTCAACGTAAACGGAAGCACGATGAGAGCCAGCGCCGGTTCCGCCACGGTCAGCATGACCTGAAAGCAGGCAGCGTGCAGCGTGTGGCCGGACGGGAAGCTGTAGCGGTCCAGGGGCGGTGTGCCGCAGTTGATGGCGGGAAAGGATATAAATGGACGTTCACGGATGAGCCAGCGCTTCAGTAACTTGTAACTGAGGGTGCAGGTGAGGCCGGTCAACGCCATAAGCAGTGCCAGCCCTGGCCCGGATTCCGGTCGGAGAAAGGGGATGAACAGAATCAGTGCGTACCAGAACCAGCCGTCGCCGAGTCGGCTGACCAGTCGGAAATACCCGAGGGCGGGCCGGAACTGAACAGCGCGTTTAATAGACTGGCAGAAAGCGACTTCCCGCTGGTCTGCCAGTTCAAAGAAGCGAGATGCTTTGCTTGTTGATGGCATGGTATCCGGCCTTTGCGGTTTGGTTGAAAACCAGTTGTTCAAATTGTTCGATCTGCGAGTTCCAGTTCTGTTCCAGAGCGTCCAGCCTTGCCTGGGCCCTGATCCGGTTCAGCAAGGTTGGTTGATCGGCCAGGCGGAGAGCGCTGTCGACGTATGCTTCATCCTCGTCCAGAGGCACCTTCATGCCGTTTTCTTCGTGGCGTATGTGTTCGGCTGCGGCGGCGTCGTCAAAGCTGACGACGCCCAGTCCGCTGGCCATTGCCTCCAGCACCACGTTGCCGAAGGTGTCGGTTTTGCTCGGAAACAGGAAGAGGTCGCCTGAGGCGAAATGGCGTGCCAGGTCGTCGCCCCGGCGGGTGCCGCAGAACACGTAATCGGGGTGGCGTTCAGCCAGCTGGCGCCGTAGCGGGCCGTCGCCAACCAGTATGAACCTGGCCTGGGGGTGAAGGCCGCGAATACGTTCGAAGCAGGCAACCGCCATCCGAAGGTTCTTTTCCGGTGCAAGCCGGCCGACATACAGAATGGCGCGGTCATTGGCCTGTAAGCCCCAGGATTCCCGCAGTGCGCTGTCTCGCTTGTGGGGAGTAAAGCGATGACAGTCCACGCCCCGACTCCAGAGGCCGGTCGCCGGAATACCCATGGCGCGGGTTGTCTGCTGCATTTTTCGAGTCGGCACCAGGGTGATGGCCGTGCGGTTGTGGAACCATCGACCGTAGAGGCACAGCAGCCTCTCCAGCATGCCGACGCCATAATAACGGCTGTAACTGTGAAAATTTGTGTGGAAGCCCGAGCTGACCGGAATCCCTATCTGCCTTGCGGCTGTGGTCGCCGCAACGCCCAACGGGCCCTGAGTGGCAACGTAGACGGCATCGGGGCGGTCAGTGGTCAGGAGCTTTTTCAGATGGCCGGTTCGGGCGAGGCCAAAGCGCAGGTCGGCGTACCCGGGTAGCGGCAATCCGGTCACCACATGTTCACGGGAGAAGAGTGCCTCGCCAGCACTGGCAAAGTGGCCTTTGCGCTCATGCTGCTGTCGCGGCCGTATAACCGTTACCCGGTGCCCACGTTGCATCAGCCCCTGGCAAAGCTGCCTGAGCGTGTTTGCCACGCCATTGATTTCCGGCGGAAAAGTCTCCGAAACAATGGTAATGTGTTGTGAGCGCCGGTTGGCCTGCATGGTCTCGGTCACGGTGTTTCCTGTGCTTCCTTTGACATGCCCCTACTATGAAAAGCCGGCATGACAGTTATGCGACACTCCCGTGACATTCCCTTTACCCGTTAACCGAACCGAATCGGAGACGATATGCAAACGCGAAAGCTTGGAAAGACCGATCTCGACGTTACCCTGATTTGCCTGGGCACCATGACCTGGGGGGAGCAGAACACCGAAAAGGAAGCATTTGAACAGCTGGATTACGCAGTCGCCGAGGGTATCAACTTTATTGATGCCGCAGAGATGTACCCTGTGCCGCCCCGGGCGGAAACCCAGGGGCTGACCGAGACCTACCTGGGAAACTGGCTTGCAAGCAGGGGCAACCGCAACGAACTGGTAATTGCGTCGAAAGTGGCGGGACCGGGCAACGGACTGAAGTACCTGCGTAATGGTCCGCGCCTGACCCGGGATCATATTATGGAAGCCTGCGACGCCAGCCTGAAACGCCTGCAGACCGACTACATTGATCTGTACCAGGTGCACTGGCCGGATCGCAGCACGAACTTTTTCGGCAAGCTCGGTTACGAGCACAACCCGGAAGAATCTTTCACGCCGATCGAGGAAACACTCGAAGCGCTGAATGATCTGGTTCGGTCCGGGAAGGTCCGGCACATCGGACTGTCCAATGAGACGCCCTGGGGCACCATGGAGTACCTTCGTCTGTCCGGCGAGAAAGGCTGGCCGAGAGTGGCCAGTATCCAGAATCCCTACAACCTCCTGAATCGTTCATTTGAGGTGGGGATGGCGGAAATTGCCCACCGGGAACAGGCCGGTTTGCTCGCCTACTCACCGCTGGCTTTTGGCATGCTCTCCGGCAAATATCTGGGCGGCAAGTGGCCTGAAAAAGCCAGAATGACCCTGTATGAGCGTTTCAGTCGCTACACCGGCAGTCGTGGCATGGATGCCACCCAGGCCTATGTTGAGCTGGCTCGGCAGAACGGATTGTCTCCGGTCCAGATGGCGCTGGCTTACGTGAACAGCCGTAGCTTTGTGACCAGCAATATCATCGGAGCAACATCCATGGAGCAGCTGCGGGAAAACATAGGGTCCGCAAAGGTCACCCTGAGCCCCGAGGTACTGGAAGCGATAGAGGCCATTCATCAGGAATTCACCTACCCCTGCCCCTGAGCCCGCCGGCTTGGTTGGCTTGAACCCCCGGCTGAGAGGCGCTGGCCGGGGGTGCTGTTACAGTCTGAAATATCGGGGATCATAAATTGACAAAAAGATGCTGATGCCGTGACAAAAAGTCGGCGTCTTTGTGTGCAGATTCACATTTTTCCGGCTCTTAATCATTAGACTTAAGCCTAAGGTATCCGTAGACTCCCGTGTCGGAAAAAAGGTCTCAGGCAGTGTCATGATTATTCGAATCTTTGTTGCGTTACTCGCTCTCAATCTTGTTGCTTTCGTCGTTCGCGCCGAAGCATCCGAGCGCGTCTTCGAACAGGTCGAAAGCAAGACAGCCAGCGAGCAGATTTTCGAAATCCAGGAACGGGTTTCCGGTGATTTTGACGAGGACAGTTCCGATGCGTTTGCCGAAATCGGTTCCCGCCTGCTGAGCCTTACCTTCACCCGTTCGAATCACTCCGGCAAGCATTATGCGTCAGATCCGGCCCAGGCCGACCATGGCATTGCGCTCCTGAACGAGGGTGCCTGCCTGAACCTGAAGTGGAACTTCTGAACCCCGCAATTCCCCGCACCCGGCAGTATCATCAAACCCCAGAATCATGATCTGGCGCATTGTCTGTGCCCGATGCTCGTGTGATCATCTCCGTTAACATGCTGATTAGCCAATAAGGAGCTTGGTAATGGCGGGTGATAGAGGGCAGTTATCAAATGATGTGAACGCCTGTGTTGACGAGGTGATTCGCCGGGTTGGCAAGGAGATTACTCTCGGTTTGCCGCTCGGGCTCGGAAAACCGGTTCGCTTTGTTAATGCGCTATACCAGCGGGCGAAAGACGATCCGGAAATCAGCCTGCACATTGTTACGGCACTGTCGCTGCTGGCGCCAAAGGGCGGCTCCTCGCTGGAAAAGCGTTTCATGGGGCCTTTTGTTGAGCGCCTCTATGGCCGGATTCCTGAACTGGCCTATGCCAGGGATGTATCGGCAAACCGTCTTCCTGAGAATGTTCAGGTCTCGGAGTTCTTCTTCAAAGCCGGCAGTTACCTGAACAATCGTTCCCAGCAGCGGCATTACGTGTGTACCAACTATACCCATGCCGTTCGCGATCTGATGGCGGTGGGTGTCAATGTCGTCGCCCAGATGGTGTCGCCGGGCGAGGCCCATGGGCAGCCCGGCCAGGTCAGTCTGAGCTGCAACCCGGATCTGACGCTGGACCTGATTCCCCTGCTCCGTGAGCGCGAGGCGGCTGGCACGCCGGTGGCGCTGGTGGCCGAGATGAACCAGAACCTTCCCTGGTTTGGCCATCATGCGGCGATTGAAGCAGACCGGTTCGATGTCTTGCTTGATCAGCCTTCGGGAGACTATCCGCTGTTCTCAGCGCCCCAGATGTCGGTCAGCCCGGAAGACCACCTGATCGGTTTCTACGCCAGTACCCTCCTGAAGGACGGCGGTACGCTCCAGGTTGGCATCGGCTCACTGGGCGCGGCCCTGGTCCACAGCGCCATTCTCAGACACAGTCACAATAAGGCCTGGCGGCAGGTGTTTGACCATCTCCAGGTTGATCAGCATTTCCCCGTCGTTCGCGAGGACGGTGGCACCGGCTCCTTCGAGGAGGGGCTTTATGGCTGTAGTGAAATGATGGTGGATGGTTTCCTCTACCTGATGCAGGAAGGCATCCTTACCCGCGAGGTATACGATCACGCCGGTCTGCAGACATTGATCAATCGCGGTGATATTCCCAGCGAGGTGTCTCTTGCAACCCTCGATGTCCTGCGGCGCGAAAAGCTGATTGATAGCCCGTTGCGGGCAAAGGATGTTCATTGGCTGGTCCAGCATGGCATCTTTAAAGAAGCTGTCGAGTTCAAGGGCGGCCGGTTGCGTATTGGTGATCAGTCGGTCGAGGGTGATCTGGACAATCCGGAGGCCCGGCAGGCCATCGAAACCCTCATCCTCGGGGAACGGCTGACTGGCGGTATCGCCATGCACGGCGGTTTTTACGTTGGTCCCGAGCAGTTTTACCAGTACCTCAGGGAAATGACCGACGAGCAGCGTGCAAAAATCTGCATGACCAGCGTGAACTTCATCAACCACCTGTATGACCACCGGTTCGGAGACCAGAAGCTGAAAGCGGCGCAGCGCGTTCATGGCCGGTTCATCAATTCGGCTATGATGTACACCCTCAACGGTGCTGGCGTATCGGATGGTCTTGAGGATGGTCGTGTGGTCAGTGGTGTCGGTGGCCAGTACAACTTCGTTGCCATGGCTCACGAGCTGCCGGGCGCACGTTCGATCCTGTCGCTACGCAGCACCCGATCATCCCAGGGCAAGGTACTGTCGAATATCGTGTTCAATTATGGTCATTGCACCATACCCCGCCATCTGCGGGACATCGTCATTACCGAGTATGGGATTGCCGATCTGAGAGGGCAGTCCGACGAGCAGGTCTTCCTGAGGCTGATCCGCATTGCCGACTCCCGGTTCCAGCAGGAGCTTCTGAAAAAAGCCCAGAAGGCGGGCAAGGTGGATCCTGCGTTCAAGCTGCCTGCCGACTGGTGTAACAATACCCCGCAAGCCATCCGTCTTGCCGTTGCGGCAGCGGGAGATGCCAGCCTGTTCCCGCCGTTCCCGTTTGGCAGGGACTTTACCGATGAGGAGCTGACGTTGGGGAAAGCCCTTAAGTGGCTCAAGGCCGCAACGGCCACTCGCCGTGGTAAACTGTCAACCCTGTTACAGGCCCTCCGGGCCCGGGATGACGAAGGCCGTTACGGGTCCCTGCTTGAGCGCATGGGCCTGAGTAACCCTTCAGGATTGCGGGACAAGCTGGATCAGCGACTGGTTATTCATGGCCTGCAACAGCTCGAAACACCACCGGATACAGGAAACTCGAAAACCTGATGACAGCTTCACAAGCAAGACCCGACGTTTTTACCGTTCACTATGTTTTGAAGAACAAGATCGGCGAGCTGGTTGATACTTCCGAAGGCAGTGAGCCCCTGCACTTCGTCTATGGCAGTCCCGAGATTATTGAAGGGATCCAACAGGCGGTGAAAGACCGCAACGTGGGCGATTGCCTGGAGGTAACGGTGCCGCCGGCCATGGCGTACGGTGAGCACAAGCCCGAGCTGGTGCGCAAGGTGCCACGTTCACTGTTCGAAGGCATCGAGAACCTGCAGATTGGCATGAAGTTCCAGACCAACACGGGCGATGAAGCGCAGATCGTGCAGGTTGTCGGGATTGATGGCAACCTGGTTAAGGTGGACGCCAATCACCCATTGGCGGGCTTTACCCTGTACTTTGATCTGGAGATCGTTGGCCGCCGTGAAGCGACGGAAGATGAGGTAGCCCAGGGTCGTCCCCTGTTCTGAGGCACTCGGTTGCCGGTCTGTCGTATTCACCACGGTATATTCGGGTCAGTCCTTCCAGAACGGTCTCTCTCAGGCTGGCGGCGAACTCTCCGGCCGGTATCTTTTCCGACGGGTGTAAAGGTTCGTGGAAGACTACGTCGACCCGGGCAGAAGGCTGGGCTAGCATCCGCAACAAATGGTGGTGGAACTCATCATCCTCAATGAAGGGAGCCAGATGGTCGGGTCGGCCTTCCCGGCGATAGGCAATGGTGATCGGCTGTACCGGCGTTCTGTTCTCTGGAGCGGCCTTGAGCAACAGGCCATGGAACGGCAATACCGTCAGACCTGCGCTGGTGGTTCCTTCCGGGTAGACCAGGACATTCTCTTCAGCCTGCAAGTTCTCAATAATCTGGTCCCGAACGCGGCGGGCCTGACCGCCTCCCCGCCGGATGAAAAGCGTGCCGGCCTGTCGTGCCAGCCAGCCTATGACCGGCCATTGGCCAACCTCGGCTTTCGACAGGAACCGGATCGGTGCCAGGCTCCCCAGAATCGGAATATCTGACCAACTGATGTGGTTGCTGACGAACAGAACGGTATCGTCTGAGGGTGAGCCATGCTGGTGTATACGCAGTCCCAGGCACCGGCAGGCCCACCGGAAACAGAATCTGGCCCAGGGTGTCCGATCGATGGCTTTGCGGGTAACCACTTCACTGACCCTCAAACCGGCGGCCAGCATCGTGGTGGCTGCCAGAAAAGCCATAAAGGCAGTGATCCGAACGCAGAGTCTCAGCCAGCTCATCTCACAGACTCCCGTCTTCAGGATGCCGAGCGCATGAAGTGCCGGCTGTAGCGGCCGGCCAGTTTGCTGACCTCCAGCACAACCAACAGGTCGGCACAGCGAAAATCCGGATCCCAGCAGGGCTCACCGCAGACACGGGCACCAAGACGCATGTAGGCTCGGATCAGCGCAGGAACGTCCACCGGTCGATCGCTGTCCCGGGTGTGGGTCAGATGCGGCATCGCGCGAAGTGGCTTTACCAGAAAGGCCGGATCGGCCAGGTACTCGTTCTGGAGGTGGCTGGCGATGCGCCAGGCTTTCAGGCCTCCGTCAGACATGCCGATGCTCGCGCAGCCAATCATGTAGTCAACACCGCGCTCAACCAGATATTCGGCCACTGCCGACCAGAGCAGGCTGATGGTCGCGCCATTGCGATAATCCGGGTGAACACAAGTGCGCCCCAGCTCGGCTATGGTGCCAGGGAGTCTCTCCAGGGCGCTCAGGTCGAACTCCCCGGCCGAATAAAAGCCGCCAACGGCTGCCGTGTCTGCCTGATGCAGGATTCGCGTGGTCGCTACCAGCTCGCCGGAATCCAGGTCGGTTACGACCAGGTGGTCACACACGGTGTCGAACTCGTCGGCGTCGATGCCTGGCGTCTGTGCGCCCAGGTCGCTGCCATACTCTTCCGAAAACACCCGGTAACGCAGTCGCTGGGCTGCTTCGACCTGTCTGGGGCACCGGGTCATGTCGGTTTTCAGGCGACGGGCGCTGCGGCGGGCTTTCGCGGTTTGTGTGGTCATGGCGTCGTCTCTTTTGTTTCCATTTCCCGACAAGCCTATGAAGCCGGTATGACACATCGGTGACCACCAGGTGACGTGTCTGTGACATCGGGGTCCGATTGGAGGTTACGGGAGCTCTGTCACAGGGTGTAACGAAGCAGTAGTTCCATGTATATTTCTGAATAGCATGTATAATTGCTGTTACAGCAGGTTGCCTGTATCGTCAGGTACACAGAATGACCTGAAACCGGAATAACAAAACCAGAGATGGATGGCGTGGAACAGACAAACGAAAGTTGGCGAATTCTGATTGTCGAGGACGACGAGCGGTTGGCGGAGTTAACCCGCGAATACCTTGAAAGCAACGGGTTGACCGTCTCCCTGGAAACTCATGGTGGTGCCGCGGTAGAGCGGATCCGTAACGAGCAGCCGGATCTGGTGGTTCTGGATCTCATGTTGCCTGGCGAGGATGGGCTCTCCATTTGCCGTCGGGTGCGCCCCTTCTTTTCCGGTCCGATCATCATGTTGACTGCCCGAACCGACGATCTGGACCAGGTCCTGGGTCTGGAAATGGGTGCCGATGACTATATTGGCAAACCGGTCAAACCCCGGGTGCTGCTGGCGCGTATTCGCGCGATGCTGCGTCGGGTGACCGAAACCGGCTCGGGGTCGGCGGACGAGGCAGGGGGCGAAGAACCGGTGCGCCTCCAGTTCAATGATCTGGTTGTCGACCGCTCCATGCGGGAGGCCTGGCTGAGTGAAGAAAGCATCGATCTGACCAGCGCCGAATTTGATTTGCTCTGGTTGCTCGCCAGCAACGCGGGCCGCGTGCTTAGCCGGGAAGAAATCTTCACCGCCTTGCGTGGTATTGAATATGATGGTCAGGATCGATCCATTGATGTTCGCGTTTCCCGGATTCGACCCAAGATTGGCGATGACCCCATCCATCCGCGACGCATCAAGACCGTTCGTAGTAAAGGCTACCTGTTCGTAAAGGAAGCCTGACGATTCAGTCTCTGGAGCCGGTGTGCCATTCGCCCGCATACCGGTGTTCCATGCCAGGGTTGGTACCATGCCCCTGAAGTTCTTCCTCAAGCTTTATGCCCGCCTTGCCGGCCTGACCGCGCTGGTTGTTTTTTTATGTGTCCTGCTGTTCACCGGGATCAACTCGGTGCGCTCCCAATTCTGGCATGAACGCTTCCCCGAGCCACTGATGCGCTGGCTGGCTGCGGCCCCGGCACCATTACAGCAATACCACTGGCTGAGTTCGGCGGTTGATCTTCGCATGGGGGCTGCTTCCCGTTTCAACCTGTCACCGGTGGCTCTGGAGCGACTTGGCTACGGCCAGGTGGTTGGCATCGACAGTGACGTAGGGTATCGGGTTCTGGTAACCGGACTGAGCGGAGAAATCCTGCAGCTGCGTCTGAACGAGCCCTACCGGGATGTGTCAGAAACCATTGGGTTGATTTTCCGGTGGCATCTTGATTCAGCCTCTGCGGATGACCGTCTCAATGTTGCCTCGCAAATGGCCCGTTCTCTCAATGTCGAAGTGCAGACCCTGGACGACGCCGACCTGCTGCCGGACTCTGACGTTCTGGACCAGGTCGCCGAGCGGGGCCTTGCCTTCTACACCGACGAATCAGACGGTTGCGGACGGGTGATCGTTCAGCTATCCGACGGTGAGTTGTACCGGATTGACATGCCCGCGGGGTTTGATCCCTGGGCCTGGCCGGTTGTCCTGCTGCTGGTCCTGGTGCTTGGCGGGGTTTTGGCCGTTGCCGTTTTCCTCGCGCTCCGGGAAGTGGACAGTAATCTCAGAACCGTTGAGTCGGTAGCGGTTCGAATCGCACGTGGAGAAATGAGCGCCCGGGTCCAGGCGGGCGAGGGAACGCTGGTAACCCGCCTGGCCTCGTCATTCAACGGTATGGCCGAACACATACAGCGCCTGGTGCAGGTGCAGCGGGAAATGATTCACGCGGTTTCGCACGAATTGCGCACTCCCGTGGCCCGTATCCGCTTTGGCGTCCAAATGATCGAGGACTGCCAGGACGAGTCTGCCCTGCAAAGGCAACTGGACGGTATTGATGGCGATATCCAGGAACTGGACGAGCTGATTGATGAGATCCTGACATATGCGCGGCTGGAGCAGGGCGGCCCGGTTTTCTCGCTGCAGGAAACCTCGGTAACCGACATTGTCCGCCAGGTGGTCTCTGAGCAGCAGATGGTCCGGCCCGAGCTGAGTATCGAAGGCAACATTGATGAGGTCTCGGAACGTTGGGCGCTGTCGGATATTGAGCCTCGCTACCTGCATCGGGCGATCCAGAATCTGGTAGGCAACGCAGGACGCTACGCGGCTGGCAAGGTGCTGGTCAGCTGTCATTTCGATGAGGACAACTGTCGCGTTGACGTTGAAGACGATGGCCCCGGCATTCCAGAGGAAGACTGGGAGAAAGTGTTTACTGCGTTTGCCCGACTGGACGACAGCCGTACCCGAACCTCCGGCGGCTACGGCCTGGGTTTGTCTATTGTTCGCCGGATTCTCTACTGGCACGGAGGGCACGCCTTCGTCAGCAGGAGCGACACGCTTGGCGGTGCAAAATTCAGCCTGGTCTGGCCCAGAAAAAAACCGGTGGACTCCATTGTGTGAGCCAGACCCCATCGCCTCACCTGATGTAACAAAGCAGCTACACAAGCACTACTGAAGTTTTTGGCGGGCCGGTCAATACTGCAAAGCGTAAGGGATGACTTTTGAGGTTGTAGTTCTTACGAACTTTCCTTGTTTCATTCGTCATTTGAGGGCCGGTTTTCCGGCCCTTTTTTTATGCCTGCTCCCAAATTCCATATCGGTCACCCTTTCCCGTCTGCTCTGCTGTTAGAATTCCGGGAAACAAAAGGAGGCCGTCCATGACCCGTTATCTGCTTGCCATCGACCAGGGCACAACCAGTTCCCGTGCTATTGTTTTTGATCAAACGGGCAACAGCGTTGCAACCGATCAGCAGGAATTTCACCAGTATTTCCCGAAAGATGGCTGGGTGGAGCACGATGCTCGGGAAATCTGGGACAGCACTCTGGCGGTGTGTCGCGGCGCGCTCGACAAAGCGGGTATCGACGCCTCGGAGCTGGCGGGTATTGGTATCACCAATCAGCGGGAAACCACGGTGATTTGGGACCGGGCAACCGGCGAGCCGATCTACCACGCTATTGTCTGGCAGGACCGTCGAACCGCGTCCTGGTGTACCAAGCTGAAATCAGACGGCCATGAGGACACGGTTGTTGAACGAACCGGGCTGCTAATTGATCCCTACTTTTCGGCCACCAAGATAGCCTGGATTCTCGATAACGTGGAGGGCGCCCGCGCCCGGGCCGAATCCGGTGCACTGGCTTTTGGAACGGTGGACAGTTGGCTGCTCTGGAACCTGACGAACGGAAAATCCCACTGCACCGATGCCACCAATGCCTCGAGAACGGCTCTTTTCAATATTCACAAGCAGGACTGGGACGACGATCTTCTGGCCCTGTTTCGCGTGCCGCGGGCCTTGCTGCCGGAAGTACTCGATAGCGCCGCAGACTATGGCACCGCCGAAGTACAGTGGTTGGGCGCGCCAGTTATGATTGCCGGCATTGCAGGGGATCAGCACGCGGCTCTCGTGGGGCAGGCCTGCTTTTACCCGGGCATGGCCAAGAGCACTTACGGCACCGGCTGTTTTCTCATGCTCAATACGGGCGATAAGGCCGTTCGGTCCGAAAATCGGTTGCTGACCACCATGGCCTATCGGCTAAACGGCAAGCCCTGTTACGCGGTAGAAGGAAGTATTTTTGTTGCCGGTGCTGCCATGCAGTGGTTGAGGGACGGGCTCAAGCTGATTGCCCACGCCAATGAATCTTCCGCCCATGCGGAGGCGGTCGGAGTCGACAATCCGGTTTACCTGGTTCCGGCGTTTACCGGCCTGGGAGCCCCTCATTGGGATCCTCATGCTCGCGGCGCCATCATGGGCCTGACGCGGGATACGGGCATTGGCGAGATCGTTACCGCCGGCCTGCAGTCGGTCTGCTATCAGACCAAGGACCTGGTGCGGGCGATCCAGAACGACGGCGCCCGACTTGAATCGCTGCGCGTGGATGGCGGTATGGTGGTGAACGACTGGGTGATGAAGTTCCTGGCCGACATACTGAATGTCACCGTTGACCGGCCCCGGGTTACAGAGACAACCGCTCTCGGAGCTGCCTACCTTGCGGGACTACAGACAGGTATTTTTGACAACCTTGAGCAGATCTCCGCGCTCTGGGAATGCGAGCGGCAGTTCCATCCGGAAATGCGCCCGGCTTTGCGAGAATCTCTCTACGCTGGCTGGCTGGATGCTGTCGAGCGCGTCTGCAACAACTGAATCTCTCAATCAGCTGGTGCGTTCGAAGGCAATCAGGTGATCCGCCTCGACACGCACCGGCACATGCTCACCCAGGTTGAAATCCAGGTGACTGCGGAACAGGGCTTCGAACTCTGTGTCTTCGGAACACCGGAAACGGTAGAGCGTGGAAGTGCCGGCAAAGGTTTTCTCAACCACCTTTGGCTGCAGATCCGAGTCGGGGTCATGAACGATGTCATCGGGCCGGATCAGAACGTCTACCAGGGTGCCGGGTTCCCATTTGTAGGCCCGGTTGCCGTGGATCACGCCGAGCTCGGATTCAATAGTATCCGGCCCCAGGGCGGTGCCGGGGACGAATCCGCCCTGACCCACGAAGCTGGCAACGAAACGATTTGCCGGTTCATGGTAGAGGTTGTAGGGCACGTCCCACTGCTGGATCCTGCCGTCCCGCAACACAGCGACCTGATCGCACATGGCGAAGGCTTCCTGCTGGTCGTGGGTAACCAGAATGGCGCTGATGCCGAGCGTCTTCAGGATTTCGCGAACATCCAGGCTCAGCCGACGGCGCAGATCCGCGTCCAGATTGGAAAACGGCTCATCCAGCAAAATCAGCGTGGGCTCGGGTGCCAGGGCGCGGGCCAGGGCAACGCGCTGCTGCTGGCCGCCAGACAGTTCATGGGGATAGTTGTCGGCCAGATCCTGCAGATGCACGACATTCAGTAGTTCCATGACCTTCTGCCGTTTCTCTGCCTTGTTCAGATTCCGCAGACCGAACCCCACGTTGTCAGCGATAGTCAGGTGCGGAAACAGGGCGTAATCCTGGAACACCATGCCGATCCGACGCTTTTCCGGGGGCAGGGTGCGTCCGGGCAGGCTGATGGCCTGGGACTGCAGCGAAATCTCGCCACCACTCAGTGGAAGAAAACCGGCGAGGGCGCGCAGTATGGTACTTTTGCCGCAGCCGCTCGGGCCAAGCAGGCAGCCGATGTCGCCATGGCTCAGGGCAAAGCTGACATCCTTGACCACAGAATCCCCGCCGTAGCCGCAGGACAGGTTATTGACCTCGAGCAGCCAGTCTGCCGGAGATTGTGCGGTTGTGCTCATGGAATCAGTCCAGCCGGTTCAGGATGAGAAATTCGAGCAGTGCCTTCTGGGCGTGCAGGCGGTTCTCGGCCTCGTCCCAGACCACGGAGGCAGGATGCTCCATCATGTCCGCCGATATTTCCTCACCACGGTGAGCCGGGAGGCAATGCATGAACAGCACATCCTTATCGGCCACAGAGAGCAGCCCGGGATTGATCTGATAGCCACTGAACGCCCTTTCACGGGCTTTCTGCTCGTCTTCCTGGCCCATGGAAGCCCAGACGTCGGTCACCAGGAGCTGGGCGTTTCGGGCCGCCTCGGCCGGCTCCCGGAACACCTTGACCCGGTCTTCGTGGCCCTTGAGCATTGATTCTGCCGGCTCGTAGCCCTCAGGACAGGCGATGTTCAGGTTGAAATCGAACTGTGCGGCGGCATTGATGTAGGAGTGGCACATGTTGTTGCCATCGCCGATCCAGGCAACGGTAGCGCCGCGAATACTGCCGCGGTGTTCCCGGAATGTTTGCATATCGGCCAGCAATTGGCATGGGTGAAAGTCATCGGTCAGCGCATTGATCACCGGCACCCGTGATGCAGCCGCGAAGCGCTCCACGGTTTCATGGGCAAAGGTGCGGATCATCACCGCATCAACCATGCTGGAGATAACGATAGCCGAGTCTTCTATCGGCTCGCCCCGGCCAAGCTGGGTATCCCGTGGCGACAGGAACATTGCGGAGCCGCCGAGCTGGGTCATGCCGGCTTCAAAAGAAACCCGGGTTCGCGTTGATGATTTTTCGAAGATCATCGCAAGGACACGGTTCTTGAGGGAGTCCCGAACCTTCCCTTGCCGCCACTCGTTGCGCAATGCTGTGGCATGATCAACCAGGCTTTCCAGCTCGTTGGTTGTCATGTCATTCAATGTCAGAAAATGTCGTGCCGCCATGCAATGGCCCTTATCTCACCGAACCCCGCTGCTGGCGGGATTGCCTGAACGTTGGCTGAAAAAATTGGGCATCAAGTCTAGCCCTTCGGAGCAGGTATGACAACGCTGTGGCCGGGCTGGAACTGCCGGTGTTGCTCGAGGTCAAATCAAGGTGTTTGGTGAGGTGTTCGGCACCCGTGTACAATAGCGTCAAGAAAATTGCCGTGTGGCAAGACTGTTCCAACAGAGGTGAATGTTCATGGATATCAATGAAACCATTAAGAGCCAGCTTGAAGAGAATCCGATCATCCTGTACATGAAGGGCAGCCCACAGGCACCCCAGTGTGGCTTCTCGGCCAAAACCGTACAGGCGGTAATGGCCTGCGGCGAACGCTTTGCCTTCGTCAATATTCTGGATAACCAGGAGCTTCGTGAAGCCCTGAAGGTTTACTCCAGCTGGCCCACGTATCCCCAGCTGTACATCAATGGTGAGCTCGTTGGCGGATGTGACATTGTTCTCGAAATGTCCGAGAGCGGTGAGCTGGCCAAACTTGTCAAAGAGGCGGCGAAGCAGGCAGAAGCCTGATCACTGCCGCTCAGAGCCGTTTCGGGGTGAACAACAGTTCCACCTCGAAGCGGTTCGCGCTCCCGCTATCCTTCGGTGGCTGAGGGTAGGGGCTAGCCGCCAGCGCAGCCCGATATGCAGCTTCATCGATTGGCTTGATTCCTGTTGATTTCAGAACCCTTGCCCGGGTCAGGGCGCCATTTCCAAGCAACTGCAGTTCGACTTCCATAGCGACCGTGTCAGTGAGGCTCCTCATGGCCGGCACTCTCAGTTCTTCAAGTTGATGGGCCAGATGGACGGCCAGTTTGACCACATAGGGGTCGAGCTCGCCCGGTGACTCCGTAACCCTCGTAATGCTCTCCTCCGTTTTTTCAGGGAGCTGTTCGGGTTCTTCTCCGGCAGCAGAGCTGGCGCTTGACTGTGCGGCTTCGCTCCGGGGGACGCTGGTATTTGTTGCCTTTGTCGGGGCGGGGGTTTGCGGCTCGCGGGATGTCACAACCTCCGGTTTGGAGAGGGGTTCCGGCTCAGGAGGATCAATCTCAAACGGCGTTACCCGTGGTGCATCCCGACGAGGACTGAGGTCAGCTGACGGGTCGGCAACCGTTCTAAGAGTGCCCGGGGCTACCAGCTCAAACCTTACACTCTCCCTGTGCGTGACCGTTGGTTCTTCCTTGGGCGAGGAGATGCCTGAAAGCAGGAGCGTGTGTAGGAAAAGAGCCAGAGACAAGGCAAGCCCAAGCCGGTAGGCAGCCGGCAGGGCATTGGGACTGCTTTTTTCAGGCATTGGCGTCAGGCGGTCTTGCTCCGGAGGGTGCCGACAACCGCATCCAGGGCCCGATCAATCAATGCGCCCTGCTCAAGCAGGGTCAGCCGGCCACGGCGCATTTCATGGGCCAGTTCAACCCGGGTTTTCTCAATCACTTTCAGCCCCATCCGGTTCACAAAGACAAAGCAATCTGCTTCATCAATGATGGCGGACAGCTTGCAGCGGAAGTTTGCACCATTGACCAGTCGAAACTCGACCCAGTTACCAATCTCGATACCGTCAATCTGGGCAACATATTCCGAGATTGCAGCGTCTTCCAGTTCCTGCTGGCGCTCAACGGCCGTCTGGTGAACGGTCGCGATTTCCTCTTCCGCCGGCTCTTCAGGAGAATCCTGTAGTGCTTCGATGGCAGCATTGGTCCGGAATGCCTCTGCCAGCTGATGCTTGAGCTGGCCCATCATTTCATCGAGTCTCGATGAGTTATAGGAGACCTCTTCAAGTCCTGACCGCAGTGATTTCAGCAGGCCAGGCACGACCCGCACCCACTGGTCTCTTTCGTCATCTTCCTGATGGGGGTGAAGACACCAGATCAGATCATCGACGACCTTCACCGTGGCATTCCACCGATGCTCCACGTCATCCCTGAGATAGGCAAGAAACATCACGCGGCTCCAGCCATTCATCAGGATGTCATGGATGGACTCCGGCAGTTTGTAACGGGACACCTTCTGTTTAAGAAGATTGTCGACGGTTTGTTGAGCCGTCTGGGACTTGATCCGACCCCGCTCGGATTCACGGGTTCTCTGCTCAACCAGAGACGCCTTTCGGTTCTCCCGTTCAAGGAACTGTTCGAATTCCTGATTGAGGGTTTCAAAAAGCGAAACATCACCGTCAAATTCGTTGAGAATCCTTTGCACAATGTTGTGAATCTGTCCGTAGAGTTTGTCCTTGGTTTTCTCGTCGCTGCTACTCCAGCCAATGCCTGCTCTCGCCAGGGAGTTCAGGAGACGTCTGGCCGGGTGCGTAGCCTGGCTGAAGAAACTCTTGTCCCGGATAACCACTTTCAGGATCGGAATCTGCAGCCTGCTTATCAACACCTGAACCGGAGCTGACAGGTTGTAGTCGTCAAGAATGAATTCAAACAGCATGGAAACCAGGTTAATGAGGTCTTCATCGACCTCGTTAAGCGCCGGTTTTCGACCATCCCCGGTATCGGTCTGGGAAAGGAGCTGTTGTACCAGCTGACGGAGATCAACGCTGACAGGTTCGCCGGCGCTCAGGTTGCCCTGGTCCTGCCGGGGGGCTGAAAGCGGCAATGAATTGAGAAGGCTTGCCAGCTCGGAGTCACCCACGACCCGGACATTCGGGTCCGAGGCACGGGGAGGTATGCCCGCATTGGCCCGTTGCAGCGCCAGCATCTGTCGGATCTGTTCGAAAACCGCGCTGCTGCTGGCGGCCTGGCCGGCCCGTTCTGCCGCGGAAGCGTCCGGCGCGCTTTCCTGTTTTGGCGCCTCTGCCGACTGGGGACTGGAGGCCTCATGCTGCTGACCGGATTTGCCGTGATAACGGAAGTTCGGAATGATCCCGGCCTGGATCAGTATGCGGTTGGCTTCGTCCAGCAGCATGCCGAGGTTGGACACAACATAGCGGTCAAACTGCTTGAGCAGGATCAGGCGCTCACGGATCTGGATCTCAAGGGCCTGTATTGCCTCTGTGAACGCACTGCAAAGGTGTTCCGGTGCCATCGGATTGACCGGTGATTCGTCGGTGGCTTCCGGGTACACCTGACTGAAACGGGTCTGGAGTTGCAGCAGTGGGCCCTGAAAGTGCGCCTTTGCCTTGGTGATCATGGCGTTGAGGGCAACCTGCTCCTCAAGGTCGTCATTGCCGACCAGGGCAAGAGTGTCGGCGCTGGCCTGCTTGCTCAGCTGTTCTTCCTGAAGCGGTCCGGTGTGAGGGGGGGTGGCAAAATATTGGGCAACGGTGTTCTGGAAATGCCGCTCGACACCCTTACGCTTGATGCGAATTTCACGCATCGCCTCGAAGTACCGGTTCTGTTCGTTGTTGCTGCGGGCATTATTGGCCAGCTCGAACAGCGAATCGTCGACGGCGTCGAAGGCGCCCTGCAGCAAATCACCGAGCCCGGCGACAACCGTGTCCCGGATGCGGGTGACCTCCGCAGGAACCGGTCTGTTACTTCCGGCTTCCCTGTGTTCGCGGAGGTAATGTATGCCGGACTGCTTGTTCATGGCAGACTCCTGTTTACGCCTCAACCGGATACATGACCGAGCTTGAAATCCTTGGATTCTCGTTATTGGTTAAATTTACCGCATTTTGCCCAAAGTTAACATGACCAAACGCTAACGTGGGAGCAAATTCAAAAAAACACGGGGTGCCCAACAGGCACCCTCGTGCAGATTACTGACTTGCAAGATAATTTGCGGTCAGTTCACGTAAACCGGGCCTATGCCCATGCTCCAGATAACAACACTGATGGCGAGCAGGGCAACGAACATAACCAGGCCAACCGTCAGGACTGCAGAAGCGAACATGAACCCCTTGTCCGCCGGGATCCTCATCAGAATCGGTAGCCCTTCGTAAAGCAGGTAGACCGCGTAGGCAACCGCCACCAGGCCTGCCAGCATATTCACCCATATGTTCGGATACGCGGCGATTACGCCAATCAGGAAAATCGGGGTTGCCGTGTACGCCGCCAGAGCAACGCCTCTGGGCGTCCGTTCTACCGCATCATACGTTGCGGCGAAAAAATCAATGAACTTGCCGAGTATAAAAATGCCGGCAAGCATGGCCGCGTAGAAAAGTGTGGAAAGCTGGAGTGCGCTCGTTACCGACAGCTTGGTGATCTGGCCATCACCAATTTGCCAGCCTACCTGGGTTGTTCCGATGAAGCCGGCAACCGCAGGGATCAATGCCAGCAGCAGAATGTGGCCGGCGTACAGTCTTGTGACAGTCTCGGATTCATTGCGGATCGCCTCCCACTCCTGGTCGGGATGGGCGAGCAGGCCAAACGTGTGTGTCAGACTCATGGACGTATTCCTTGTGATTGTTTTTGTATCGCACGCTCCTTCAGTGTTGGTGGGGGATCACCGGGGGTCAAGCTGGCGGTTAAATTTTGATCTTTCAAGAACGGGAGACGCTATAACCGAAGGGTCTATAGCGCCATAGGGAGGAGGTGTCCGGGTTTTACTGTTTCAGTGACAGAGAACGTTTTTTGCGTTTTTTCGGGTGCACAATGGCTGCTTTCACGACATTGTCCTTGATCTGCAGCACTTCTACCCGATGGCCGTCCACTTTCAGGCAGACGTTGGTGTCGGGGATGTTCTCCAGGGTTTCGGTAATCAGGCCGTTAAGGGTTTTAGGGCCATCGGTAGGGAGCTTCCAGCCCAGGGTCTTGTTGATGGTTCGAACGGCGGAAGTGCCATCAATAATGAACGTGCCGTTGTCCTGCGGAATGATGTCCGGGCTGGTGGCGGCATAGTCCGTCGTAAAGTCGCCGACGATCTCTTCAAGTATGTCTTCCAGTGTCGCGAGGCCAAGAACGTCGCCGTATTCATCGACAACAACGCCGAACCGTCGACGACCTTTCTGGAAGTTGATCAGTTGGGTGTTCAGGGGCGTGCTTTCCGGAATGAAATAGGGTTCCTGGCAAAGCTGCATGATCATGGCCTTGTTGATTTCCTCCTGTTGCAGCAGTTTGGAAGCGCTGCGCAGGTGCAGTATGCCCTGAATGTTATTGATGTCGCCCTTGAAGACCGGAAGCCGGGTATGCTGGCTGCTGCGCAGTTGGCGCAGAATGGTGTCGGTGTCGTCTTCCAGGTCGATACCCACTACCTCGTTTCTCGGCACCATGATGTCATTCACGGTCACTTTTTCCAGGTCCAGAATGCTGACCAGCATGTCCTTGTGCTTGGCGGGTATCAGGGCGCCTGCCTCATTCACCAGTGTTCGCAGTTCTTCCCGGCTGAGGTGGTCGTTGGCAGCGTCTGCGGCGGAAACGCCCAGCAGTTTCAGTATGCCTCCGGTGAACAGGTTCACCGCCCAGACAATCGGATACAGGATTTTCAGCAGCGGACCGAGTATGTAACTGGCCGGGAAGGCAATTTTCTCGGGAAATAGTGCTGCAAGGGTTTTCGGAGTGACTTCTGCGAAGATCAGGATCACGATGGTCAGCAGGATGGTGGCAATCGCGATGCCGGCATCGCCCCAGACCCGAATCGCGATAACCGTGGCGATCGAAGAGGCGAAGATGTTCACGAAGTTGTTGCCGATCAGGATGACGCCGATCAGCTGGTCGGTTCGTTGCAGCAGGCCCTGGGCGCGCTTGGCACCTTTATGGCCGGTTTTGGCCATATGTTTGAGACGATATCGGTTGAGCGACATCATCCCCGTCTCGGAGCTCGAGAAGAAACCGGAAAGGAGGATCAGTCCAACCAGGAGAATAAACAGCGCGGTGAGCGATGTTTCGTTCAAAAGAGGTGTCCTTATATTGCTGACAAGTAGCGAAAATAGGGTTTCGGCGAGCGTTGTGTCAAGAGAATAACCGGTGCTTCCGGTGTCAGCCGCCGCGCTGGAAGATCAGTTCCAGCACAAACTTGCTGCCGTAGAAGGCCAGCATCAGGAGTGCGCAGCCAGCGAGGGTCCAACGGCTGGCGGTGATGCCCCTCCAGCCTTTGGTGTAACGACCAATCAGGAGCGCCACAAACACAAGCAGGGACAGGATCGAGAACAGGGTCTTGTGGGCGAGATTCTGGGCAAAGAGATCCTCTATAAAGAGGGCGCCGGTCACAATGGCCAGAATCAGCATGACGACGCCAGCCCAGACCATCTCGAACAGCAGCGACTCCATGGTTTGAAGAGGTGGCAGGTTACGAACCAGCAGGCTGTTGTAATTGTGCTTCAGTTGGCGATTCTGGAAGTAAAGTAGAACCGCCTGGATGGCCGCCAGAGTAAAGAGGCTGTAGGCTGTCACCGAAAGCGCAATATGGGAGAGCATGCCGTAGCTTTGCTCGGACACCAGTCTCGAGGGTCCATGGGTAACCAGGGCGAGAATAATGGTGAGGCCGGCCAGCGGGTACACGCCGAGAAACAGGCTTTGCACCGGCTTTTTAAGGTTGAGTCCCAATAGAAGGAAGACGATCAGCCAGGAAATAAGCACGGAGCTTTTGAAAAAACTGAAATCGAAGCCGCCGTCGTGGTGGACTGTCTGGCCAATGAGAAGTCCGTGGCTGGTCAGGGCGAGAACGCCAATCAGGGTAGTAATGGCAATGTTGCTTTGAACCCGGCCTCTGAAATGCAGGGCCTGCAGCGCGGTACCGACGCTGTAAAGAAAAAGAGAGGTGACCGCGAGAATCAGCGTTCCCATGACTTCCTTATTAACCACTGTTCTGACTGGGGATCGGCGCTGGTTTGCGCCGATTTGACCGGGCTGGTCGTTTCAGGGCGATAGTCTGGTTATAATGTCGCGATTATGCAACTGGAATCAAGGAGTCGTCGCCGGCTCTGCCGATTCACGCACTCAATTTATCCGGGGTACGGAAGAGCAACATGTTTGAGAACCTCCAAGACCGACTTTCCGGCAGTCTGCGCAAGATTTCCGGCCAGGCGCGCCTCACTGATGACAATATAAAGGACACCCTGCGGGAAGTGCGCATGGCGCTGCTGGAGGCGGATGTCGCCCTGCCGGTGGTGAAGGACTTTGTTGAGGGCGTCCGCAAGCGTGCCATTGGCCAGGAGGTGCAGCGCAGTCTGACGCCGGGCCAGGTCTTTGTGAAAGTTGTCCAGCAGGAGCTGGAACGCGTCATGGGCGAGGGTAATGAATCCCTCAATCTGAACGTCCAGCCGCCGGCCGTAGTCATGATGGCGGGTCTGCAGGGTGCAGGTAAGACGACCACGGTCGCCAAACTCTCGCGCTTCCTTAAAGAGCGGCAGAAAAAATCCGTCCTGGTGGTCAGCGCCGACGTCTACCGTCCGGCGGCGATTCGCCAGTTGGAAACCCTCGCTGGCGAAGTGGGTGTCGAGTTCTTCCCGAGCAGTGCCGATCAGGACCCGGTTGATATTGCCGAGGGTGCCATTGCCGCGGCCAGGAAGAAGCACATTGATGTGGTAATTCTTGATACCGCCGGCCGACTCCACGTCGACGAACAGATGATGGGAGAGATTGGTCGGCTGCATAAAGCGGTCAACCCGGTTGAAACCCTGTTCGTGGTCGATGCCATGACGGGCCAGGATGCCGCCAACACCGCCAAGGCGTTCAACGATGCCCTGCCGCTGACCGGCGTGGTGCTGACCAAAACCGATGGCGATGCCCGTGGCGGTGCCGCCTTGTCTGTTCGTCACATTACCGGTAAGCCGATCAAGTTCCTGGGTGTTGGTGAAAAGTCTGATGCGCTGGAGCCGTTCTATCCGGACCGGGTTGCCTCCCGGATCCTGGGTATGGGCGATGTGCTCTCGCTGATTGAAGAGGCAGAGCGCAAGCTTGATCAGAAGAAGGCCCAGAAGCTCACCAAGAAAATCAAAAAGGGCAAAAGCTTCGATCTGGAGGATTTTCGGGATCAGCTTCAGCAGATGAAGAACATGGGTGGCATCGGTGGCCTGCTCGACAAGTTGCCCGGCATGGGGCAGATGGCCCAGGTGGCGCAGCAACAGGTCAACGACAAGTCCATGGGGCAGATGGAGGCGATCATTTGCTCCATGACGCCAAAAGAGCGGCGTTACCCGGATGTGATCAACAATTCCCGCAAGCGCCGTATCGCCACGGGGTCTGGAACCCAGATCCAGGACGTCAATCGTCTGCTGAAACAGCACAAGCAAATGCAGAAGATGATGAAAAAGTTTGGCAAGAAAGGCGGTATGGCGAATATGATGCGCGGCATGGGCGGCATGATGCCCCCTGGCGGCGGTGGGGGAGGCGGAATGCCCCCGTTTGGCCGTATGTAAAAAGCCTTACATGGAAAACGGGGAAACAACTGGTTTTGCTGTTTTCTTTGGCGCTTTTTTAGCATAGAATAGCGCCCCTTTCGAGTATGGGTCTTCGCGTCAGCTGGTATTCAGCAGGCGTGAATCGTACAAAGTTCGTTCAACAGAACAGGATATTGGTTAAATGGTAATTATCCGTTTGGCTCGTGGCGGCTCCAAGAAGCGCCCGTTCTACCATCTGACAGTCACCGACAGCCGCAAATCCCGCGACGGTCGTTTTATTGAGCGTGTAGGTTTCTTCAACCCGGTAGCCCGTGGTCAGGAAGAGAGTCTTCGCGTTGATCGTGATCGTGTCAATTTCTGGCTCGGTCAGGGCGCGCAGACCAGCGAGCGCGTTGCACAGCTGCTGAAGGCTGCTGGGTAAGACAGTACTGACACCGGGGTTTATGGCATGACACAGAATTCGCAGGAAACTGTGATCGGCCGGATTACCTCGGTGTTTGGGGTCAAAGGATGGCTTAAAGTCTTTTCCTACACAGACCCCAAGGAAGGAATACTGAACTATCCCGATTGGACTCTTGATCTGGATGGCAAGCGTATTCCGGCCAAGCTTGAGGAAGGCCGCCGCCAGGGGCAGGGGATCGTCGTCAGGCTGAAAGGTATTAACGACCGTGATCTGGCCCGCACGTATTGTGGTGCCGAAGTCAGGGTTTCGACTGCTGAATTGCCGCCGCTTCCCGATGGGGAGTACTACTGGTTTCAGTTGGAAGGTCTTGATGTGTTCACGGTGGATGATGAGTGCCTTGGTAAAGTGCACCATCTGATGGAAACCGGATCCAACGATGTTCTGGTGGTGCAGGCAACAGCAGGCTCCATTGATCAACGTGAGCGTCTGATCCCCTATCTGCCGGGCGAAGTGGTGCAGAGTGTTGATCTCGCCGCAAAGCAAATGGTGGTGGACTGGGATCCGGAGTTCTGACGGGTGTGGATTGGCGCAGTCAGTCTGTTTCCGGAAATGTTCGGTGCGGTGACGGATTACGGGATCACAGGGCGTGCGGTTCGGGATGGTCTGCTGACCTTTCGGACCTGGAATCCCCGTGAATTTACCCAAGACCGGCATCGCACGGTAGATGACCGGCCCTATGGTGGCGGTCCGGGCATGCTGATGAAAATTCAGCCCCTGAGGGACGCAATCCATGCGGCACGGGAATCGGCACCCGGAAACCCCTGTGTGGTTTACCTGTCGCCCCAGGGTGAGACGCTGAACCAGTCTGTTGTCGAGTCGCTCGCGGCAGAACAGCAACTGATTCTGGTGGCGGGCCGGTACGAGGGTGTTGATGAGCGCCTGATAGCGACGGAAGTCGATCGGGAAGTGTCACTGGGCGATTTTGTGCTGTCCGGTGGCGAACTGGCAGCGATGGCTGTTATCGATGCGGTTACACGCCTCATCCCCGGAGCGCTGGGTCATGCGCAGTCGGCAGAGCAGGATTCTTTCGCCGACGGTTTGCTGGATTGTCCGCACTACACCCGGCCCGAGGTTTACGAAGGTCAGGCGGTGCCGGATGTTTTATTGGGCGGTCACCATGATCAGATCCGGCGTTGGCGGCTCAAGCAGTCGCTGAGGCGAACCCGGGAGCGACGCCCCGACCTGCTGGAAAAGCGGGTGTTTACGGACGAAGAGCGTGAGCTGCTGGAAGAGATTTTGAACGAACCGGGTGCCTCTGAATAATCAGGGCATTAACAGATTGGGTATCAGGAGCATTACGATGAGCGGCAAGAACAACATCATCAGTCAACTTGAAGCAGAACAGATGACCAAGGAAATCCCCGCGTTTGCGCCGGGTGACACCGTGGTCGTTCAGGTTCGCGTAACCGAGGGTAACCGTGAGCGTCTTCAGGCGTTCGAAGGTGTCGTCATCGGCAAGCGTAACCGTGGAATGAACTCCTCTTTCACCGTACGTAAGATCTCCTACGGTGTCGGTGTTGAGCGTACTTTCCAGAGCTTCTCAAAGCTGATCGAAAGCATCAGTGTGAAGCGTCGTGGCGATGTTCGCCAGGCCAAGCTTTACTACCTGCGCGACCTGTCTGGCAAGGCGGCTCGTATCAAGGAGAAGCTGGGCTGATCAGCAGTGCGCTGAACAGCAGTCAGAAAAAGGCAGCCGAGGGCTGCCTTTTTTGTGTCTGAGGTTTCGGTATGCTTGGTGTGTTGTGGGACCTATGCAGTCTGGGAACTTGCCATGAGAGCAGAAGATGAATCGGTGATCGTCAGGTTTGTTGATGCCATCTGGCTGGAGGACGGACTGGGCGAAAAAACCCGCCAGGCTTACCGGAGCGATCTGTTGCGGTTGTCGGAATGGCTCGAAAGTCAGCCTGGCAAGCCGCTGCTCAAGGATGTTCGCAGAACCGACTTACTGGCGTGGATGTCCAGTGGCCTCGCGCAGGGCGTCAAGAACTCCACGGCGGCCAGGCGGTTGTCCGGGCTGCGGCGGTTTTATCGGTTTCTGCTGCGAGAAGGCCTGATTACTGAAGACCCGACCCTTCGGATTGACAGCCCCAGGCTGCCTCGGCGTCTCCCCGACTCGCTGACCGAGGGCGAGGTGGATGCGCTGCTTTCCGAGCCGGACCCCGGAATTGCCATCGAGCTCAGGGACAAGGCCATGCTGGAAATACTCTACGGTTGCGGTCTGCGGGTCTCGGAGCTGACCGAGTTGCGGGTTGATCAGGTAAACCTTCGTCAGGGCGTGGTTCGGATCACTGGCAAGGGCGACAAGGAGAGGTTGGTCCCCCTGGGTGAAGAGGCAGTGGACTGGTTGCTGCAGTATATGAAGGAAGGGCGGCCGGAACTCCTTAAAGGGCGATCCTGCGATGCGCTGTTCCCGGGCAACCGTGCTGCGGCGATGACTCGTCAGACTTTCTGGCATCGTATTAAGCACTACGCGGTTCGAGTGGGTATTCGCAAACACCTGTCGCCTCATACACTCAGGCATGCCTTTGCCACGCACCTACTTAATCATGGAGCGGACCTGCGTGTGGTGCAGATGCTGCTGGGCCACTCTGACCTGTCGACAACACAGATATACACCCATGTGGCTCGTCAGCGACTGCAGTCGCTGCACCAGGCTCACCATCCCAGGGGCTAGCCGTGGGGCGGTTCCGCGATTGGGGGTGAACTTTCTTTTTGTGTATTTGTCGCATTGAATTGATTCCCGGCCTGTGCCAATACTGCCCGGGTTGTTTAACTGTTTACTGGAAAAGGTTGTTTGCCAGAATGAATATGAAACATGTGGTTGTGGCGCTTGGAGTTGTCCTGGGTGCCTTTGGCGCGGCGAGCGTCAGTGCCGGTGAAGTGGAAGACCGGATTTCCGAGCGTCTGACCCAGGCCGTCCCCGGCCTCAAGGTGGTGTCGGTAAAGGAATCCGAAGCCAAGGGCCTCTATGAGGTTCAGAGCAACAATGGCGACACCATCTACGCGACCGAGGACGGCCAGTACCTGATGACGGGAGATCTTCTCAAGATTACCGATCAGGGCATTGCCAATGTCACCGAAGCCGCCCGCACGGAGGCCCGTCGCGAAATGATGGCGGACTATGGTAACAAGGGAGTTATCAGCTTCCCGGCGAAAAACGAAAAGGCCGTGGTAAACGTGTTTACTGATATCGACTGCCCTTACTGCCGGAAGCTGCATGACGAGGTGCCGCAGTTGAATGGCTATGGCATTACCGTCAATTACTACGCGTTTCCACGGTCCGGCCCCAATACAGCGTCTTTCAAGAAGTATGAGTCGGTCTGGTGTGCTGACGATCAGCAGGCGGCCATGGACGCAGCCAAGGCCGGCCGCTCAGTACCCGACGCAAGTTGCGAAAATCCGGTGGGCGAGCAGTATGAGCTTGGTGGCCGGGTAGGGGTCACAGGGACACCTGCCATTGTTCTGGAAGATGGCAACATGGTTCGTGGCTATGTCCCGGCCCAGCGTCTGGCGGAAGGCCTCGGGCTACTCTGAAATCCTGGCGCACCTATCGTACGGGATGCGTTACACGGTATTTTCGAAGGATCCGATTCAGGGCTTATTCAGTGAGGCCTGAATCGGTATACTATGCCCGCCTAATATAATTCATCAGCACCCCTTCGGGATCAGAGGTGAGAGTTTGAAAGACGTCAGTGTCGGAATCTGCGGATTGGGAACCGTCGGCGGCGGTACCTTTAATGTCTTGACCCGCAACGCCAGGCTGATTGCCGGTCGGGCCGGATGCAATATCCGGATTACCCGGGTTGCCAGTCGCCGGGCTCGCGAGGATATGGACCTCGGCGATGTGCCCTTCAGCACCGACATTTACGACGTGGTGAACGATCCCGACGTGGATATCGTGGTCGAGCTCATCGGTGGTTATGATGCGGCCAAAGAGCTGGTGCTGGCGGCAATCCGCAACGGCAAGCACGTGGTTACCGCGAACAAGGCCCTGATTGCCGTCCACGGCAACGAAATCTTCGAGGCGGCCGAGAAGGCTGGTGTTGTGGTGGCTTACGAGGCGGGTGTCGCCGGCGGTATCCCGGTCATCAAGGCTGTTCGTGAGGGTATGGCGGCAAACCGCATTGACTGGATTGCCGGCATCATCAACGGCACCGGGAACTACATCCTGACCGAAATGCGTGCCGGTCGGGAATTTTCCGAGGTTCTCAAAGAAGCCCAGGATCTTGGGTACGCCGAAGCAGATCCGACCTTTGATGTGGAAGGCATTGATGCCGCCCACAAGCTGACCATACTGGCATCAGCCGGGTTTGGCGTGCCTCTTCAGTTCGAGAAAGGCTTCACCGAAGGCATTTCGAAGATTACCCCTTACGACATTGCTCACGCCGAATTGCTGGGTTATCGCATCAAGCACCTCGGCATTGCCCGTCGCCGCGATGATGGCATCGAGCTGCGTGTGCATCCGACCCTGGTGCCCCAGAGTCATCTGATTGCCCAGGTTGATGGTGTCCTGAACGCGGTCCTGGTGGATGGCGATGCCGTTGGCCAGACCATGTATTACGGTCCCGGAGCAGGGGATGAGGCAACCGGGTCGGCTGTTATTGCCGATATCGTCGATGTGGCCCGTGCCGTGGCGACCGAAAGCAAGCTGCGTGTGCCCTACCTTGGCTTCTCACCGGACGCCATGGAAGACCTGGATGTGCTGTCCATGGAGGACATTCAGTCTGCCTACTACCTGCGCATTACCGCTCTGGATCGTCCGGGTGTGCTGGCCAAGATTGCCTCCATTCTGAGTGAGCATGGCATCAATATCGAGTCGATCATGCAGAAGGAATCCGAGCTGAAGGACGGACGTATTCCGGTGATCATCCTGACCCATACCGTTCAGGAGCGCCAGATCAACCGTGCGATCGAAGAGTTGGAAGCTCTGTCCGACACCGATGGCCATGTTGTCCGCATCCGCGCTGAAAACTTCAACTGACAGGTACGAAAGTGAGATACATCAGTACGCGGGGTGAAGCGCCCGCACTGGGCTTTGAGGATGTTCTGCTGACCGGTCTGGCGACAGATGGCGGCCTCTATGTTCCTGAATCCCTGCCACATTTTGATCTGGAAGAAATCCGGAGCTGGCGCGGGCTTTCGTACAGTGAGCTGGCGTTCAACGTCATGTACCCGTTCGTGGATGACGCTATCCCTGCGGATGATTTCCGCAAGATGCTGGACGAGACCTACTCGGTTTTCGCCCACAAGGCCGTGGCCCCGCTGGTTCAGCTGGATACCAACGAGTGGGTGATGGAGCTTTTCCGCGGTCCGACGCTGGCGTTCAAGGATTTCGCCCTCCAGCTGTTAGGGCGTCTCCTCGACTATGTTCTGGAAAAGCGCAAGCAGCACGTGGTTATCATGGGAGCGACTTCCGGTGACACCGGCTCGGCTGCCATTGAGGGTTGTCGCAGGTGCGAGCACGTGGATATTTTCATTCTGCACCCCTACCAGCGGGTGTCAGAGGTTCAGCGCCGTCAGATGACCACCGTTCAGGGTGAAAACATCCACAACATTGCGGTGCGTGGCAACTTCGACGACTGTCAGCGCATGGTGAAGGAGAGTTTCGGCAACCAGTCGTTCCTGGGTGGCAAAACCCAGCTGGCAGCTGTCAACTCCATCAACTGGGCCCGGATCATGGCCCAGATCGTCTACTACTTCCATGCCTCCCTGGCACTGGGCGGTCCGGATCGGAGCATGGCGTTTTCCGTGCCCACCGGGAACTTCGGCGATATCTTTGCCGGCTACCTTGCCAAGAAGATGGGGCTGCCAATCTCCCAGCTGGTCATTGCCACCAACCGTAACGATATTCTGCATCGCTTCATGAGTGGCAACAAATACGAGCAGCACCAACTCGAACACACCCTGTCTCCGAGTATGGATATCATGGTGTCCAGCAATTTTGAGCGCCTGCTGTTTGATCTCCACGGCCGGGACGGGCTGGCGGTGAAAACCCTGCTGGAAAACGCTGCGAAGGGGCCCGTCAGTATTGAGGACTATCGCTGGAAGCATGCGCGCAAGCTTTTTGACAGCGATGCGGTGGACGACAAGGCCACCTGCGACACCATTCGTGAGATCTACGAGCAGAACGAGTATCTGCTGGATCCTCACACCGCCATCGGCGTCCGTGCAGCGCGCAACTGCCGCCGTGATCAGGTGGTGCCAATGATTACCCTGGGTACCGCACACCCGGCCAAGTTCCCGGATGCCGTGGCAGAGTCTGGCGTCAGTGTAGAGCCACCGCTGCCGGCGCATATGGCCGACCTGTTCGAGCGGGAAGAGCGGTATACCGTATTGGATAATAATATCGACGGTGTGCAGGCATTCATTGCCAAGCACTGGAAAAACGCCTGATCGGGTATGACACCAAAAAAGATCCTGCGTCGCCCCCAGCCCGATACCCTTCCGGACTGGGGGCAAAACCTGCCTCCCTTGCTTCGCCGCCTCTACGCTGCCCGTGGCGTAACTTCTGATGAGCAGCTGAGCTACACCCTGAAACACCTGGCTTCACCCCTGTCTCTGAGAGGTATTGACCGGGCCGTTGAGCTTCTTGCCGAGGCTATCGATCAGCAGCAGCGGGTGCTTGTGCTCGGCGATTTCGACGCCGATGGTGCTACCAGTACAGCCGTTGCCATGCTTGGACTCTCCATGCTGGGTCTGCAGAGTATCGACTTTCGCGTGCCCAGCCGGTTTGCAGATGGCTACGGCCTGACGCCGGGTATTATTGAACGCCTGCGCGACGAGGGTCAGCTCCCGGACCTGATGGTCACCGTTGATAACGGCATATCCGCGGTTGAAGGCGTTCGCGCGGCCAAGGAACTTGGCGTGAAAGTGGTGGTGACCGATCACCACCTGGCCGGCGAAGAGCTTCCGGATGCCGATGCCATCGTCAATCCAAACCAGCCGGGTTGTCCTTTCCTGAGCAAGAACGCGGCCGGTGTTGGCGTCATGTTTTACGTGCTCACAGCGTTGCGCAAGCAGCTCCGGGAAACCAATCGCCTGCCTGATCCCGAACCCAACCTGGGGTGCCTGCTGGACCTCGTGGCGCTCGGTACTGTGGCTGATGTTGTGCCTCTGGACCACAACAACCGGATCTTCGTGGAGCAGGGCTTGCGCCGGATACGCCAGGGTGAGGCCCGTCCCGGTATCCTGGCGCTGCTGGAAGTCGCTGGCCGGGACCACACGGCGATCAGCTCAACCGACCTTGGATTTGTGGTCGGGCCCCGCCTGAATGCCGCCGGGCGGCTGGATGACATGAGTATCGGGATTGCCTGCCTGCTGGCAGACAGTCCGGACGAGGCTCGCCGACTGGCCCGGGAGCTGGATACCTTCAACCGGGAACGTCGCACCATCGAAAAGGACATGAAAGCCCAGGCCCAGGATCTGCTGTCTTCAATGTCGCTGGACCTGGATGGACTGCCCTGGGGGCTTGCGCTTTTCGATACCGATTGGCACCAGGGCGTTATTGGAATTCTGGCTGCCCGTATCCGTGAGCAGACCCATAGACCGACCATTGCCTTTGCGCCGGACGAAAACGGCGAAGACATCAAAGGTTCTGCTCGCTCCATTCCCGGGCTTCATATCCGGGATGTGCTTGCCGTGGTCGACTCACGTCATCCGGGGATCATGAAAAAATTTGGCGGTCACGCGATGGCTGCGGGCATGACCCTCGCCAGGGATGATCTGGATGCCTTTTCCGAGGCCTTCGATCAGGCCGTTCGAGACACCCTCTCGGCCGAGGATCTGGAGGCGGCGATCACAACCGATGGGCCTCTGGGCGCAAGTGAACTGTCGTTGGACACCGCCGCGCTGCTCAAACGCGCCGGCCCATGGGGGCAGCATTTCCCGGAGCCACTGTTCGACGGCGAGTTCCGGGTGGTCAGCCAGCGGATAGTCGGCGAAAACCATCTGAAATTGGTGTTGCAACCTGTCGAAGGCGGCGGGATCATCGACGGTATTGCCTTCAATACCGGGCCGGAAGTGCCTGATTACACGCGCACCGGTGCGCGGGTGGTTTACAAGCCGGATGCCAATACCTTCCGGGGGCGCACCAATCTCCAGCTTCTGGTGGATTACCTCGAGCCTCTTGCCTGATTCACGGAAACCCGCAGGCTGATTTACAAACCGATTTCCGGTAGAATCCCGCCTCTGTTTTTACTCTCCATTTTCTAGAGCGAGTAAGGGTTTCATGGAAATTAATCCCATTGTGACGAAGATTAAAGAGCTTCGTGAGCGCACTGAAGCGCTCAGGGGGTATCTTTGACTACGATCAGCGTAGTGAGCGACTGACCGAAGTTGAGCGCGAACTGGAGCAGCCGAGTGTTTGGGACGACCCCGAGCGGGCTCAGGCTCTGGGCAAAGAGCGCGCCGATCTTGAGCTGATCGTCAAGACCATCGACAACCTCACCTCCGGCCTTGAAGACGCTGAGGGCCTGCTGGACATTGCCGCAGAAGAAGAGGATGAGGGCACCGTTGCCGAGATCGAATCAGATCTTGAGGCCCTTGATAAAGAGCTCGAGAAGCTTGAATTCCGCCGCATGTTCTCCGGCGAAATGGACGCCAACAACGCCTACCTGGATATTCAGGCTGGCTCTGGTGGCACCGAAGCCCAGGACTGGGCCAACATGCTCCTGCGCATGTACCTGCGCTGGGCAGAGCGTCGGGGCTTCAAGGCCGAAATTGTCGAGCTGATGGAAGGCGATGTGGCGGGTATCAAAAGCGCCACCATTCACATCCAGGGCGACTACGCCTATGGCTGGCTGCGTACCGAAACCGGCGTTCACCGTCTGGTGCGTAAGTCACCATTCGATTCCGGCAACCGTCGGCATACGTCTTTCTCTTCCGTGTTTGTGTCACCGGAAGTGGATGACAGCTTCGAAATTGAAATCAATCCGGCGGATCTTCGGGTGGATGTTTACCGTGCCTCCGGCGCCGGTGGTCAGCACGTTAACCGGACCGAGTCGGCGGTGCGTCTGACGCACAATCCCACCGGTATTGTCGTGGCCTGTCAGGCTGGTCGAAGCCAGCATCAGAACAAGGACCAGGCCATGAAACAGCTCAAGGCGAAGCTGTTTGAGCGTGAGATGCAGGAGCGCAACGCCGAGAAACAGAAAGCCGAGGACGCCAAGGCCGACATCGGTTGGGGCAGCCAGATCCGCTCCTACGTTCTGGACGACAGCCGTATCAAGGACCTGCGCACCAAGGTAGAAACCAGTAATACCCAGTCGGTGCTGGACGGTGACATTGACAAGTTCATCGAAGCCAGCCTGAAGATGGCGCTGTAACCAGCGCCTTTGCCACGCTAACCCGGACAACCCGATTCCTAGTGAGCCAAAATGACTGATCAAACTCAGAATGCCGCACCGCATGAGGACAACAAGCTGATTGCCGAGCGCCGCGCCAAACTGTCAGAAATGCGCGACCAGGGCAACGCCTTCCCGAACGACTTTCGTCGTGACGCCACCGCCGCCGAACTGCAGGCGAAATACGGTGAAAAAACCAAGGAAGAGCTGGAGTCCCTCGGTATCAAGGTGGCCATTGCCGGCCGCATGATGCTCGATCGCAAGGCATTCAAGGTGGTCCAGGACATGACTGGCCGGATCCAGATCTACGCGTCCAAGGATGTCCAGAAAGACACCAAGCACTGGGATCTGGGGGACATCGTGGGAGTGCGAGGCACCCTGTCCAAATCAGGCAAGGGCGATCTGTACGTGACCATGGACGAGTACGTGTTGCTCACCAAGTCCCTGCGCCCGTTGCCTGAAAAGCACAAGGGCCTGACCGATACGGAAGCCCGTTACCGCCACCGCTACGTCGATCTGATGGTCAACGAGGACAGTCGTCGGGTGTTCTATGCGCGCTCGAAGATCATCAGCGCCATGCGTCAGTACTTCACCGACCGGGACTTCATGGAAGTTGAAACCCCGATGCTGCAGGTGATTCCTGGCGGCGCCACGGCGCGGCCCTTCGTGACCCACCATAACGCGCTGGGTATCGACATGTACCTGCGTATTGCCCCGGAATTGTTCCTGAAGCGTCTTGTCGTCGGCGGCTTTGAGCGGGTGTTCGAGATCAACCGGAACTTCCGGAACGAGGGGCTTTCCACCCGTCATAATCCAGAATTCACCATGGTGGAGTTTTATCAGGCATACGCTGACTACAACGACCTGATGGATCTCACCGAGGACATGCTGCGCACCATTACCCAGAAAGTCCTGGGCACGACCACCGTGGTGAACAGCCGAACCCTGGCAGATGGCAGCGAAGAGACCGTTGAGTACGATTTCGGTAAAACCTTCGAGCGCCTGACCGTGGTCGACGCCATCCTGCGCTACAACCCGGACATCAAGCCGGAACAGCTGGCGGACGACGCCAGTGCCCGCCAGGTGGCGAAAAACCTTGGTATTCATCTCAAGGATGGTTGGGGCCTGGGCAAAGTCCAGATCGAGATCTTCGAGGCGACGGCGGAGCATCGCCTGATGCAGCCGACATTTATCACCGAGTACCCGAAAGAAGTGTCGCCCCTGGCCCGCTGCAAAGACAGCAACCCGTTCGTCACCGAACGTTTCGAGTTCTTCGTGGGCGGTCGCGAAATCGCCAACGGCTTCTCGGAGCTGAACGACGCCGAAGATCAGGCGGAGCGCTTCCAGGCCCAGGTGGCCGAGAAAGAGGCCGGTGACGACGAAGCCATGTTCTACGATGAAGACTACGTGATGGCCCTGGAATACGGCCTGCCGCCCACCGCCGGTGAAGGTATCGGAATCGACCGGCTGGCCATGCTGCTGACCAACTCGGCATCAATCCGCGACGTTATCCTGTTCCCGGCCATGCGCCCCGAGCACAAGGCCGACAGCCGTAAAGACGAGGAGTGATCCATGAGCCCGGTTGAGGTACTGGCCAGCCAGCTCAGGCCCGACCGGGGCTGGAAAGAGCATCTCGCGGAAGAATTCCGCCGGCCCTACATGCAGGGCCTGGCGGAGTTCCTCGCCGCCGAGGAACAGGCCGGCAAAGTCCTGTTCCCCGCCAGCCAACACTGCTTCAACGCCCTCAACAGCACGCCACTGGATAACGTGAGAGTGGTCATTCTCGGCCAAGACCCCTACCACGGTCCAGGCCAGGCCCACGGCCTGTGCTTCTCCGTGCGCCCGAACGTGGCCATCCCGCCCTCACTGGTGAACATCTTCAAGGAAATACAGGACGACCTGGGTATCGCTCCCCCGGACCACGGCTGCCTGCAGCCCTGGGCCGAGCAGGGCGTACTGCTGCTCAACAGCGTTTTAACCGTCGTTCAGGGCCAGGCCGGCGCCCACCAGGGCAAAGGCTGGGAAACCTTCACCGACAAAGTCATCGAAACCATCAACCGGGAACGGGAAGGCGTGGTATTCCTGCTCTGGGGCAGCTACGCGAAAAAGAAAGGCCAGCACATCGACCGCACCAAACACTTGGTCCTAGAGGGCCCCCACCCGTCACCCCTGAGTGCTTACCGGGGCTTCTTCGGTTGCAAGCACTTCTCAAAGGCGAACGACTGGTTGCAACAGCAGGGAAAGCCCACGGTTGACTGGGCGCTGCCAAGCAAATCTGAGTTGATCGAGAGATACAAGCAGAGCTGAAAGGACAAGTCAGGAGCGCCCTTCCAATTTTTGATCGGTGTGGGGGTGGTCAGTCTTTTCCGACAGGAAAAGCTGTCTGAGCGAAGCGGGTTCTTTTCCCGAGGGAAAGACTGACCACCCCCGCGCCAGCCCCCAAAGGGTGAGGGGCCAAGGGGCAGGGCAGGTATTACTGAAGCAGCGCCATAGCCGCTTCCATCTGGGCGTTCAGATCCTCTTCCTCGCTCATGTCGATATTCGGATCCAACCCCAGACGATCAAAGGCCGAAATCTTCGTCCAGTCCATCTCCGTCCACGGATGCTCCGAACCCGCAACCAGCTGCAGGTTGGCAACCATCACGAGATCCGCATAGTCGGCCGCCGGCACCTCACGGTTGAAGTTGGCGTATTCTAGGGGAACGTTCTGAAGCTCCTTCGGGAAATCCCACTTCTTAAGGATTGTCGCCCCGATCTTCGGATGCAGTTCATCAACCACGTTGTCCAGCATGATGCTGCTGATCTGGATGTCCTGGTCTTCTACATAGCGCAGGATGGGCAGTACGCCGATCAGATGCACAAGGCCTGCAAGGGTAGCCTGGTCCGGCTTGAGTTTGGTGTAGTGTTGCGCCAGAACGTGGCAGACGCCGGCCACTTCGGTACTGGTCTGCCAGGTGGCCCGCATGCGCTTGTCGATCATGTCGGACGTGGCCTGGAACATCTGCTCCATGGCCAGGCCCATGGCCAGGTTGCTGGTGTAGGCCATACCGAGGCGACTTACCGCCATGTTCAGGTTCTCAATGGCTCGGCTGCCCCGGAACAGCGGGCTGTTGGTCACCCGGATGATGCGTGCGGACAGGGCCGTGTCATTGCTGATGACCTTTACCAAGTCGGCTATTGAAGAATCCTCGGATTGCGCAATGTCTCTGACCTGAAGGGCTACCTCCGGAAGGGTGGGAAGCACCAGCTTGTCATTTTCGATGGCTGCGTTGAGATCGGCTTTGATGGTTTCAACAATATTCGACATGGTCAGTAAAGGTCCGCTTAAAGATTTCGAAGAATGGCCAGAATGCCTGGGCCACTGTCCGAACAATCAAATATGTGAGCTGCTGCATAGCAAAATAGCAAATTCTGGCGCGTTTGCCTGTCAACTTATGTATCTGATTGTGCGCTTTTTTCCCTTTCGGGCACCGGGTAGGGCATTGGCATTGGCTCCAGCGTCACCTGTGACAGGCCCTCCGGATGCAAGGCGTTTTCAGCGGCATCGTGGCGAACCACCGCAAGTAATTCAACGCTGCCGTCGCGGTATTTGATCGCATTGACCACTTCTCCGACTGACCGCTCGCCAGCAAATAATGCGGTTCCGGGGGTTGGCAAGTCTTCTGACTGTTCAATACGGAAGCGGAAAAGGCTCTTTTTCAATTGCCCAAGGAAGTGCATGCGGGCAATCACTTCCTGACCCGTGTAGCAGCCTTTCTTGAAATGCACGCCGCCCACATGCTGCCAGTTCAGCATCTGAGGCACGAAGGACTCTTGTGTGGCGGTAGTCAGGGAGGCGACGCCCGCTGCGATTTCGGAGGCCTGCCAGTCGGCCGCCGACATACGGGCGCTGGCGGGAAGTGCTGCTTCGCCCTCTTCAGTGTGCCAGAACTCGAAGCGGGGCGTGCCCTCGGCTGTCGATTGCGTCTTCACGAGGATGCCGTCAGGGAGTGTGCAGGCGTCCCCGGGCTCTTTCAGAGAATCCAGTGGCTTTCCGGCGAGCGTTTCTGCCAGGCCGTCGCCCAGAATCCCTATAATCTTCGTTTCCTGAACCACCTCCATAGTGGTTCCACGAAACAGCATCAGATATTTGCGCAAGTGGCTGATGATGTCGTCAGCGAGTTCGGCGGGAAAGTCCATCAGGATATCGTCGCCTGAACGGACCATACGTGTGAGGCAGTAGGCGCGACCCTTGGGCGTTGCTGCGGCCGCGCGCGGCGAATACTCCGGGATTACCTCATCGAGGTTCTGGCTGAACTGGCCCTGAAGAAACTTGTCGGTGCCCGGGCCGCTGACGCATACAACCACGCGGTTGTCGAGATCCGCCCAACCGTTGTCCGGCAGGGGATACTCTGCAACGGCAGATACAGAAGCGTCTGTGTCGGTCATGGCGTACTCCAGGTTATTGAATCAGTGAGATGATCGCCGGGGGCGGCCCAGTCTGAGCCAGACCCTGAGACGACGGAAATCCTCCGCCGGAACATTGCCCGGGCTTCCGGGTACTGGTGCCAGCAGGAGTGAAGTGTATGACCGGAATCTGGTGCCGGCAGGCCGAAGTTTCAAGAGTGCCAGGCCTGACCAGATCCGGCTGGAGGCAAGTGGAATAACCTCTACCCTCTGCTTGTCTCCGATTCTGGCATACATTTTATCGTGTTCGATCAGGAGACCACTCACGGAACCACAGCCCATAAGTAACCCGTTTGACCGATACTGCAGGGCGGCGCCCCACAGTGCAATGGGGATTGCAACGAGAAGCCAGAATTTGTCTGCCAGTAGCGCCATCAACAGGAAAGCCAGCAGCAAAACCCATGGCAGCACCGCAAGCAGGCCAACCAGCAGCGAGGGCGTGAGCGTTAGTTCAATCCGGCTGGACACGTTTGAGAATGATGTCGACCATGCGTTGAAGATCGGGATCGGCCGGGCGGCTGCGTTGCATGAACCACTCAAACATGTCGTTATCTTCGCAGGTGAGCAGTTTCTTGTAGCGGGCCTGGTCTTCAGCGTCCAGATCGCGGAAGGCCTCTTCCATGAAGGGAATCAAAAGGTTGTCCAGCTCCAGCATGCCTCTACGGCTATGCCACCAGAGGCGGTTGAATTCTGCTTTTTCAGACGATGCAGGTGTCTCTGACATAGTGTTTACCATTGAATCCTGTGTAAAAACGGTGTTCGTTCAGGGCGCGAGTGTACGGTAGGTGGTGGGAACCAGCACGGTATCACGCACCTCATTGATCAGTCCCGGATAATCGAGAGTGTAGTGCAGCCCTCGGCTTTCCCTGCGCTGCAGTGCCGAACATATGATGAGATCAGACACGGTGACCAGGTTACGAAGTTCCAGCAGGTCATTGGTGACACGGTAGTTGCTGTAGAACTCGCCGATTTCCGCAGACAAAAGATCCACCCGGTGCTTGGCCCGCTGCAGCCGCTTGGTGGTTCGCACAATGCCGACGTAGTCCCACATGAAATGGCGAAGCTCGTCCCAGTTGTGGGAGATTACCACGTCTTCGTCAGAGTCCCGCACCTGGCTTTCATCCCAGTCTGGTGCCTCTGGCGGTGGTGGAATGTCGGCTTCCCGGCGGGCAATATCCGCCGCAGCCGCACGGCCATAAACCAGGCATTCCAGCAGGGAGTTGCTGGCCATTCGGTTGGCCCCATGGAGCCCGGTGAAGGCAGCCTCGCCGACCACGTAGAGCTGGTTAACATCGGTTCGGGCACGTTCATCGCTCATGATTCCGCCACAGGTGTAGTGAGCGGCTGGAACCACGGGAATGGGCTCCCGGGTAATATCGATACCGAAGCCCAGACACTTCTCGTAGATGGTGGGGAAGTGGTGCTTTATAAAGTCGGCGGGTTTGTGGCTGATGTCCAGGTAGAGATGATCAGCACCCAGTCGTTTCATTTCGTGGTCAATGGCCCGGGCAACGATATCACGGGGCGCCAACTCGCCACGCTCGTCAAAGCGATCCATAAACCGGGAACCATCCGGCAGTTTCAGCAGGCCGCCCTCGCCCCTCACGGCTTCCGTGATCAGGAAGGATTTGGCGTGGGGGTGATAAAGGCATGTAGGGTGAAACTGGTTGAACTCCATGTTTGCCACCCTGCAGCCGGCCCGCCAGGCCATCGCAATCCCGTCTCCGGAAGCGCCGTCCGGATTGGTTGTGTAGCGGTAGGCCTTGGAGGCGCCGCCGGTGGCAATCACTGTGAATCGTGCCCGGAACAGCTCTACATGGTTGTCTTCAAGGTTCAGGATGTAGGCACCGACGCATCGGTTTCCCGGCAGGGACAGTTTGCGATTGGTGATCAGATCCACAGCCACCCTACCAGACATGAGTTCTATGTTAGGTCGTGCCTCTGCCTGGGAGGTGAGGGTGGTTGAGACCGCATGCCCCGTGGCATCGGCTGCATGAATGATGCGCCGATGACTGTGGCCGCCCTCACGGGTCAGGTGGTAGTGGGCGTCCTGATCCCGCGTAAAATCGACACCGGAATCGATCAGCCAGTTGATGCTTTCCCTGCCATGTTCGACCGTGAACCGCACGGCGTCCTCATGGCACAGGCCTGCGCCAGCATTGAGGGTGTCGGAGATGTGGTTTTCGGTGGAATCCTGATCATCCAGAACTGCGGCGATACCGCCTTGTGCCCAGAGCGTGGCGCCGCTGCTGATCTGGGCCTTGCTCACCACGCAGACCTTCAGGTGCTCCGGCAGATTGAGCGCGACGGTGAGGCCGGCAGCACCACTGCCGATAATGAGAACATCGTATTCGAAGGACTGTGGCATCGGGTCGTTATCGCAGGCCATAATGTGGACGTGTATTGAACTAAACTTTACGCTTGCTGTCTATTTGGCCTGACAGGGTGAGCCGCCTGACCGGTGGTCTAGCCCGTTTCATGAACGGACGCCGGATAGCATCAATGACGCAGCGAAACTTGGTACAGGCCGGACAGCTGGCCATCAAATCAGGGAACCCCGGCAACCAGTCCATGACTCCTGATACAGAGAAACAACAGGGCGATCACCCGGACAGCCAGACGGATCTGCAGCTGGTGCGCAAGGTCCGTAATGGTGATCGCGCCGCCTTCGATCTTCTGGTGGTCAAGTACCAATCCAGAGTCGCATCAATTATCAGTCGGTACGTCTACGACAGTCAGGAAGTCATGGATCTGACCCAGGAGACCTTCGTAAAGGCGTTCAGGGCGATCGAGCGCTTCCGCGGGGACAGCGCCTTCTATACATGGCTGTACCGGATTGCCGTCAATACCGCGAAGAATTACCTGGAATCCCGCGGCCGGCGGCCGCAGGGCAGTGCCGACTCGGCGGAAGCGGAGAATTTCGATGACGGTTCACGGCTGCGTGACACCGCTTCGCCTGAACGGCTCCTGCAACGGGAACAGCTCCAGAAAGAATTGAACAAGGCGATCGCCCAGCTTCCTGAGGAGTTGCGCTCTGCCTTTCTGCTCAGGGAATACGATGGGCTGAGCTATGAGGATATCGCGGGTATCCTCGAGTGCCCGATCGGTACTGTCCGTTCAAGAATATTCAGGGCCCGGGATGCGGTTGATCGGCATCTCGGGCCTTTACTCAATCACTCGGTGACGTAATTGAGGTTGCATCCCATGGATGATCGTCTCAGAGAAACACTGTCCGCCATGATGGACGACGAAGCTGACGAACTTTCGGTACGTCGCCTGCTTTCCCACGATCGCCAGGACGAGGTTCGGGCGCAGTGGCAGCGTTGGCAGGATGTTCGCGACCTTATGCATGACGGCCACTCGCCGGCCCACGGTATGGACGTCAGTGTGGGCGTCCGTGAACGGCTTGACGGGCGGGGCACCACCGCGGTCAGGCCTGAAGCTGCCGTACAGGCCACCAGGTCCGGCCGCTGGCACTGGCCGGCTGCCGCCATGGTTGCCATGGCGCTGCTGGTCGGGTTCGGTGCGGGTGCCGGTTGGGATTCATCCGCGACCGGGCCGGTTCAGCCGGTGACCGCAGCTGCACCAGAAACGCCTGTGCAGGACCAGCCGGTCAGGGAAATTGCCCTGCAGGGTCTTGATGAGGAACAGTGGGAGTATATGAGTCGCTACCTGCTGGAACACGCACAGCACAACAGTGTTGGCGCCGGGCGGGGCGCCGTCGGCTATGCCCGTCTGGTCAGTGCCAATGGTGCCGGCTACTGAACCCCGGAGCGAGAGTTTAATCATGCCTCGAGTCTTAATTAATGTTGTCCCAAGCCGTGCGTTGTCCATGCTCGTGGGTTTTTTGCTCGCGATTGCTGGGTCGCTGCCGGCTGCCGCGGACGAAGACGAGGCATCCGCCTGGCTTGAAAGGCTGGGTCCGGCCCTGAACATGACGTCCTACCGCGGTGTGTTCGTATACGCCCGGGGCGAGAGCGTACACTCAATGCAGATTGCCCATCGTTACAATGATGGCGTTGTAGAGGAGCGGCTGGTTCTGCAGGACGGCGGCAGTGGAGAAATTGTTCGCAAAGGCATGAATGTGGTCTGCGTGCTCCCTGAGACAGGCCGCGTCAAGCTTGACCAGGTGATTCCTTCAGGCCCGTTCGCCGAAGCGTTCACCAGTCAGCTGATGCCGGTCAGCCACTGGTATCGGGCGGAAATGAAAGGTGAGGACCGGGTTGCAGGGTATGACGTGGTTTCAGTGGCGCTAAGCGCCAAGGATTCCTACCGCTACAGTCATCGGCTTTGGCTGGAGAAATCCACCGGTCTTCTGGTCAAGAGTCACGTTCGTAATGCCGAGGGGGAAGTGCTCGAGCAGTTTCAGTTCACCAGCCTGCACATCGGCGAGGACATTCCCGATAGCGAATTCGAGATCCGCACCGAGGGCCGGGAAATTTCCAGAACGCTGGATGAGCCCGCTGTTACGGCATCGGTGGTCCAGCGTATGGATGGGTGGCAGCTTGGCTGGCGCCCGGAAGGGTTTGTCCCTGCGGCGGCGCCCCGCTCCGGCAAGGGCCAGGCCGTTGCCTTCTCCGATGGCCTGGCCGCTTTTTCGGTCTTCGTTGAGCCGGCTGGCCCGGTTAGCATGCCGACGGGCGCCTCCCTGATTGGCGCCACCACCGTTTATATGCATCAGGTGACGGAAGGGGATAGCGCTTTTCTGGTTACCGTCGTGGGTGAGCTGCCTCCGCAGACTGCGCGCCAGGTTGCCGAATCGGTGCGTATTGAAGACTCGGTGGCCCTGGGTGCGGGTGAGCCGTGATTACTGAAACTGGAAAAGTGGTCGCGCTCAAGGGCGACAAGGTCTGGGTCCAGACGATCCGAACCAGCGCCTGTCAGAGTTGTGCTGCCCGCAATGGTTGTGGTCAGAAAGTCCTGGCGGCTGCCTCGGGCGGGCGCGCCAACCAGATTCTGGTGACCAACTCGGTCAATGCCAGGGTGGGAGATGAAGTAACCATCGGAATTGATGAGCAGGCGTTGCTGGGTGCTTCCATTCTGGTCTATGCCATCCCACTGATCCTGATGGTTGTCGCAAGTATCCTCGGGCACCAGATGTCCGGTGGTAGCGACGGCGCTGCGATGCTGGCCGCTGTCGCTGGCCTGGCTCTGGGTTTTTTCGCAGGACGCAAACTGCAAGACGCGGGCGGCAAGGAGTATGAGCCCCGCCTGGTCCGGGTAAGCCGGATAGCCTCTGAAAACTGTCTGTAAACCCTACGGTTTTGTAAGTTGAAAATCGGTGGGCCGAACCCAAAACTACGCCTAGGTGTAAGCACAACAGGGGGTACAACATGTCGAGTGCAACAGCAGTTGCCCAGTCGTCACGTAATTTCATACCCGGAAGGATGCCGGCCGCTTTGCTGATTTTGCTGTCTGCCATGGTGTTGGCGGGCTGGAGTCAGGCGAGTTCAGCCCGAAGCCTGCCTGATTTTACCGAGCTGGTTGAAGATAACGCCGGTGCGGTGGTGAACATCAGTACAACCACCGAGCCCACGCGCCGCAATTCCGGCGCTCCCGGGATGCCGTTTGATGAGCGTCAGCTCGAACAGCTTCCCGAGTTTTTCCAGGATTTCTTCCGCGGCCCCCAGTCTCCGTTTGGAGGTGGGCCTGGCAACTCCCAGCCACGCCGCTCCATGGGCTCCGGGTTCATTGTCTCCTCGGACGGTTATGTCTTGACCAATAATCACGTGGTCGAGGGAGCTGATGAGATCATCGTGCGGCTGAATGACCGGCGCGAGCTGCCCGCGACGCTGGTTGGAACAGACCCTCGTTCCGATATGGCCGTGCTGAAAATTGAAAACGGCGATGATCTGCCTGTCGTTCAGGTAGGTCGGTCCCGGGATCTGAAAGTCGGTGAGTGGGTGTTTGCGATTGGCTCGCCGTTTGGATTCGATTACACGGTAACGGCCGGAATCGTCAGCGCCCTGGGTCGCTCACTGCCATCGGAAAACTACGTGCCCTTCATTCAGACAGACGTAGCGATCAACCCGGGCAACTCCGGTGGCCCTCTGTTTAACCTGGAGGGCGAAGTGGTCGGTATCAACTCCCAGATCTACACCCGCTCTGGCGGTTTCATGGGGGTCTCCTTTGCCATTCCGATTGACGATGCGATGAACGTCTTCCGTCAGTTGCGCGACAACGGCTCTGTCTCCCGTGGCTGGCTCGGGGTGCTGATTCAGGAAGTGAACCGTGATCTGGCCGAATCCTTTGGCCTCAAGCGGCCCCGCGGTGCACTGATTGCCGAAGTGATGTCCGGTTCGCCGGCGCAGGCAGCCGGCCTGCAGGCAGGGGATATCGTCCTCAGCTATGACGGCGACGAGGTGCAGCTTTCCTCCGACTTGCCGCCCATGGTTGGCCGCACGCCGGTTGGTGAAACTGCCGAGCTGAGAGTGCTTCGCGGTGGCGAGGAAATCGAGCTTCAGGTTGAAATCGGTCGCCTTCCGGAGGAGGGAAGCCAGCAGGCTTCCGCACCGGCCAGTGACAGTGATGGTCCCGGCTCTGCGCCCCTGGGCATGATGGTCGAACCGCTGCCTACGGACATGGCCGACTCCATGGGTATTGAAGGCGGCGTTGTGGTCAATAATGTTGCGCGGGGTGCGGCTTCCGAAGCGGGCATCCGTGCGGGCGATGTGATCACGGAAATGAATCGCCAGAAGGTGACATCGGTGCAGGAATTCCGCGAGGCTGTTCAGTCGCTGCCCGAGGGCAAGGCGGTATCGGTCCGGGTGGTGCGCCAGGGCCGGGCGCTGTATCTGGTGATGAAGCCCTGATACCCTTCTGCTGATCCGGATTACCTGACATGGAGCCCCCGCAGGTGTTGGAAACGACACTTGCGGGGGCTTTTGTTATACTCGGCGGATCAATAAAAATGAGCGGCCATGGAACGGACCAGCCCCATGATGAACAGACAGGAACTCTCTCTCCGTAAGCTACTGGAATTCCGCAATGCCTGGGTCGCCTGGCTGGTCTTCGCGGTAGCCGTTGCCGTCACCCTATTGCTTTGGCAGGTGTCTATCCGGCTGGTTGAAGACCGCACGGAAGCCCGTTTTCGCACCCAATCGCTCCAGCTTAAATCCGCCATCGAAGAGCGCTTGCTGAATTACGAGCAGGTGCTGGCCGGCAGTGCCGGTCTGTTTGCGGTGGCCGGAGACGTTTCCCGTGATCAATGGCGCGAATACGTGGACAAGGTTGATATCAACCGCTACTACCCGGGCATTCAGGGTATTGGCTATGTTCGCCGTATCGGTGTACGCCAGATGGCCGACCATATTGCCTCTGTCCGCGCGGAAGGGGTGCATAATTACCTGGTGAACCCGCTGGGTAGCGGTCCCTACTACTACCCCATGGTCTACCTGGAGCCTGGCACGGAACGGAACCGACGGGCCCTCGGCTACGATGCCTTCAGTGATCCCATTCATCGCCAGGCCATGGAGCAGGCCCGGGATGATGCGATCCCCACGGTGACTGCCAAGGTGGTGCTGGTTCAGGAAGAGCTCGGCGAAGACCAGGCCAGTTTTCTGATGTATTACCCCGTCTACCAGGGGGGAGAAGTGCCCGAGATCCGGGCCGAGCGTCGCATGATGCTGGCGGGCTATGTGTTCAGTGCCTTCCGGATGAACAATCTTATCGACGGCATCGTTGGCCTGATCTCGCCGTTTCTTGATGTCCGGATCTACGATGCCGGAGTCGTGGAACGGCAGAACCTCATGTATGGCTCCAATCTGGGGTCCCTGGACAACGAATTCAGTTTCCAGATGAGTCAGACCATCAGCCATGGTGGTCGAGACTGGCTGTTGCAGACGCGCTCCACGCCCGCATTTGATTTCCTGGCCTCGGATCCGCGGCCTCCGATCGTCCTCGGCAGTGGCCTGGTGATCAGTGCCCTGTTGTTCCTCTTCGTGCTTGCCTTGATCCGTTCACGGCTGATGGCGCAGATCAGTGCCGGCCGCTATCGGGCGATTACCGAAGGCGCAGCCAATGTCACCCTGGTGATGGACCGTGCCGGGCAGCCCCTGTACGCGAGCCCGTCCAGCCTGGATATCCTTGGCTTCGAGCCGGATCAGGTTCAGGCCCTGAACTTTGAGGAGCTCGTTCATGGTGACGACTGGCCCCAGCTGCAGCGAGGCTTTGACGATTCCGTTCAGTCGCCGGGCAAACAGATGCCGGTCATCCGGGTCCGTATCCGTGATGCCAAGGGGCAGTGGCGGGATATGGAGGGCACCTTTACAGCCATGTTGTCGGTGCCAGGCGTCAATGGCGTTGTGCTTAGCCTGCGGGATCTGACCCAGCTCAAGGCCGCCCAGTCCGAGCTGCACAGGCTGGCATTCTATGATCCGCTTACCGGCCTGGCGAACCGGCAACTGTTCCGGGACCGTTTGAATCACGTGGTCAGCCGCAGTCGCCGGAGCGGTGAGCCGGCTGCCCTCATGTTCCTGGATCTCGACGGCTTCAAACGTATCAACGACACCCTGGGGCACGATTCCGGCGATGAACTGCTGTGCCAGGTGGCGCAGTGGCTGGTGGGTTGTGTCCGTGAGGAGGACTCGGTTGCCAGGCTCGGCGGCGATGAGTTTGTGGTATTGCTGTCCCGGATCAGTGACTCCGATGCTGCCGGCAAGGTCGCAGAGACCATTCTGCGCAGTCTTTGCCAGCGAATCCGGCTGAACGATCACGAAGTCGGCATCACGGTCAGTATCGGCATCACCATGATTCCCCACGACAGTGAGGACGCCGGAACCCTGATGAAGTACGCTGATCTGGCGATGTATCGTGCCAAGGAGCTGGGTCGGAATACGTTCCAGTTCTTCACCCCGGCCATGAACATCAAGGCGGCAAGGCGGCTTCTGCAACAGGAGGAGTTGGCCACGGCGCTGGATGGCGATCGCTTCGTTCTGCATTACCAGCCGAAGATTGATCTGGCCAGTGAGCGGGTGATTGGGGTTGAGGCATTCCTGCGCTGGCATCATCCGGAGAAGGGGCTGGTGTCGGCACAGCAGTTCATCGGTCTTGCCGAGGAAACCGGCCTGATTGTTCGCCTGGGTGAATGGGCTTTGAGACAGGCCTGTATTCAGGCTCAGGCCCTGGAACGGGCCGGCTTTGAATCCCTGAAAATGGCGGTGAATCTGTCTGTTCGACAACTGACCGATTCGGGCTTCCTCGACATGATCCGACAGGTCATCACCGAGACGGGCGTCTCGCCGGAGCGGCTGGAGCTGGAGATGCCGGCGGAGCTGCTCAATGAAGATCCGCGAATACTCAGGGAGTTGCTGGTGTCACTCCATGATCTCGGGGTCTGTCTGATACTGGATGATTTCGGCACCGGCTCCTGTTCACTGGTTGCTTTGCAGCAGCTGCCGCTGGATGTTATCAAGATCGACCACCGGTTCATTCGCGACATTCCCTACAATGTCAGTGCCACGGATGTGGCCTCCGCAGTGATTGCCCTGGCCCGCAAGCTCCACCTTACGGTGGTTGCGGAGGGTGTGGAAACCCCACAGCAGCTGAGCTTCCTGAAAACTCACGGCTGCGCCCAGTGTCAGGGCAACCTGTTCAGCTATCCGCTGGACGAGGATGCGCTCATCGGTTTCCTTATCCGGCAATACGAACGGCCGCTGATTTCCTGATCATGGCAATGGCGGCCGGTAACCGGTAAAATCACGCCGTTCCCGGATCCCGGTAGCGGCCCTTCCGGGCTCAATCCTTCGTCTTAACTGAGTATTCATCGTCTGTGACTGAACTGAGCCGAATCCGTAACTTTTCCATCATCGCCCACATTGACCATGGTAAATCCACGCTGGCAGACCGTTTTATCCAGGTTTGCGGCGGCCTGACGGACCGTGAAATGGCCGAGCAGGTCCTGGACTCCATGGATCTCGAGCGTGAGCGAGGGATTACCATCAAGGCCCAGAGTGTCACGCTGAATTACACCGCCCGTGACGGGCAGGAATACAAACTGAACTTTATCGATACCCCGGGCCACGTGGACTTTTCCTACGAGGTTTCCCGCTCGCTCTATGCCTGCGAGGGGGCCCTGCTGGTGGTGGACGCCGGGCAGGGTGTTGAAGCCCAGTCAGTGGCTAACTGCTACACCGCCATTGAGCAGGGTCTCGAAGTTGTGCCGGTTTTGAACAAGATGGATCTCCCGCAGGCCGAACCGGAGCGTGTAGCGGCAGAAATCGAGGATATCATTGGCATTGAAGCGTCTGATGCGGTTCGCTGTAGCGCCAAGAGTGGTCTGGGCGTGGAAGATGTTCTGGAAGATCTGATCAAGAAGATCCCGCCACCCAAGGGCGACCGAAGCGCGCCCCTGCAGGCTCTGATCATCGATTCCTGGTTCGACAATTATCTGGGCGTCGTGTCGCTCGTGAGGGTGACCGAGGGCACCCTGAAAAAGGGCGACAAGATCGTCATCAAGTCTACCGGGAAGGCCTGGAATGCCGACAAGGTTGGTATTTTTAATCCCAAACCGAAAGACACCGACCTGCTGGAGTCCGGCGATGTCGGCTTCGTGGTGGCCGGAATCAAGGACATTCACGGGGCGCCGGTAGGTGATACCATTGTTCACCAGAAGTTCGCCGAGCAGACGCCAATGCTGCCCGGGTTCAAGAAAGTCAAACCCCAGGTCTACGCCGGGTTGTTCCCGGTCAGCGCCGACGACTACAACGATTTCCGGGATGCCCTGGAAAAACTGACCCTCAACGATGCCTCGCTGTTTTTCGAGCCGGAGAATTCCGATGCCCTTGGCTTCGGTTTCCGCTGTGGTTTCCTGGGCATGCTGCACATGGAAATCATCCAGGAGCGGCTGGAGCGTGAATACGACATCGACCTGATCACCACGGCGCCAACGGTGATCTATGAGGTGGTTACCAAACAGGGTGAGACCCTGTCGGTAGACAATCCGTCCCGGCTTCCGGATATTGGTTCCATTGAGGAAATGCGTGAGCCGATCGTAGAAGCGAACATTCTGGTGCCTCAGGAGCATATCGGAAATGTGATAGCCCTGTGTGAGGAAAAGCGCGGCGTCCAGAAGAACATGCACTTCATGACGACCCAGGTCCAGCTCACCTATGAGCTGCCGATGGCCGAGGTGGTGATGGATTTCTTCGATCGTATCAAGTCAGCCAGCCGCGGCTTTGCGTCCCTGGACTACCACTTTACCCGGTTCCAGACCGCCAACCTGGTCCGCCTGGACGTGCTGATCAACGGCGAGCGTGTCGATGCCCTGGCGCTGATCGTGCACAAGGAGCAGGCTCACCACAAAGGGCGCCAGTTGATCGAAAAGATGAAAGAGCTGATTCCTCGGCAGATGTTTGATATCGCGATTCAGGCCGCCATTGGTAATCAGGTTGTGTCGCGGGTCACCGTGAAGGCGCTACGCAAGAACGTAACCGCCAAGTGCTACGGTGGTGACGTCAGCCGGAAGAAGAAACTGCTGCAGAAGCAGAAAGAAGGTAAAAAGCGTATGAAGCAGCTGGGTAATGTCGAGGTGCCTCAGGAAGCGTTTCTTGCCGTACTGAAAGTGGATAAATAAAAGGCCTCCTGGATGGATATCGATTTTCCCCTGGTACTGGTGGTACTGACCTTTGCAACGGGTCTGATCTGGCTGGCGGACAAGCTGTTTCTTCGTGAGCGTCGTCTGGCTGCCTACCGTGCCAGCGGCACCGGAGACGCAGTGGATGAAGGCTCCCCGGCGGAATCGGAGGAGCCAAAAGAGCCCTACCTGGTTGACCTTAGCCGATCGTTCTTTCCGGTGCTGGCGATTGTTCTGGTCCTCCGGTCCTTCCTGGTTGAACCGTTCCAGATTCCGTCGGGATCCATGTTGCCCACCCTGGAAGTCGGCGATTTCATTCTGGTGAACAAATACGCCTACGGGTTCAGGCTGCCGGTTGCCGGCACCAAAGTGATTCCGGTCGGCGATCCCCAGCGCGGCGATGTGATGGTTTTCCGCTACCCGGAGGACGGCCAGACCAACTACATCAAACGGGTGATCGGTTTGCCCGGCGACCATATCCGCTACCGTGACAAGCAGCTGTTCATCAATGGCGATCGGGTGGAAACCCGGTTTATCGCGCGGCTACCGCCGATGGAACTGCGCCGCGAGGATCTCGGTGAAGTAGAGCACGACATTTTTCTGACCATGGGCCGGTCTGGCGGCGGTGGTGAGGGCGAATGGCTGGTGCCCGAGGGTCATTATTTCGTCATGGGTGACAATCGCGACAACAGTAATGACAGCCGCTATTGGGGCACGGTCCCGGACGAGCTGGTGGTGGGCAAGGCCTTTGCTATCTGGATGCACTGGAAATCCCTTACCAGTCTGCCATCCTTTGATCGTGTAGGCGGAATCGAGTAACTCGGACTATCTGGAGCGCAGTCGTAATGAAGAAAAATAATCTTTCCGGCATGGGCCGTCAGCGCGGTGCCTCGGCATTGACCATGATGGTGATGGTGCTGTTTTTTGGTGGCCTGCTGACGCTGGTGATCAAGCTTGGTCCCGCCTATCTGGATGACATAACCATTCAGGAAGCGCTGGAAAGCCTTGATGGCACCGAAGGTCTCTCCCAGATGGGGCCTGCCCAGGTCCGTACGTTGATCAACAAACGGCTCAGCGTGAACAATGTCCGGGGATTCGACGCCAAGAATATTTCGGTCGATAAAGACGGCGATCTGGTCGTTATCAATGTTGATTACGAAGTGCGCAACAACCTGTTCAGCAATGTGGATACGGTGGTTCACTTCAAGCACAAATATGAGATGAAGGGCAAGTGAGTTCACAACCGGATCTGGATCAGTTACAGCGGCGCATCGGCTATCAGTTCAAATCGCCAGAGCGGCTTCTGCTGGCACTCACCCACCGGAGTTATGGAAATCAGAATAACGAGCGCCTCGAATTCCTCGGCGATTCCATTGTGAATATGGTGATTGCCGAGTATCTGTTTCTGCACTTCGAAAAAGCCCGGGAAGGCCAGTTGAGTCGTCTGCGGGCCCGGATGGTAAAAGGCGTTACACTCGCCGAAATTGGTCGGGAGTTCCAGCTCGGCACATACCTTCGATTGGGCTCGGGAGAGCTTAAAAGCGGAGGCTTCCGCCGGGAATCCATCCTGGCCGACGCCGTGGAGTCCATCATCGGCGCCATCTACCTCGACAGTGATTTCCATACCTGCCGGGAACAGGTATTGCGCTGGTTCGAGCACCGTCTGGAAAAGCTCGACCTGCAGGACACCCAGAAAGACCCCAAGACCCGTTTGCAGGAATATCTCCAGTCGCGTCAGTTTCCGCTGCCACGCTATGACGTCATTTCCGTGGACGGCGAGGCCCACAACCAGACATTCCATGTATCCTGTGCGCTGCCGTCGCTGGACCGAAAGACCACCGGGACTGGCAGTAGCCGCCGGGTGGCCGAGCAGCAGGCAGCCCGTAACGCCCTGAAAGAGTTGGGCGTGGAGAACCAGTAATGAACGATATCACCCGTCCGGAAAACCCGGACAGTCGCTGCGGTTTTGTGGCCATCGTTGGCCGTCCGAACGTGGGCAAGTCCACGTTGCTGAACCATATCCTCGGGCAGAAGCTGAGCATCACTTCCCGCAAGCCGCAGACCACCCGTCATCAGGTGCTGGGTATCAAGACCGTAGGGCCGGTGCAAGCGATCTATGTGGACACACCTGGCATGCACGAGGAGGAGCCCCGTGCCATTAACCGCTACATGAACAAGGCGGCCACGTCGGCGCTCATTGATGTCGATGTGGTGGTGTTTGTGGTGGATCAGCTGGCCTGGACGACCGCGGATGAGATGGTGCTGGAGAAACTCAGTCGCCTGAAATGCCCTGTGATCCTGGCGGTGAACAAGGTCGACAAGATCGAAAAACGGGAAAGCCTGCTGCCGCATCTGGATATGCTCTCGAAAAAGCGCGAGTTTGCCGAGATCATTCCGCTTTCGGCCCTGAAAGAGACCAATCTGGAACCTCTGGAAGAGGCCGTGGGGCGTTTCCTGCCGGAGAGTATTCATTTCTATCCGGACGACCAGATCACCGATCGCAGTGAGCGATTCCTGGCCTCCGAGATTGTCCGAGAAAAGATCACCCGACAGCTTGGAGCAGAGCTGCCATATTCGGTGGCGGTGGAGATCGAGGAGTTCAAGCGCGAGGGCAAGACCCTGCACATATCCGCCCTGATCCTGGTCGAGCGCGAAGGTCAGAAGAAGATCATCATCGGCGAGAAGGGCGAGCGGATGCGCCGCATTGGTCAGGAAGCTCGTACGGATATGGAGCGTATGTTCGACAGCAAGATCATGCTGAGGCTCTGGGTAAAGGTGAAGCGTGGCTGGGCAGACAGCGACCGGGCCCTGAAAAGCCTGGGCATGAACGACCTCTGAGGCAGCTATGAAGGGGCCTGAGCTGCAGGAGCCCGCTTATGTCCTTCACCGCCGGCCCTGGCGGGAAACCAGCCTGATGGTGGATCTCTTTGCCCTGAACCATGGCCGGATGACCGTCATTGCCCGGGGCGCCAACAGTGCCAAAAGTCCTCTGAAAGCCCAGCTACAGCCCTTCCAGCCGCTTGTGGTGGACTGGGCCGGTCGGGGCGACCTGAAAACCCTGACCCAGGTCGATGTGCGAACCGGCCCGACAATCACCCGGACAGTGTCGCTCTATAGTGGCCTCTACCTGAATGAACTGTTGCAGCGGGTTCTGCCCGCCGCCGATCCCCATCCGACCCTCTTTGCAGCCTACATAGATGCCATCGGGCAGCTGTCCGACACCACAGACGTGGAGCCGGTGCTGCGGCGGTTCGAACTCGCTTTTGCTGCCGCCCTGGGTTACGACTTTGCCTGGGATCTTGCCACCGATACAGGGCAATCCGTCGAGCCTGACCGGGAGTATTGTTATGATCCGGAGCAGGGCATTGTTTCCGGGCTGTCGGCCGGTGTGCGGCTGCGGCATCTGCCCGGGGAAGTATTACTGGATCTGGCCCGGGATGATCTGCAATCGGACCGCTGTCGGCGGCTGGCGAAGCGGGTCACGCGGGTGCTGATCGATTATCTTCTGCAGGGGCGCCCCCTTAACAGTCGCAGCCTTTTCACTCACCTTCGGGGAGAATCCCATGAATCCTAGAGTACTGCTTGGCGTCAATATTGATCACGTTGCCACCCTCCGTCAGGTGAGGGGGACCCGGTATCCGGATCCGGTTCAGGCAGCACTGATGGCCGAGGAAGCCGGGGCAGACGGCATCACGATCCATCCGCGGGAAGACCGTCGTCATATCCAGGATCGGGACGTGCTGTTACTCAAGGAAGTGCTTCAGACCAAGATGAACCTGGAGATGGCGGTTACCGATGCCATGCTGGCGTTTGCCGAGCAGGTTCGGCCGGAATGTGTCTGCCTGGTGCCGGAGAAGCGTGAGGAATTGACCACCGAGGGCGGTCTGGATGTGGAAGGTCAGGAATCCCGGGTGGCCAAGGCCTGTGAGCGCCTGGCCCGGATTGGAGCCGAGGTGTCACTGTTTATTGATCCGGATCCGGTCCAGATTGATGCCGCGGTCCGCTGCGGCGCGCCGGTAGTGGAGCTGCACACCGGAGAGTATGCCGAGGCCGACACACCTGACGCCGAGAACGCCGCCTTCAAAACCATTGCCGATGCGGTGGCCTATGCCCGCAAGAAAGGGCTTATCGTCAATGCCGGCCACGGCCTGCATTATCACAACACCGAGCGGGTAGCGGCGATCCATGGCATCAACGAACTGAATATTGGCCATGCCATTATCGCCCGTGCGGTTTTCACCGGTCTGAAAGAAGCGGTCCGGGATATGAAGGCCATTATTGATCAGGCCCGCAGCCGGGCCTGATTCGAGGTAGCGTCAGGTCGTTTCGGCGGCCTCGTGGCGTTCGCGGAACAGCTGTTGCCAGTCGGTCTGGTCGCTCCAGATCTGCAGGCGCTCCATGGCCGAGAGCAGCTGGTCTTTCTGGTGCTCCAGATCCGGGGCAGAGCATTTGATCGCCGTTTCCAGATGGTTAGCTGCGGCCCTCAGTTCCGGTACGCCGCAGTAGCGGGTGGCGCCATGGAGTTTGTGAACGCACTCCAGCAGCTCTTCCATATTGTCGTTGGTCCAGAGTTCCGGGATCCGCTCCCGATCCACGTGGACCTGTTCCAGCAGCATGCTGAACAGTTCTTCCGCCAGGTCAGCTTTGCCGGCGGCCAGCTGAATGCTTTCCTCGACGCTGACGCAGTCCTGCTGCATTTTGCGCGTTGATGGCCGCAGGGCCCGACGGGTGTCGCGAACTTCCGGCACGGGAAGCCGACCGTCGCTGCCGCTCTTCGGGCACACGTAGCCGGTGTGCTCATGAATGATGTCGTTGAGCTGGCCACTGCTGATGGGTTTGGGCATGTAGCCATCGAAACCCTGCTTGGTCAGCCGTTCCTGCTCGTCCGACAGGGCATGGGCGGTCAGGGCAATGATCGGGGTCCGGTGATTGCCGGTATCCATCTCCCTCAGCCTGGCCGTGGTTTCCACACCGTCCATGCCGGGCATCTGCAGATCCATGAAGACCAGGTCGAAGGGTTTCTGTCTGGCCTTGCTCAGGGCTTCAAATCCGCTGGAAGCGCCCTCGGCGTCCAGTTGGCAGTCTTCCAGCAGGGTCATTACCAGCTTCAGGTTGGCGTCGTTGTCATCCACTGCCAGTACCCGGGGAACATTGGCGGTGGTCACTCGGTTGGCGGAAATCTCGTATTCGGGCACCCGCCCGCTGGAATTGATGCCGTGCACCAGCAGCAGAAGCTCGTCGTAGAGGGAATCGCGGCACACCGGTTTGGTGAGGTGGCCGCTGGCAAGCCCCGATAGTGGCGTGTCGTGAGTTTCCAGGGTGGGGGTCAGCAACAGTGTCCGGCAATCCCGTTCGATCTCAAGGGTACGGACAAGGCTGCAGTACTGGCTGGAATTGAGCAGGTGCCGGGTAATGCCGACAATGGCCACGGCGTAACCGGCCTGGCTTTTCTGGGCTTCCTCAATGTGTTCCTGCAGTGCACCGGGGGAGGCCACCCGGTCGACCACCATGCCCCAGTCCCGCAACAGGTGTTCCACGGCCAGGCCGGTGGTTTTCTGTTGTTCCAGATAGATGACCCGTTCACCACGCAGGGCATCCCGGGGGGCAATGGCCTCACCGCTGGTGGCAAGCTCCGAGGTGAGGGTGAACCAGAAGGTCGAGCCCTTGCCAAGTTCGCTCTCAAGCCCGATCTTGCCCCCCATCTCCTCAACCAGACGCTTCGAGATGGCCAGCCCGAGGCCGGTGCCACCGTATTGACGGGCGGTGGAGGCATCGGCCTGGCTGAAGGCGTTGAACAGGGATTGCTGTTGGGCCCGGGAGAGACCCACGCCGGAATCCGTGATGCTCAGGCGCAGGGTAACCCGGTTGGAATCGGTCTCTTCCTCTTCCAGGCTCGCCCGCAGGACTACCTCGCCGGTCTGGGTAAACTTGATGGCGTTGTTGACCAGGTTGGTGATCACCTGTTTGACCCGCAAGGGGTCACCCATGATGTTGTCCGGCACATCGTTGTAGACCAGTGGCACCAGATCCAGGTTCTTGGCATGGGCGGCCGGCGCCAGCATGACCATGACTTCCTCAACAATATCCCGCAACTGGAAGGGCACCCGGTCCAGGATCAGCTTGCCGGCCTCAATCTTGGAGAAGTCCAGGATGTCGTTGATGATGGTAAGCAGGATCTCCGAGGATTTCCTGATGGTGCTCAGATGGTCCCGCTGCTGCCGTGGCAGGGGGCTCTTCAGGAGCAGCTCGGTGAAGCCGATGATGCCGTTCAGCGGGGTGCGGATCTCGTGTGACATGTTGGCCAGGAACTCTGACTTTATCCGGCTCGCTTCCAGCGCTTCCTTCCGGGCGAAATCCAGCTCGATGTTCTGGATTTCGATGGTTTCCAGGGTTTCCCGCAGATCTTCGGTGGCCTGGTCGATGTTCTGCTGCATTTCCGCCTGGGCCTTGCTCAGCTCTTCGGCCATGGCATTGAGGCCGGATTCCAGCTGTTCGAACTCCGGCCCGGCGCCGGTGTAGACCCGGGTATCCAGCTTGCCTTCCTTGAGTTTGGCAACGGCCTCGTTCAGTTCGAATACCGGGTTGGTGAACGCACGGCTCAGTCGCAGGGCAATGGCCATGCTGAGAATGACGCCCCCGAGAATGAGCAGCAGGGAAATAAGCAGGGCCTTGTACGTCTCTTTTTCGGTGCGGATATGGGACATTTCCACAACCACCCAGCCCAGAGGCTCCCGCAGATTCGACATGGACTGGCGGGCATCCGGGTCGAGCATGCTCTCGATCATCAGATCCTGCAGAAACACGGGGGTGATAAACCGGGTGCTGTTTTTTCGGGATATCCGGGTGGCGTGCTCGGCGGTGAGTTCGTCGGACTGCACGGTCTCCGAGCTTCCGGGCCCGGTGTGGAGCAGGCGGGAGCCGTCACTGCCAAAGAGGGTGATGGAACGCACGTCCTGCTCTTCCAGGAGGGCATTGGAGAGGCTGCTGAGGAGACTTCGGTTGGCAGTGAAAAGGCCGTACTCGGAACCGGCCGCGAGCTGACGGGAGAGTGACTCGCCCCGGTCCTTCAGCAGACTTTCGATATTGTTGACCCAGCTGTAGGTGAAGAACAGCCCCAGCATCAGGGTGGTCAGCAGGGTGGGAACCAGCGTCACCACTAAAACTTTCTTGCGAATGCCCCAACGTCGCATACCGTGTTCCTGAATTATTGCTTTTGTCCGCGCCGCAGAGCGGAAAACGTCCGTGTTAAGAATAGCTGATCCGGAACGGGATAACTGTGGTATCAGTCCCGACGGTACCGGAAAATCCCGTGTCGGATATAGCCGCCGGTCATGGATATAGCGAGAAGCTGTATTGGGAGACCGGGGCGATAACGCGTATCATGCGAAGCCAAAAGTGTACCACAGGGTTATCATATGCATTTTCCCACCATTGAAGATTATGTCGGGCACACCCCTCTGGTTCGCCTGCAGCGTCTCCCCGGTGAGACGAGTAACGTGATTCTGGCCAAGCTGGAAGGGAATAACCCCGCCGGCTCGGTGAAGGACCGCCCGGCTATCAGCATGATCCAGGAGGCGGAGCGTCGGGGCGACATCAAGCCGGGCGATACCCTGATCGAGGCGACCAGTGGCAACACCGGCATTGCCCTGGCCATGGCGGCTGCCATCAAGGGGTACCGGATGGTGCTGATCATGCCCGCGAACATGAGTGAGGAGCGTCGGGCATCCATGCGCGCCTATGGTGCGGAGATTGTCACGGTCACCAGGGAAGAGGGGATGGAAACTGCCCGTGACCTGGCCCTCAAGATGCAGGCGGAGGGCAAGGGCAGGGTGCTGGATCAGTTCAGCAACCAGGACAACCCTCTGGCGCACTACCGCACGACCGGTCCCGAGATCTGGGAGCAGACCGGGGGGCGTGTCACCCATTTTGTCAGCTCCATGGGCACTACTGGCACCATCATGGGCGTGTCCCGTTACCTCAAGGAGCGCAACCCGGATATTCGCATTATCGGGCTTCAGCCCAAAGAAGGTGCGTCCATACCCGGGATACGTCGATGGCCCGAAGCCTACCTGCCGAAAATCTACGATGCCGCACGGGTGGACGAGGTGTTGGATGTTGGCCAGGAAGAGGCCGAAAACACCATGCGGGCCCTGGCTTCCGAGGAAGGCATTTTCTGTGGCGTCTCCTCCGGCGGTTCGATCGCGGCCGCGCTCAAGCTCTCGCAGCAGGTTGAAAACGCCATCATCGTGGCCATTATCTGTGACCGCGGCGACCGCTATCTATCCACCGGTGTATTTCCCGGCGCCTGAACACGATTCCACCAAGAGACCCGAGTATGAGCAGACGACGCAGGAAGGTTCTTCCAAAAGAGCCCGTGCGCTGTGAGATTGAGACCCTGAGCCATGACGGCCGGGGTATCGCCCGTCAGGATGGCAAGACCCAGTTTGTCGATGGCGCCCTTCCGGGCGAAACCGTGATGGCGAAAGTGGTGTCCAGTCGAAGCAAGTTCGACGAACTGCGCACCGAAGAGGTTCTGGAAGCCGCGCCGGATCGTCAGACGCCACCCTGCGAGTTTGCCGACCTGTGTGGCGGCTGTAGCCTGCAGCATATGAGTGGCGATGCGCAGATCGCGTTCAAGGAGAATACCCTGCGGGAGCATTTTGCCCATTTCGGGGGCATCGAACCCGAGGAGTGGATTGAGCCACTGCGCTCGGAAGAGAGCCTCGGCTATCGCCGCAAGGCGCGCCTCGGGGTTCGTTACGTCAAGGCCCGGGAGTCTGTCCTGGTGGGGTTTCGGGAGAAACGCAACAGTTTCCTGACCGACATTGATCGATGCGTGGTGCTGGATCCCCGCATTGGCGACCGCATACTGCCCCTTCGAAATATGCTGCACGATCTGGACGCCTACAGCCGAATCGCCCAGGTGGAAGTTGCCTGTGGCGATGATGTGGCGGTAATGGTGTTCCGCAATATGGATGACCTGTCCACTGGTGACCGGGAGAAGCTCATTGCCTTCGGCCAGGCTCACGATTTGCATATCTACCTGCAGCCAAAAGGGCCCGATACCGTTCATCGGATCTGGCCCGAGTCCTCTGGCCGGGATGATGAGCGACTGAGCTACAGGCTGGAAGAATTCGACCTGACCATGAAATTTCATCCCATGGACTTTACCCAGGTCAATGCAGGCATTAATCGCGCAATGGTACACAGGGCCGTGGAATGGCTGGATGTCCAGCCTGGCGAGCGAGTCCTGGATCTGTTCTGCGGTCTGGGGAATTTCACTCTGCCGCTGGCCACGCGAGGCGGGCAGGTTGTTGGCGTGGAAGGCGACGAGACCATGGTCGTACGGGGCCGGGAAAACGCGGAACTAAACGGTCTCGACAATGTCGCTTTTCACGGTGCCGACTTGCACGGTGACTTCACGGGCCAGAGCTGGGCCAAAGAAGGGTTCGACAAGATTCTGATTGATCCGCCCCGTTCCGGTGCCGAGGAGATCTGCAAGTACCTCACGGCCTTCGGGGCACAAAAGATAGTCTATGTCTCCTGCAACCCGGCCACCCTGGCGCGCGACGCAGGCGTAATGGCGCGCAACGGCTATCGACTGGTGCGCGCAGGTGTGATGGACATGTTTCCCCACACCACTCACGTGGAATCCATCGCGTTGTTCGAACGGGATTCCGACTGAAGATGCGGTGGGCAGTCAGGGATGGCTGCGGCAACCATCAGGAATAACAAGACTGATATGGTAAAAGTTCGCGAAGATTACGCAATGACCGGCGACGGCCAGGTGGATATCGAGGGCTGGGTAAACCAGATAGCCTCGCAAACGCACCTGGACGACGCTGACCAGTTCCGGTTGGCCTGCGAAAAGGCAGCGGAAATCGATCTTCAGGCTTTCCGGCAGGATCGCCAGTGGGCACCTGGTTCCAGCAGCTTCCGGATTGGCATTGAGATGGCCCAGGTTCTGGCGGAGCTGCACCTGGATCAGGCCAGCCTGGTGGCGGCGATCCTTTATCGCGCCGTGCGTGAAGAGCGCGTTCCCCTGGAGACAATCCGCAAGGAATTTGGCGATGAGGTGGCGGGCCTGATCAACGGCGTGCAGCAGATGGCGGCCATTTCGTCCATCCACCACCCGCTGAAGGGTAACGTTCTGGGCCAGAGCGAAGGCCAACTGGACAACGTCCGCAAGATGCTCGTCACCATGATTGACGATGTCCGGGTTGCCCTGATCAAGCTGGCGGAGCGTACCTGCGCCATTCGGGCGGTAAAGGATGCTCCAGAAGAAAAGCGAATGCGCGTCGCCCGGGAAGTGTTTGATATCTACGCACCCCTGGCACACCGGCTTGGCATTGGTCACATCAAGTGGGAGCTGGAAGATCTTTCTTTCCGGTACCTGCATGGTTCCGCCTACAAAAAGATCGCCAAACTGCTGGACGAAAAGCGCCTGGATCGCGACGGTTACATCAAGCGGGTGATTGAAACCCTGCAGACCGAACTGAAAGCCTATGGCATTGAGGGCGAGCTGTCCGGACGTGCCAAGCACATCTACAGCATCTGGCGAAAAATGCGCCGCAAGGGCATCGACTTTTCCCAGGTTTACGATGTTCGCGCCGTGCGTATCCTGGTTCCGGAGGTTCGCGACTGTTACGCCGCACTGGGTATTGTCCACACGCTGTGGCGCCACATCCCCAACGAGTTCGACGATTACATTGCCAACCCGAAGGAAAACGGTTACCAGTCCCTGCATACCGCCGTGATCGGGCCCGAGGGCAAGGTCATGGAAGTGCAGATCCGAACCCACACGATGCATGAGGAGGCGGAACTGGGCGTTTGTGCCCACTGGTTGTACAAGGGCATGGACAAAGGCAACAAGTCGACCGGCTACGATGCCAAGATCAACTGGCTGCGCCAGGTTCTGGAGTGGCAGGAGGAGCTGGGCGACCTGTCCGGGCTGGCCGACCACCTCAAATCCGATGTCGCATCGGATCGGGTGTATGTATTCACACCCGAGGGCCACGTGGTGGATCTGCCCCAGGGGGCAACGCCGGTGGATTTCGCCTACCGGGTTCACACGGAGATCGGTCACGCCTGCCGCGGTGCGCGGGTGAACAGCCGAATCGTTCCGCTGACCTATCCACTGAAAACCGGCGATCAGGTGTTTATCCTGACCTCCAACAACCCGGCCCCAAGCCGCGACTGGCTGAACCCGAGCCTTGGTTACATTCAGACTTCCAGGGCACGCGCCAAGGTAACCCACTGGTTCAAACAGCAGGATCGTGGTCGCAATATCGTTGACGGTCGTGCCATTCTCGAGGACGAGTTCAGGCGTCTGTCCCTGTACGATGTAGATCTTGGTGAGCTTGCCAGGAAGGTTAATTACCAAAGTGCGGAGGACATGTTTGCAGCCACCGGAGCCGGTGACCTTCGCCCCACGCATGTCGCCAATGTGGCCCAGCAGATGCTGGAGCCCAAGTCCGAACAACTGGATCTGAAACTCAGCGCCCAGCGCCGCAAGCCCTACGATACGGAATCAGACATCCAGATCCTGGGCGTCGGCAAGCTCAAGACCCAGGTGGCGAAATGTTGCAAGCCGCTGCCCGGAGACGCGATCGGTGGCTACATCACGGTTGGCCGTGGGGTTACGGTCCATCGCCAGGACTGCCTGACGTTCCTGAATCTGCGTGAGTTCGAGCCCAACCGGATTATTGAGGTCAGCTGGGGTGGCCGGCAGGCTGCTGTTTATCCTGTCGACATTGAAATTGAAGCCTATGACCGATCCGGGCTGCTGAGAGATATTACCCAGGTGTTGTCGGCCTCCAAGAGTGATGTGCTGTCACTGAATACCCTGAGCAACAAGGACGAGAACACGGCTACCATGACCGTGACGGTGGAAATTTCCAGTCTGGAGCAGTTGGCGCGGTTGCTGGCGCAGATTCGCAACCTGCCCAATATCATTGATGTAAGGCGTAAACGCGGATGAGCTATACCATCGAGGATCTGAAAACCCTGATGGCCAGGCTTCGGGATCCGGAGACGGGCTGTCCATGGGATACCAGGCAATCCTACAGGACCATCGTGCCGCACACGCTGGAGGAGGCCTACGAAGTCGCCGATGCCATTGAGCGAGAGGATTACCCGCATCTGAAAGACGAGCTGGGGGACCTGCTGTTCCAGGTCATTTTCTACACCCAGCTTGGTCGGGAAGATGGCCATTTCGATTTTGACGGTGTGGTCGATCATCTGGTGCGCAAACTGGTAAGGCGGCATCCACACGTTTTTCCGGAAGGGACCCTGGAAAGCAGCATTGATCCGGATAATCGGCCGGATGAGGCCTGGATCAAGGAAAGCTGGGAGCGCATCAAGGCCGAGGAGCGGGCAATGAAGCCGGCACCGGAAGCCAGCGCCCCAGTAAGTCGGCTTGACGGCATTGCCCGGACCCTGCCTGCAATGGCTCGGGCCGAGAAGCTCCAGAAACGGGCAGCCAGGCACGGTTTCGACTGGCCAAATGTTGGCCCGGTTTTCGACAAACTTCACGAGGAAATCGACGAGCTCAAGGAGGCGTGGGAAGCCGCACAGACGGGCGCCGGTGATCCCGATGCCGTTGAAGATGAGCTCGGCGATCTCCTGTTCGTCTGTGTGAACCTGGCACGGTTCATGAAGGTTAACCCTGAGCAGGCACTCAATCGAACCAACCATAAATTCGACGCCCGGTTCCGGGCGATTGAACGTGTGCTGGAACGGGAGGGCCGCGATATGGACGAAGAATCTCTGGAGGCGCTGGATGCCGTGTGGCAGGCGGTGAAAGGCGTGGAGCGGGGAGAGAACGAGCACTGAAAATGGCGGATCGGTAAGTACAATCCGTTACCAATTTTCTCGCCCCCGGACCGACGGCTTCGTCTACACTTCCGGAAACGGATGCACAGTTTTCGTGCGCCGTGCGCCATCAATAAGATGCAGGAGTGAAGGCACCATGAAAATCAAAGATCTGGTCAACTACTGGGACAAGCATGCACGTGGTCGGCTTACCCGAGACGCCTACTTCATGGCGTTGTCTGACCAGCATCACAAGCGTCTCGAGAAACTCGCAGCGCTCTATCCGATGAAGTCACCTCAGGATCTGATGCGGGATCTGATTTCTGCAGCACTGGACGAAATGGAGACCAGCTTTCCGTATGTTCAGGGCACCAAAGTGGTGGCGTACGACGAGGATGGCTTCGAGATCTACGAAGATCAGGGCCTGACTCCCAAGTTTGTCAGCCTGAGCCAGAAGCACATCCAGCGCCTCAAGGCCCGTCAACTGGAATCAGTCGCCTGACGACACGGGCAGCGAAAGCTGCCCGCCGCTATTTACTTGTCTTTCCCTTCCAGCTTGTCCTTCAGTGGGCTCTGGCGTACCAGATCGTCCAGAGCTGCACCAATCATGTCGTTCAGAATATCGCTTTCACTGCGGTCCGGGTAAAGTTCCGCCAGTGCGGCCACGCGTGCGGCATCTTCCAGCGGCAGGCGCAGGTTATAATCGTGGGTGCGCTCCACGGGCTCTTTTTGCTGTTCCCAGTGTTTGGGCAAATCAGTGACCTTCATGATAACTCCTTGCAGCTACAGGCTTGAATCGCCAATAGACTTTCTCGACTGTTCCTTAGTATCGTAAGTTTACTTCGCCTCCGTCAATTCAAAAGGACGTCAATGTGACTGAGCTACATCCCGAACTCCGAGAAAACGTACGAATGCTGGGTGAACTTCTGGGCCAGAGCATACGGCGATATCCCGGACAGGAATGCTACGAGCTGATTGAGGAAATCCGGGCGGCTGCCAAGTCCGACCGTCGCCAGGAAAGCGGGTCCGGCCAGCGACTTGTCAATCTGCTGCGCAAGTTGAGCGATGATGAGCTGCTTCCGGTGACCCGTGCCTTCAACCAGTTCCTGAACCTGGCCAACCTTGCCGAGCAGTACCATGGTATTCGTCGGAAACGCGGGCACCAGTCTGATCTGATGGTCGAATCGCTCGGGGAGGTGTTTGAGCGGCTCAAGCAAGGTGATGTCACGCCGGAGGAACTGCATCAGAGGGTGGCGGATCTACGAATCGAGTTTGTGCTGACGGCCCACCCCACCGAGGTGGCGCGTCGCACCCTTATTATGAAATACGACGAGATGTCGGACTGCCTGGCGCGTCTGGACCATGACGACCTCATGCCTGCTGAACGGGAGGAAATCGTCAATCGCCTGTCTCAACTGGTTACCGAAGCCTGGCACACCGACGAGATTCGTCAGGAGCGACCAACCGCAGTGGATGAGGCCAAATGGGGCTTTGCGGTTATTGAAAACAGTCTGTGGCAGGCCCTGCCACAGTTTCTGAGGAGCCTGGATACGTCGCTGGAAGACGCGACCGGAAAGGGCCTTCCCCTGCAGGCATCCCCCATCCGCATTGCATCCTGGATGGGCGGTGATCGTGATGGCAATCCGAATGTCACCCACAAGGTGACCCGCCGGGTCTTCCTGCTTGGCCGCTGGATGGCAGCGGATCTCTATCTTCGTGATATTCAGGCGCTGCGGGCCGAACTGTCCATGTGGCAGGCCAGCGACGAGCTCAAGGCCGTTGTTGGTGATTCCCGGGAACCCTACCGCCATGTGCTCGCCGAACTCCGTGAGCGGCTGATCAGAACCCGGGACTGGGCAGAGGCGAGCGTCAACGGCGAGACCGCGGATGCCAACGGTATTCTCTTTGAGAACGAGGATTTCACCGGTCCCCTGGAGCTCTGTTACCGATCCCTGGTTGAGTGCGGACTCGAGGACATCGCCAATGGTCCGCTGCTGGATACCATCCGCCGGGCGCATACTTTTGGCCTGCCTTTGATTCGTCTGGACATCCGCCAGGAGGCCAGCCGCCACGCGGAGGCGGTTGCCGAAATGGTCGATTATCTTGGCCTGGGGGATTATCTGTCCTGGTCAGAACAGGAGCGCCAGGCATTCCTGGTGAAGGAACTTCAGGGCCGGCGCCCACTGGTCCCCCAAACTTGGGAGCCCTCCGAATCGGTCGGCGAGGTGCTGGCAACCTGTGAAGTGGTGGCGCAGCAAACGCCGGAAGCCCTCGGGTCCTATGTTATCTCCATGGCCAGCAAGCCCTCTGATGTATTGAGCGTGATTTTGCTGCTCAGGGAATCCGGAATGAAGTTTCCGATGCGGGTCGTGCCCCTGTTTGAGACCCTGGATGACCTGCGTGGTGCTCCAGACAGCATGTCTGCGCTGTACGAGGTTGAGTGGTATCGGGAGTATTGCCAGGGCAGGCAGGAAGTGATGATCGGCTATTCGGATTCCTCCAAGGATGCCGGCCAGCTGATGGCGGCCTGGGCCCAGTACCAGGCCCAGGAGAAACTTACCCACGTTGCCCGCCAGTATGGCGTGCATCTGACCCTGTTCCACGGCCGTGGCGGTACCGTTGGCCGTGGCGGCGGACCTGCCAACCGGGCGATACTGTCCCAGCCGCCGGGCTCGGTAAACGGCAGTTTCCGGATTACCGAGCAGGGCGAAATGATCCGCTTCAAGTTCGGTTTGCCGAGGCTGGCGGTTCAGAGCCTGACGCTCTACACCACGGCGGTTATCGAAGCTACCCTGGCCCCGCCACCACAGCCCGAAGACAGCTGGCGTGAAACCATGGACTGGCTTACCGAGCGGTCCTTGAAAGCCTACCGCGATGTGGTCCGGGAAAATCCCGACTTCGTGCCCTATTTCCGCCAGGTCACGCCGGAACAGGCCCTGGGGAAACTGGCACTCGGAAGTCGCCCGGCCCGGAGGAAGGCCACCGGCGGCGTGGAAAGCCTTCGGGCCATACCGTGGATATTTGCCTGGACCCAGATGCGGCTGATGCTGCCCAGTTGGCTGGGCAGTGACGTGGCGCTTGAAGAGGCGGCCCGGGACCACCGGCTCCCAGTATTGCGTGAGATGATGCAGGGCTGGCCGTTCTTCCGCACCTATGTGGATATGCTGGAAATGGTGCTGGCCAAGGCAGACCTGCGCATCGCCAGCTATTATGAGCAGACGCTGCTGGACGATGATCGGTTGAAAGCCCTTGGGGAGAGTCTTCGCGTGCGCCTCCAGGGTTGTATCGAGCGACTTCTGGAACTCAAGGAGCAAACGGATCTGCTGGAGGGAGAGCCCGTCTTTGCGCATTCGATGAGGGTGCGTAACCCATACACGGATCCGCTGCACTACCTTCAGGCCGAATTGCTACGGCGGGACCGGGAAAGTGAAGGCAAGGGCGAGGTGCCGGAACTGGTGGAAAGAGCACTGAAAGTCACCATGGCAGGTATCGCTGCGGGCATGCGGAATACTGGCTGACCTTGCAGCAGAATAGAAAAAAGTGCCGGGACAAGGCCGGGTAGTCTGGCCACCGACCAAGAACAAAGGGAGTAAGCTGTGGCTCTGGCTGCACGATTGGAACGTTTTCTCGCCCGCAAGGGCATCACTTATCGGGAGTTGCCGATAGATCAGGTCACCAGCCTGGATGCGGCAGTGATTGCCTCGGGGATGTCTCAGGACAGCTTTGTACAGGCCACTCTGCTGATCGACATTACCGGTGTCGTGATGGCCGTGCACAAGTTCGACAGTTCCCTGGACCCGGATGCCGTTCACCAGTTGACCGGTCGCCGTCTTCAGCCGCTGACCGCACGGCAGACCATGCGCCTGTTCAGTGACTGCGATCCCGGCTTCACCCCGCCCATCGGACAGGCTTACGAGCTGCCCGTTATCGTGGACGAGGATGTGATGCTGGCGGATCAGGTCGTGTTTTCCAGTGGCACTGATCATTCCCTGCTAGAGATGGATGGCCGATCCTTCCGTCTGGCCCTGGCCGGTGCCAGGGCGGGCCACCTGGTTATCCGGGGGCCGGGTAACGGCAACCGCGAGGCGCTGACGCTCGAGGAAGTGGCCGACAAGCTACAGAAACTTTACCGTCTGCCCCCCATGCCGGCCCTGGCGCTGCGTATTTTGCGGCTGACTGCCAACACCGATGCGACGGCTCGTGAGCTGGCAGAGCTGATCGAGTTTGATCCCAGTCTCACGGCCCAGATCATGCGTTACGCCCGTTCTGCACTGTTCAATTATCCCGGCCAGGTCAATTCGGTGCAGGAGGCGGTCACCCGTGTGCTGGGCTTCGATCGTGTGGCCCACATCGCCCTGGGCATCGCCTCCGTTCGTGCCTTTGAAGTACCCCGTCACGGCATTCTCGGTATGGACAATTTCTGGCGCCACTCCCTGTACTGCGCGTTCCTTTGCCAGATCATTGCGCCGCGATGTGGCGCCGAAAAGGGGCTGGGCTATCTCTGCGGCCTGTTGCACAACTTCGGCCTGTTGCTGGTCGGGCATCTGTTCCCGGCCGAATTTGATGAGCTCAATGAGCTTCGCGAAGCGAATCCTGAAGCCAGCATGCACTCGCTTGAGCAGCAGGTGTTCGGGCAGGGCAATGGCCAGGAAATCCTGTCGGTGGGCCATGGCGCTATCGGCGGTATCCTCCACCGTTTATGGCAACTGCCTGATCCTGTGGTCAAGGCGGCCGGCGTGCATCAACAATCGGGTTACCATGGCGAGCACGAGAACTATGTCTTGATGGTACAGCTGGCCAACGCCCTGTTGAAGGACCGCGGTATTGGCGATGAATTCAATCCCGACGACGTGCCCGCTTTGCTGGAAGGCCTGGGACTGGCGCCCAATGTTGTGGAAGAACTGAATGCTGAACTGGATCGTGTGGCTCCGGATCTGGACGCACTGGCCAGCTCCCTGTCATCCTGACACCCTGTCGTTATTCGCTGGGAAATACGGACTTCCGGTGCATGATACGGAGGTCGACTTTCTCTGACGTGGCTGACTTCGTATAATGCGCCTTCGCCGATTTCGGCTGACACCTGTTCCGTGCAGGAGAGGCTGTCGCAAAGGCACGGGTTTTTGCCACAGCTTTTCAAATGATAATGACTAAAACGGGAGCACAGCGTTATGCGAATCATCATGTTAGGCGCGCCGGGCGCAGGCAAGGGAACTCAGGCCCAGTTCATTACTGAACGGTTTGATATTCCCCAGATCTCCACCGGTGACATGCTGCGTGCGGCGGTGAAAGCCGAGTCCGAGCTGGGCAAGCAGGTAAAGGAAGTCATGGCAACGGGCGGCCTGGTGTCTGACGACATCATCATTGCGCTGATCGAAGAGCGTATTCAACAGCCTGATTGCAAGAACGGTTTCCTGCTCGACGGTTTCCCGCGGACCATCCCCCAGGCTGAAGCTCTGAAAGACCAGGGAATTGCCATCGACTATGTGGTCGAAATTGCCGTGGATGACGAAGAAATTGTCAGCCGTCTGTCCGGTCGCCGGGTGCACGAGGGAAGCGGTCGTATCTACCACGTGAAATACGATCCGCCCAAGGTCGAGGGTAAGGATGACCAGACCGGAGAACCGCTGGTTCAACGTGAGGACGACAAGGAAGAGACGGTTCGCAAGCGTCTGAAAATCTACCACGACCAGACTGCACCGCTGGTTGGCTACTACCAGGACTGGGCGTCGAAAGAGCCGGCCGCGGCACCGAAATACGTCCGTGTCGAGGGCGTTGGCAGTCTGGACAGCATTCGCGACCAGATCCTGTCTGAACTCAAATAAATTGGCATCCTGACCTGAGGTTTTCACACCGGTGAAACTGTTGGCACTGGATACGTCATCGGAGGGCTGCTCGGCAGCCCTTCTTGTTGATGGCGAAATCTCCGAACGCTTTGAGCTTGCCCCCAGAGGCCATACCCGGCTATTGATGCCGATGGTGCGGGAGCTTCTGGCGGAGAAGAATCTTGCTCCGGCAGAGCTTGATGCCCTGGCCTTTGCCTGCGGGCCGGGCTCTTTTACCGGTGTCAGGATCGCGACCGGTGTTGTGCAGGGTCTTGCCTGGGGGCTGGACATTCCGGTGGTGCCGGTGTCTTCGCTGCAGGCCGTGGCGCTGGGTGCCATGGATGCTCTGGATCCTCACGAGGAAACCGGTATTGCGGTAGCCTTTGATGCCCGCATGGGCGAGGTGTATTGGGGCTGCTTCGCTGCCCGGGCAGGACTGCCTGAGGCGTTGGCTTCGGAACAGGTCTGTCCACCCGAGGCAGTCACACTGCCAGCGGGCCCCGAGCGCTGGTGCGGAGCAGGGCCGGGCTGGCAATACCGCTCCGCCATGCCAGCGGAGGTGTCAGGGCGCGTTGATCCCGTCGATGAAACCCTGGTGCTGCGAGCAGCCTGGGTTGCGCGCCTGGCGGTGATCGCATTCGGGCAGGGCAAGGCGGTGCCGGCGGAGCAGGCTCAACCTGTCTACATCAGGGATGAAGTGGCCTGGAAAAAACTGCCTGGTCGATAGTGACCCCGGCCGCCCGGTCTGATCCGGGCAAACCGCTTTGGGTAAAAACTGACCAGCTGTCTTTTCTTCCGTGCGATAATCTTCCATACTTCCATTTCACGTTTTCCTGTCATCCGGCCAGCGGTATCTGAACATGATTGGCGGAATTAACCCGGGTAACAATTTCAATTTCCAGACCGGCAACAACAGTCTGGTCAGGGAGCGCAGCGATGCGGCCCGTGCGCCGGCATCAACGCCCGAAAAAACCCCTGACGCGGCCCGCCGTGACCTTGCCGATGGCAATCAGGGTGTTGTCAGCGACCGCAATGCGACCGAAAGCCTCGAGCGGCGTGTAGAAGCCCGTCGTGCCGCTGAAGACGCCCGTCTGGAGCGGTTCCGCGCAGACGAAGTGTCCCTGCCAGCCGCCAGGGCGCTGTCGACCTTTGCCTCTGTTGCCGCAGCCGGTCAGGAAACTGGCGGCAATGGTAGCCTGGCCGGAATTGATATTCTGGTCTGATGCCTGACTCGTCCCCGTCCGCTCCGTACGCCCTCTCTGAACGTTTCCAGAACATCGTCGCTGTTGCCCGCAGTGCATTGGGTGACCGATTGCAGGCCGATGCTCTTGCCGATTCGCTCGGGGTCCCGAATCTTGGTGTCGTCCGCCCCAGAGACATCCGCGACTTCCCGGTTTTACTGTTCCTGGATGAGCAGGGCCTTGGCCTGCAGATGACTGGCAAAGGTGCGCCGGGACCGGTGCGTGCAGAATTCGTGACCGGCAAGATGGGGTATCGGCGGGAGCACGGCGGTGGCGCGGGCCAGTTGGTGGCCAAGGCGGTCGGCTTGCAGAAAACACGGGCCGCATTGCATATCGTTGATGCGACGGCAGGGCTTGGCCAGGATGCCTTTGTGCTTGCCAGCCTTGGCTGCACGGTTACCCTGTTCGAGCGTAACCCGGTCATTCACGCTCTCTTGGCCGATGGTCTTGCGCGCGCAGCCCTGAATGTGGATTGTGCGGCCATTGTCGAGCGCATGCGACTGCTGGAGGGCAGCAGTATTGAATGGCTTGCCCGACCAGGCACCGAGGCGGCGGATGTTGTCTACCTGGATCCGATGTTTCCGCATCGGGACAAGTCGGCCCTGGTAAAAAAGGAAATGCAGGTTTTCCGCACTATCGTAGGAGACGACGAGGATTCCGCACAATTGCTCGCGGCCGCTCTGGAGCGCGCCCGTTACCGGGTGGTAGTCAAGCGGCCCCGTAAGGCATCGGCCATTGAGGGAGCAGAGCCAACCACCCGCATTGAGGGCAAGAGCAGCCGCTACGATGTGTACGCCATCCGGGCGCTGCCACCGCAGTAAACGCCATCAGGCACCCAGCATGGTGACCTGCTGGATTGCCTGTCGCTTCTCGACACTCAGCACCAGGCGGGCATCGTCCGCCACCTCATCCAGCCCCTCCCCATAGCAGAGCAGGCCATTGTCATCGGTAGTGATAACGCCATTGTTCTGCATATTGGCAATGAAGTTGCGGAACAGGCTCTTGTCGAAAAACTCCGGCGCATTCAGGCCGAACAGGATCGACATCCGCTCGGCCAGCAGCGCGCTCTGTTCTTCCAGTTCGGCGGCGCTGATCTTGCCCGAGCCGTATTTGCGGAGAATGCCCAGAGCGATGTGGTAGCGCTCTACCGTCTGGATGATGAAGCGGGACAGAACCCTGAGCCTCAGCATGGCTTCGGTGCCTTCCTCGGGTCGACCGATCCGGTCATCGTCCAGGGGCTTCAGCAAGTCATGTTCGATGAGAACGTCAATCCACTGATTGATGACCTTCCTGGCTTCATCGGGCTGGTATTTCAGGAACAGTTCCGATTGCAGGTAGGGGTAGGCTACGCTGGCGAGGAACACAATCTTGTCCCGGCCCAGCGAATCCTTGTTCTCGAAAAGGCTGGCGATCAGTGAGGGTAGCGCAAACAGGTGCTGGATGTTGTTCCGGTAATAGGTCATCAGGATTGCGTTGCTGCCTTCGAGGGCAATAATGTCGCCCAGCTTCTGCGGCTGGCGCGTCACCAGGCCCATGCCTTCACAGTAGGCGATCCAGTCCTTGCCGGACCCCTCGGGCAGGGTTACCGTTTCCGCATACGGGAAAGCCTTTAGCAGGGCGGCGTATTGATCCATCAAGCGGATCAACTGTCCCTCGTCCATGGCCAGTCGCTCGGTGCCAAGAAGAACCGTGGCGGCCATGCCGATCGGGTTTACCGCAACCGACGCGTTGATGTTCGACGCTACCCGGAAGGACAGCTCTGAAACCGCGCTGTTAAGCCACTTCGGACGATACTCGGCGTCGTAGGCCTCGTCGCGCCAACTACCGTGAACATCGTCCAGAACCTCAGACAAATGAATGGCTTCGCCAAAGTTGACTGAAACCCGACCAAAGGAGTTACTGAGTTTGCGAACGGTCTTGGCAAGACCGAATACGCTTTCTTTTTCCTTTTTCTTGCCACGAAGTTCACCCAGATAGGAACGGCCTTCCATCACCTTTTCATAGCCGATGTACACGGGCACGAACACGATGGGTTTGCGATGGTCCCGAAGGAAACTGCGTACGGTCATTGCCAGCATGCCGGGGCGGGGTTGCAGCATGCGGCCTGTGCGGCTTCGGCCGCCTTCGATGAAATACTCGACGGAATAGCCCCGGGAGAACATCACGTGCATGTATTCATTGAACACGGTGGCGTACAGCGGGTTGTCCTTGAAACTGCGGCGCATAAAGAACGCCCCGCCACGGCGCAGGATCGGGCCGACAATGGGCATGTTGAGATTGATCCCTGCGGCGATGTGCGGAGGCATCAGGCCATTCTTGTAAAGCACGTAGGACAGCAGCAGGTAGTCGATGTGTGAACGATGGCAGGGCACGTAAACCACGGCATTGTCTTGCGCCACTTCCTTCACCACCCGGATATTGTTGATGGCAATGCCGTTGTAGATCCGGTTCCAGAGCCATGACAACAGCACCTCCATGAATCGAATCGTGACAACGGACATGCTCGCCGCAATCTCATCCGCATATTTGTAGGCCTTGGCGCGGACTTTCTCTGGTGGTATGTCGTCTCTGGCAGCGGTCTCCCGGATGGCTTCCTTGACCGCCTGGGTGCGCACCAGGCCTGCCACCAGGGTGCGGCGATGGGACAAGTCTGGCCCCAGTACCGCCTGGCGAACCCGGCGGAAGTGGGTTCTCAGGATCCGGGCCAGCTTGCGGTTGGCCCGCTCCTCGCTGTGCCGGTATTCGTCGATCACCTGTTTCAGTGAGAGCGGCTGGTTAAACTGAACGTAGGTGTTGCGACCATGAACCATGATGATCAGTAACTTCTGAAGCCGGCCGGCGATGGACCAGGTGTCGGACAGCAAAAGTTTTACCAGGGACTTTTCCTTGTCCGGGGAGCGGCCCCAGAACAGGGACACTGGAACAATCTGTACGTCCTGGTCCGGATGTTCGAGCCCGTAGCGAACCAGGGCCTGAAACTCGTTCGTGGGTGCTGGCGCCTGACGCCCCCTGAAAAAGCCACCGATCCGGCGATAGAGGAAAAAGAAGGAGTGGGACGGGCCGTTCTTCACCGGAAGGGCTTCGGTGGCGCCAGGAAGTCCTGCACGGATAACTTCCTGCTCCAGAACCAGGCGGCTCGACAGCGAGCTGTATTGCAGCACGTAGCAAACCGGTTTATCGGGATCCAGGGCGAGGGCTTCAACGCTGTTGCCGCTGACATCAGTCCGGACCCAGATAAACAGTATCTTGCGGAAAAGGGTCAGGATCAGGCTGCGAATGCCCTGGTAAAGACGCATAAATGGCAACTCCGTTGACGAAACAGGTGCCAAGTTTACTTGGTTGAGTACAGGGCGGAAAGGTGGACCTTTCATTCTTGGCCGGTGCGGCAATGTGGTACATTTCCGATTGATCTTCCAATAACCCAGTTGATGCATCGAATGGTGATCGCAATGACTCAGTGGATACCGGGCTGGACGACCCGCCGGCCGGAAAACGGCGATCTGATCCTCGCGCTGTCGGGATCGGGTGTGGTCAAGCCCGATAACGGCTGGCTGCACAGCGGCGACAGCAGCCTTTTCCGGGGCGAATTGTCCGATTCCGTATCTCTGGGCAGTTACAATGGGCGCGGTGTATTCGTGACCGAACTGCCGGACACCGACGTCGGTAATCAGGAGGTTGTACCGCTGCGGGATGCGCTTTTGATGGTTAGCGATGCGCCGGCGGATATGCTCAGTACCGGCTTTCAGGTCTGGCAATGGTGGCGCGACCACCGATTCTGTGGCCGCTGCGGCGAGGAAACCGGTTTCCATCCGCGTGAGCGGGCCAAGTGGTGCGAACCCTGTGGCATTCCCTGGTACCCGAGGCTGGCGCCCTGCGTGATTGTCGTCATACGCCGGGATGATCGGCTTCTGCTCGCGAAGTCCTCGCGGGTCAAACGGCACTTCTACAGCCTCATCGCCGGTTTTGTTGAACCGGGTGAGAGTCTGGAAGGCGCTGTGCACCGTGAAGTGAGAGAGGAGACCGGGCTGGACGTCACCAACATCCGCTACCACGCCTCGCAACCCTGGCCATTCCCCCATCAGCTCATGGTCGGCTTCTTCGCCGATTACGCCGGAGGCGAGCTGGTTCTCCAGGAGGACGAGCTTGCCGATGCCGACTGGTTCCTGCCGGGCGATACGCCACCGGTACCACCGGAAACCACCATTTCTGGCCGATTGATCCGGGCCATGGAACACGAGATTTCCCGGGGAGGCATTCCGGTTTGAGCAGGCAGTCACCTCCAAGGGTTCTGGTGTTTGACTCCGGTGTCGGTGGTCTGAGCGTTGCGGCCTGCATTCACCGGCAACTGCCGGGACTGGAGATCGTCTATCTGGCAGACAACGCAGGCTTTCCCTATGGCGACAAATCCGAGGCGGTTGTGATCGACCGTTGTTGCGGTCTGATCACCAGAGCGCTTGAGCTCTACCCGTCAGACGCCATCGTGGTGGCCTGCAATACCGCCAGTACCGTGGTCCTGCCGCATTTACGTGCGATGACGGCGGTGCCGGTTGTGGGGGTGGTGCCGGCCATCAAACCGGCGGCAGCAAAGTCCGTGAATCGGCGAATGGGGCTGCTGGCGACACCGGCAACGGTTCGCAGACCTTATCTCGACAGGCTGGTCGAGGAATTCGCTGGCGATTGCAGGATTGAGCGTATTGGCCATCCGGGGCTGGTGCGCTGGGCAGAGGACCTGGTTTCCGGAATCGAGGTTCCGCTTGCCGAGCTGAGCGAAGCCATGAGGCCTTTTAAAGAGGCCGGTGTGGACACCGTGGTGCTTGGTTGCACTCACTATCCACTGTTACTGGAGAGTCTGAGGGCGAGTCTGCCGACGGTTCGTTTCTGGGTGGACTCGGGTGAGGCCATTGCCCGACGGGTAGCCTGGCTGTTGGAACAGACCGGTCGGCTTGATGTTGCTCAAGGCCCAGTTGCCAGCGCAGGGAAACAACCTGTGAGCGCTGCGCTGTTTTCAGGGCCGGCACCAAAGGGCATCGCGCCCTTCATGGCGGGCCTGGGGCTGGAGGCCAAACGGGTGAGCGAACACTGGCCTGGAGAGCCCCTGGGGGCTACAGCAACCGGGTCAGCTTGAACATGGCGAAAAACTCCAGCGCCGGAATCGACCGTTTGTGACAACAGTAGGTCTTGAAGTTGTCTCCCCTAAAGCGCGACTTTGTAAACTCCAAGCCTTTGAAGTTGTATAGAAAATTGCCCTTCTCGTAGAGCCCGTGCAACAGGCGTTTCAACAGCCTGCTCTCCTGATGCTCTGTTGCAGGATCCAGTGACAGGGGTATCAGTCCGAGATCCAGATAAGGCACGCCTTCCGCCTTGAAGACCTCCATCGCATGAGCCATCAGGGTATAGAAAATGCCCTGTCGGAAATCGGCGTTGGCCCGGGAGATATTGGGCACGTAGCTGATAATCTCGTTGTTGCGATAAATCGGGTCAAAATAGATAAACCCTACGGCCTTGTCGTCCTGATAGGCGTAGAAATGCCGTTCGTTTTCGCGATAGTCCATTTCCATGGGACGGATCAGAAAGCGGATTTCATTGCTCTTGCATTTGCGGGTTCGAATCCAGGCCTCGGATATTTCACGGGTGTGATCGTCACTGAAACGCTCTTTCACCGTAATCCCGTTTTTTTCTGCCTGGTTCAAAGCGGTTCGCAGGATCTGTTTTTTCTTCCCGCTGAGTGACCAGCGGCCCAGATCGATACGGGATTCGCTGCCAAACTGGGTGCCGTAGAGACCAAATCGCAGGTGCAGGAAATCGACGACGGGCTTGGAGACCTGGATGTAACTGGCGTTTGGAAAGCGCTGGTGGAAGCTCTCCAGCAGGTTGCCAAAGTCTTCCGGCGCACAGACGGGATCCGAGAGCACGAAGGTGCCGCCCCATTTGCGCATGTAGGCGATATACCCCATGCCCGGTACATCAAAATATTGCATGCCCGGTTGGAGCGTTGAAAACGACTGGGAATGGGTACCGTACTTCTTCAGGAAGCCGACCCGCTCGGTAAACGTGAATGAGCCGCTCTCAAGTGTGCCAACCCTGTCCAGTGCGAGTATCTGATCCGACATGCTGCTGCTCCCTGATTGTTTTTGTTGGGTGAATCTCTAGCAAAGTGCTCAGGCCTGCTTGCGTCCGAGAATGGACCAGTAGCAGTTCATGTTCAGAAGCTTGAAGTGCTTCTTGTCCGTGACCTGAAGGCCCAGCCGCTGCATGTGCTCGGGATAGTTGTAGATTTTGTGGAATGCATTGTTGGCGAACAGCCAGAAAATGAAGACGGCCATGTACCAGTAAAGCTTCTTGAACATTCTGGAAAGCAGGTTGCCAGTGGGGTAGGAAAAGTCACCAACAACGACCCGGGCGTCGGCTTTGCCCAGCCGTATCAGATGTTCGAGGACCCGGACCATCATGTCTTCATCGAACACGTTCAGGAAGAAATTGGCCACGACCATGTCGTACTGCTCGAACTCATCTACTTTCATGATGTCGCTGTGGATGCGTCGGATCGTGAGGTGTGGCGCCTCTTTTTCCTGAGCTTCGGCAAACTTCCGCAGCATGGTTTCGGACAAATCCACCACGGTCACGTCTGCACCTAGCTCGGCCGCCCGAATGGCGTCCCGGCCATGGCCAACTCCGGCAAACAGAATCTTGTCTCCGGGCCGGACGGTTTCCACATCCAGCATGGCGGTTTTGCAGCGGTGAATATTCTTGCCGCTATAGAGATTGCTGAGAAAATCGTAGACGGGACCGATGTATTTGTACTTGTCGCGCATGATGACTGCTGCCTGTTCTTGTTCCTTGGATGCTGTCACCGTTTTTGTCGTTATTGGTCCGAGAATGTCGGACATTCCGGTAATCAGCGCCTATGGATTCGAGCTTAGAGAACAGGGTGGGAGAAATATGTGCAGTAATGCGCATTTCAGGATACATAAAGTAACGTACTGCAATACTTTGCAAACCCTATCGCGCTTTTATATCGGAGTGTCTGACAATCGATAATCGTATGTCAGAATGAGGCAGCTTTGGCCCTGGTGGATCCGAGAGTTCTGGAAATCTCGGCGGCGGGCCTGGCAGGGCCGTAGAAGAAACCCTGGACCTGGTGGCAACCCAGGCTCCGCAGATAATCCAGTTGCTCGTCGGTTTCCACGCCCTCTGCAACGATCTCCAGCTTGAGTCCATGGGCCATGGCGACAATGGCGTTTACGATGCATGCACCGTCGTCGCCACTGCGGATGGCTTTCACGAAAGACTGGTCGACTTTGAGGGTGTGAATGGGTAGGCGATGCAGGTAATTCAGTGACGAATAGCCTGTGCCGAAATCGTCGATCGCGATCCGGACATCCAAAGCTGCCAGTTCCCGGAGTTTCTGGGAGATCTGTTCCAGATCGTTCATGATCACGTTTTCAGTGATTTCGATTTCCAGGTTACCGGCCGGGAAGTTGTGGGCCTTTACCTGCTGCATCAGGGTTTCTACAAACTGCGGATGCTCAACCTGGATGGGGGACAGGTTGACGGCCAACCGGAGGTGGGTGTGGCCCTCCCGGATCCAGCGGCCGACATCCTGGCAGGCCTGGTCGAGAACACGCTCACTGAGCAGGCCTATCAGTTTGGTTTCCTCCGCCAGGGGCAGGAAGTCTCTCGGGTAAAGCAGTCCCCGCTCCGGGTGCTGCCAGCGAACCAGGGCCTCAAGACCCACGACCCGGTTGGTTGTTGAGCACACCTGGGGCTGATAGAACACTCGCAACTCGTCCCGTTCAAGGGCCTGACGCAGATCCCGCTCGAGGTTCAGCCTGTTGGCCGTATCGATACTCATGCTGTCGGAATAGAAGCGGTAACCGTCCTTGCCCTTGCCTTTGACGTGGTACATGGCAATGTCGGCGTTCTGGATCAGCTGATCCATGGTCTCGCCGGCCTCGGGGAAGATTGCGATGCCGATACTGACACCTACAAATACTTCGTGATCCCCCAGTTGAAACGGTGCCCGCAGGGCATCAATCAGCTTCTTGGCGATCTGTCTCGCGTCTTCGTGATTGTGGATGGAGGGCAGGAGCAGGGTAAATTCGTCGCCACCGAACCGGGAAAGGGTGTCGCCCTTGCGCAGGCATTTCTCGAGCCGGTGAGTCACTGCCTGCAACAGCCGATCTCCCATCGCGTGGCCGAGGGTGTCGTTGATGACCTTGAAACGGTCAAGGTCCAGAAACATAACCGCCAGCTTCTGGCCACCACGGTTGGCGTGGGTGATCGCCAGCTCAAGTCGGTCCTTGAAAAGTGCACGGTTCGGCAATCGCGTTAAAAGGTCATGGTAGGCCTGGAAATTGATGAAGGCCTCGGCTTCCTTCCTCTCGGTAACGTCACGAGCGGTCCCATAATAGGTGGCGCCGTTGCCACTGCCGCCTCCTTGCGTGTTACCGGAGTGCGGCCAGGTTTGCGGATCGATGGGAAAAGCGGTTATCTCGAAATGACGGGTTGCTCGCCGGCTGCCACGGGTTTTAAGGCGGACTTCCAGGGTTCGAGGGTTATCTGCAGTGATGTTTGGTCCCTTCAGGGCCAGTGTCCCGCGGGTCACGTCCCGGTCGTCGAGAATGTGGCGGAAATGCTGGCCGCAAAGTTCCGCTGGCTTATATCCGAGCAGGCTTTCTACCTTGCTGTTCACGAAGCAAAAGTGACCGTCCTGATCAAGCATGAACACGATGTCAGGAGAGCTGTTAACGATGTAACGATGCAGCGCCTCGGATTTCTCCAGCCGCATCTGGATATGCTCGTGGGCTTCGAGGAGTGACTTTTTTCCGATCACGCTCTCAACGGTGGCCAGCAGTTCCTCAGGATCAAAGGGTTTACGGATGTAGTCCAGGGCGCCCCGCCGCAGTGCTCGGCTCACAGCACTGAACGAACTTTCGCCGCTGACCACGATCACGCCGCAATCCGGCTGTCCGATGGCAAGGTGTGCCATAACGTCGAAACCTGTGACCTCGGGCATCCGGAGATCCAGCAAGGCCAGGTCGAAGGTTTGCTGGTCGATCAGCTCGCAGGCTTTTCGGCCCCCGTGAGCTTCCGCAACGTCATAACCCCGGCTACGCAGCAGCGAAGCCAGTGTATTGAGCAGGCGGGGTTCGTCATCTGCTACCAGTATCCGTGCCGTTAACCCGTGACTGAAAGGCTGATCAGTATGTTCAGGTGCCATCGGTCTGTGTCCGTTGTTTCTGCGTCAGTCGGTCTCATTCTTTTTGTGGCTGGCCGCTGGAAGCAGAATCCTGAAGGTGGTCCCTTCCTGCCCCGTGCGACAAGCAATGATGCCCTCCATGTCATCAACGAGCTGTTTCACAATGCTCAGGCCCAAACCGCTGTGGCCCTCTCCCTTTGTGGTTTTCACCGGTGAAAACAGGGCGTCCCTGACCTCACCGGGTATTCCTCTGCCTGTGTCCGAGATTTCCAGCTCAACCCAGGTTCGGTGGTTCTGCCACACTGGCGAAGACGTCCGTATTTCAACCGTGCCGCCATCATCCGCCAGGCTTTCCGCCGCATTTCGAACCAGATTGATCACAATCTGCCGAATCCTCGTGGGGCCAGCCGCAACCCGCGTTGGCTCGCTGCAAAGCGATAACCGAAGGCTGCGGCTATCTGAGCTGAACAGACTATCTTCAAGGATACGAGCCAGACTTTCCAGTTCGGCATTGAGCTCAACCCCGTCATCGCCCTGATCCACGGTGTCAGTATGGCTCATTTGCAGTAAAAGATTGCCCGCCCGATCCAGCTCATCCCGGATTACGTCCAGCTCCTGCTGGACACCCGCATCTTCAAGCCTGCCTCGCAGCTGGTAAATATACTGTCGGATTATGGTCAGTGGGTTGCTGACTTCGTGAACCTGTTTACGCAGCCGGTCGCGGGCGATCTCCTGATCCAGGCCCTCTGTACTGGCTTCGGCATCGGTTTGGGCCGGCACCCGGTCTGCCAGTACCGATGCCAACTGAGCCGTGAAGATATCGGCCAGTTCCAGGGTTGTTGGCAGATGCTCGTTGTCTGTGCCCAGGGCGAAGACACCAGGGCAGTCCCCGCCATTGTTAACCGGTACTGCAAGTATGGAGGGCGTATGGAGCAGTGACAGCAACTGTCGGTCGAGTACTGTTGGGGATCGATCACCAAGGCTGACTGGCAGGCCAGAAATAAAGGCTTCCGTAAGGACGCTGCCGCCGGGCTTGGCGGTGACCGCCAGGTCAGGGATGTCGCCAATGGTCCCGGACAGGAGCACAAGGTTTTCGCCTGTGTGCCCAAAGCACAGCGCCGGCAGGCCGGTGATCAGCGTTAGACTGTTGACCGTCTCGGCGAGAATGTCCTCGGTTTCTCCGGTCAGATCGGCAAGGTTGATCGCCTGGTTCGCCATGGCCTGGCGCAGAATTGTCTGTTTCAGCTGTCGAGAGGCGCTCTCGCCGCAATAATTTTCGTCCAGAGGAATCCCCAGCGATGCAGCCATACCCGAGACTTCGTGGCCGATGCGGCGATTTATTTCCCGGGTCAGCTCCTCGTTCAGCCCGAATACCGTGCCTGCAGCTGCAATGCCGGCTGCATCGGAGAGTGCCAGTCGGGTGGCCAGGCTGATCAGCTTCACCAGATGTCCGGCATCCCGTAGCTCCGAGGGCAGTGCCTGCTGGTAGCGCATGGCATCGGCGGCCATTGGCCCCAGCCCCCAGGAGGCAACGAGTTCCGCTGCGATGTCGGACTGATGATCAAGATAGTGTTGCTTCGCCTCGGTGGCTGGCGTTTTAATAGCGATCAGCTCGCCAATGTTGTGAAGCATGCCCAACATGAAGGCTTCGTCAGGCTCCGGATAACGGGTCAGCGTTGCCAGGGCCCGGGCGGTCAACGCGGTGGTCAGCGAGTGTCGCCAGAAATCTCTGAGTTGTTGCCATTCGTCACCGCCCAGCTCGAATAGCAGTTGGCGCAGGGCTGCGGTCAGGACCAGCGTGTGAAAACGTCGGGTGCCAAGTCTCAGGAGTGCCTGGTCGACGGAGCGGATCGGAGTAGAAGGGCCGTACAGGGCGGAGTTGGCCAGTGCCAGGATACGAGCTACCAGTGCGGTATCGGCAGACACAATTTCGCTGATTTTCCGGTAGCTCTCGTCCTGATGGCAAGCCTCGAGCGCCCGCAAGGTGACTTCCGGAAGACTCGGTAGCTGTAGATCAGGCGCAATGTGCATAGGCTTACCTGCCGTGGGGCGAATCAATTCATTAACTGACGGAGCGTTCATTCTTATTGTCGGAAAAGAGCTTAGACAATAATCCGTCGTTATTAAATACTTATTGCTCTTTTTTTAAGCAATATATTATCTGATTCGTGATATGTGTAGAATTTTTACAGGTTAAAATACAGAAAACCGAAAAATCAGGGACCTAGATTGCCGGTGATGAACGCCAGAGAACCTGTCAAGCACAATCCGAACCAACCTCGCACCATCGCCATAACGGGTGGCAAGGGTGGGGTGGGCAAGACCTCGGTCGCCCTGAATCTTGCGCTCACCCTCGCAAGGCAGGATAACCGCGTTCTGTTGCTGGATGGCGACACCGATCTGGCCAACGTCAGCATTATGGTTGGCCTTTATCCGAGAAAAACCCTTGCCAATGTGATGGCCGGAGAGTGTCGTCTTGAGGACATCATCTTGAAGACCGACTACGGCCTGCATATTGTTCCGGGGGCCTCCGGCGTGCAGGAATGCATGGATATGGGGCCAACGGAGAGCCTTCGCATACTCCGGGCACTGTATAACCTGGAAAACCGCTACGATTACGTCATTACCGACACGGCTGCCGGGCTTCAGGCTGCCGGGCTGCATATGATTGCCGCGACAGAGCTGGCCTGCATGGTGGTGACCCCGGACCCCGCGTCCCTTACCGACGCCTTTTCGCTGATCAAGGTTCTCCGGCGCAGGGGCTATAACCGGATTCCGAGCATTCTGGTGAATATGGCCCAGGGCGCCAGTCAGGCACGGTCCGTGTTCCAGCGCCTGGACGCCGCTGCCCAGCGCCACCTGGGAATCTCGCTCCACTATATGGGTGGTATCTGGCGGGACGAGACCCTTCGGCAGTCGGTTCTCAACCAGAAGCCGGTCGCGCTTCTGCCTGTTTCAGACCCTTCCTGCCGCCAGTTTCATACCCTCGCGGATATGCTTGATGTGCGGCTGTCCCAGTTGCCGAGACGAAAGGCTGGTATTGCAGCCTACTGGCACAAGGTGTCCAAACGAGGATCCGAGAGCCCGCTCAAAACAGTTACCAAGCCGGAGCCCGAAACCGAAAGTGAGGCTGATACCCTGAAAGATCGGTGCCTGCAGGCCGTGGGTGAGATTGAGTCTGTTTTTAATGCGGGGCCGATCGATCCTATGCTGCGTTATGAAGCATTTACCCGTCTTTTTGCACTGCTGGGGAGCACGCTGGACAGTGATGCCGTCGAGATTGTGCAAACCGGTCTCGGGTCGTTCCAGTGGGAGAGTCTCAGCCCCGAGCGAAAGAATCATCTGGCCATTCATCTTCGCGAGCTGGCGGACCAGATTTCACCCCTCGAACATAAAGCGGAGCCTGCCGAGCCGCCCCAATCCGTCCTCCGCGAGCCGTTTTACGATCGCATCAGCTTTGGTGAGCAGGATCGCCTGGTGCGCATACTGAAGGAACAGCCTGCAGATATCTCGCTGGATCAGCTCTTGCGATCTCTCTCCGGCAATGACCAAAGCAGCTCCTGATAGGCAGAAAAACCTACCTTCTTTTCCGTCATTTTTTTTACACTTTTTGTAGCGTAACTTTGCTGTGTGTCACCGCTCTGTCACCGAAGTTGTGCAAGGATTGAGCATAAATCTGAATCGTGGCCCGCAATATGCAGCACATCTGTCGAATCTGATTCGCAAACTTTCCTCTGGTTGGCGGGTATGCGGCGACAACGAATTGAAATGAGAAGGAGTTCTCCCATGGCAACACAGCAGCTGAATCCCGAGGCGTCATCAAAAGTACTTGAGCGGCTCCGGGGCAAGCACGTTCTGATTACCGGCACCACGGGCTTTCTCGGCAAGGTGGTTCTGGAAAAGCTCATTCGCGCCGTTCCGGACATAGGCGGCATTCATCTGCTGATCCGTGGAAACAAACGTCACCCCGATGCGCGGGATCGTTTTTTTGAGGAGATCGCCACGTCGTCAGTCTTCGATCGTCTTCGCCAGGACGACAACGAGGCTTTCGAAACTTTTATTGAAGATCGTGTGCATTGCGTAACCGGGGAAGTGACCGAGCCTTTGTTTGGTCTGTCCGCTGACCGTTTCCGAAAGCTGGCTGGCGGCATCGATGTGGTTGTCAACTCCGCAGCCAGTGTGAACTTCCGGGAAGAGCTCGATAAAGCGCTTGCCATCAATACCCGTTGCCTCGACAACGTGGCCGAGCTTGCGCGACAGAACAAGTCGCTGGCGGTGCTGCAGGTTTCCACCTGCTATGTAAACGGCATGAATTCCGGACAGATCACGGAGACCGTGATCAAGCCGGCAGGTGAGGCCATACCCCGGAGCACTGAAGGTTACTATGAGATCGAAGAACTTGTCCGGCTGCTGGAGGACAAGATAGCGGACGTGCGTTCCCGATACTCCGGCAAGGCACTGGAAAAGAAGCTGGTGGACCTTGGCATCCGTGAAGCCAACCATTATGGCTGGAGTGATACCTATACCTTTACCAAGTGGCTCGGTGAGCAACTCCTGCTCAAGGCCCTGTCCGGGCGGGCACTGACCATTGTGCGCCCATCCATTATTGAAAGTGCACTCGAGGAACCCGCGCCAGGCTGGATTGAAGGCGTGAAGGTGGCGGATGCCATTATCCTTGCGTATGCCCGCGAGAAGGTTACGCTCTTCCCTGGCAAACGCGCTGGGGTCATCGATGTTATTCCCGTGGATCTGGTGGCCAATGCCATCATCCTGGCGGCGGCTGAAGCCGTTGCTGATTCGCCACGTCACCGGATTTACCAGTGTTGCAGTGGCAGCTCCAACCCGGTTTCCCTTGGGCAGTTTATTGACCACCTTATGGCGGAATCCAAAGCCAACTTCGCCGAATACGATCAGCTGTTCTACCGACAGCCGACCAAACCCTTCATTGCAGTCAATCGCAGACTTTTCGATGCCGTCGTAGGTGGGGTGCGCATTCCACTGAGCATTACCGGGAAGGTTCTGCGCATGCTGGGCCAGAATCGCGAGTTGAAAGTGCTCCGGAATCTGGACACGACACGCTCGCTGGCGACCATTTTCGGTTTCTACACCGCGCCAGACTATATCTTCCGGAATGATGATCTGCTGGCCCTGGCATCGAGGATGGGTGAGCTGGACAAGGTGCTGTTCCCGGTAGATGCCCGCCAGATTGACTGGTCGGTCTATCTGCGCAAGATCCACCTGGCAGGCCTGAACCGATACGCCCTCAAGGAGCGCAAGGTTTACAGCCTGCGCTCTGCCAAGGCCCGAAAAAAGGCAGCGTGAACCCAGGAGCCCGGTCGCAACGACCGGGCTTTTTTATGCGTGGTCGTTTCCTTCCCGGGTTTGCCATCGGCTCCAATCCAACTATCCTTTAAAAAGCTTCTCGTTCGGCGCAATTTACCGTTGTTTTCTTGCGGGTTACCGACCTTTTTGGGCTAAAAGTTCAGGCGGATTAGGACGTTAGTCTAATTCATTGTGTAGTGGCTAGCATGGTGAACTACCACTATCCGTCTAAAGGGCCGGAGAGGCCTCAACGTCTGAATTCCAAAACCGACAATGACAACAGACTCTGACTAAAGGGGGAGCACAATGACTGGTAAACAGGTATATCCGGTAAGCCCGGAAGTGGCCAAACAGGCCCTTCTGAACCGGGAACAGTATGAAGAAATGTATCGTCAGTCAGTCGAAGACCCGGATACCTTCTGGGGTGAGCACGGCAAGCGCCTTGAGTGGATCAAGCCTTACACCAAGGTGAAAAACACGACCTACGATTACAACAATCTGTCCATCAAATGGTTCGAAGATGGCCAGTTGAATGCCTCAGCCAACTGCCTGGACCGTCATTTGGAAAAGCGCGGCGACCAGACAGCCATCATCTTTGAAGGCGATGATCCCGCCGATTCACGCAACGTGACCTATCGCGAACTGCACGAGGAAACCAGCAAGTTCGCCAACGTCCTTAAAGGTCTGGGCGTGAAGAAGGGTGATGTTGTTACCATTTACATGCCGATGATTGTTGAGACAGCCGTCGCCATGCTGGCCTGCGCACGTATCGGCGCGATTCACTCCGTGGTGTTCGGCGGTTTTTCTCCGGAAGCGCTTGGTGCCCGGATTGTGAACGGCAAATCCCGCTTCGTAGTCACCGCTGACGAAGGCGTTCGTGGCGGCCGCAAGATTCCGCTGAAGAAGAACGTGGACGCGGCCCTGAAGAATGAAGATGCCGCCAATGTCGAGAAGGTGGTGGTTGTTACCCGGACCGGCAATTCCGAAGTGCCCTGGAATGACGCCCGCGACGAGCGTTACGAAGACCTGATGAAGTCCGCCTCTGCCGACTGCCAGCCAGAGCCGATGAACGCCGAAGATCCGCTGTTCATGCTGTATACCTCGGGTTCCACTGGTGCGCCCAAGGGCGTTCTGCATACCACCGGTGGCTACATGGTCTATGCCTCCATGACCCACGAGTACGTGTTCGATTATCATGAAGGCGACGTGTACTGGTGTACTGCCGATTTCGGCTGGGTCACAGGCCACAGCTATATCCTGTACGGCCCGCTGGCTAACGGTGCCATCACCGTTCTGTTCGAGGGTGTGCCCAACTATCCGGACAGTTCTCGTATGGGGCAGGTTGTCGACAAGCACAAGGTCAACATCCTGTACACCGCTCCGACCGCAATTCGTGCCCTGATGGCGGAAGGCGAGTCCTGCATGAACGGCACTACCCGTGAAAGCCTGAAACTGCTGGGCTCCGTGGGCGAGCCGATCAACCCCGAAGCCTGGGAGTGGTACCACCGGGTTATCGGCAACAGCAAGTGCCCCATCGTGGATACCTGGTGGCAGACTGAAACCGGTGGCATCCTGATTTCCCCGCTGCCGGGCGCGATTGATCTGAAACCCGGCTCAGCCACGGTGCCGTTCTTCGGTGTTCAGCCGGCACTGGTAGACAATGACGGCAACATCCTTGAGGGCAAGACCGAGGGTAACCTCGTCATCCTGGACAGCTGGCCGGGCCAGATGCGGACGATCTATGGGGATCACGAGCGTTTCGCTCAGACCTATTTCAGCACTTACAAGGGCATGTACTTTACCGGTGACGGCGCCCGTCGCGATGAAGACGGCTACTACTGGATCACAGGTCGTGTCGACGATGTTCTGAACGTGTCAGGTCACCGTCTGGGTACCGCCGAAGTCGAAAGCGCCCTGGTTTCCCACGAGAAGGTCGCAGAAGCTGCCGTTGTTGGCTATCCGCATGACATCAAGGGTCAGGGCATCTATGTCTATGTAACCCTGGTACATGGACAGGAACCTTCTGACGAGCTGAAGAAAGAGCTTGTCCAGTGGGTGCGCAAGGAGATTGGCCCCATCGCCTCTCCAGATGTGATCCAGTGGGCACCTGGACTGCCTAAAACGCGTTCTGGCAAGATTATGCGGCGTATTTTGCGTAAGATTGCCGCTAACGAGCACGACCAGTTGGGTGATACCTCTACGCTGGCAGATCCGGGTGTAGTCGATGACCTGATCAGCGGTCGTGCGAACCAGTAACGCCTGTGTGTTACCAGGCCATGTACCTGTAAGGAATCTGTTGAATGGCACAAACAATTATCGTCGCTGATGATCACCCGCTGTTTCGCGCAGCATTGAAGCAGGCGGTCAGTCAGGCGGTGCCCGATGCCGAGACGGTGGAAGTCGACAGCATCAAGGCACTGCAGGCGGCGGTAGAGTCGCACCCGGATGCGGATCTGGTTCTGCTGGATCTCAATATGCCGGGTGCCCACGGCTTCTCGGGGCTCGTCTTCATGCGAGGCCAGTACCCGGGGCTGCCGGTGGTGGTTGTGTCAGGATCCGAGGAATTGCAGGTAATGCGTCGCTCGATTGACTACGGTGCTTCCGGTTTCATACCGAAGTCGGCGCCGCTGCCAACCATTACCGAGGCGATTCAGGCGGTTCTGGAAGGCGACGTCTGGTTGCCGCAGGGAGTGGCCGACAAGATCGAGCGAATGCATTCAGATGCCACCGACTTTTCCGAGAAGCTGGCATCGCTGACGCCTCAACAGTTCCGGGTGCTGGGTATGCTGGCCGAGGGGCTTCTGAACAAACAGATCGCCTATGATCTGGATGTGTCGGAAGCCACCATCAAGGCCCATATCACGGCGGTGTTCCGGAAGCTTGGGGTGCGGAACCGCACTCAGGCGGTGATTGCGATCCAGCAGATGGAGATTGATCCGTCGGATCAGTCCTTGTCTGGTAGCTGATTGGTTTTGATGGTTCGAATATAAAACGGGAGCCTTTTGGCTCCCGTTTTGTTTTTGGATGAGTGCCAGGCACGGTTATTTGCTGCCAGCGTAACCCAATTCCTTGTCGACCAAATTGAACAGCTCGTCACCCTTGTGCCAGCGGTCGAAGTTCTCCAGGAACTGATCCGTCAGTGCACGTTTCCAGCCGATGAAGTCGCCGGCCATATGGGCGGTCATGGTGACATTCTCCATGTCCCAGAGCGGATGATCTTCTGCCAGCGGTTCCTCTTCGAAGACATCGAGTCCTGCGCCGGCAATTTCGCCATTTTCGAGGGCCGTGATCAGGTCATCGGTTTTGACGATCGGGCCACGTCCAATGTTGATCAGACGGGCAGAATTTTTCATGGCCTTGAAGGCTTTTTCGTCAAACAGGCCTTCGGTCTGGGGTGTTAGTGGCGCCGCAATCACTACAAAGTCCGCATGCCCGAGCTGCTCGTAAAGGTCGTCATTGCCGTGTACCGCCACAAAATCGGGGTCCTCCTTCCTGGGCTTGCGGGCGATGCCGTGTGCTTTTAAACCGGCGGCACCGACCAGGCGGCCGATCTGCCGGCCGATCGAACCTGCGCCAACAACCAGAACCTGCTTGCCCTCTGCCCGCTCTGTGTCCCGATGTTTCCACTGGTGCTTCATTTGCAGCCGGATGGAATTCGGGAAATCCTTGGCGAACATCAGGATGGTGCACAGCACGTATTCGGCAATGGTACGGTCGAAAATGCCCCGCGCGTTGGTGACGGTTACATCGCCCCTGATCAGATCCGGGAACATCAGGGCATCGACGCCGGCACTGGTGGCGTGGATCCATTGGAGCTTGTCTGCGGTGTGCCAGGCGGCCGCGAGGGCCTCCGTGCGAAAGTCCGTCACCATCATGATATCGGTGCCCGGCAGGGTGTCGCGAAGGGTTGGCTCGTCACAGGCAAAGCGCACATCGGCGCGGGCCCTGACTGCGTCCATTCCCGGCGGTTCCTGCTCTCCCGGCGCGGTGAGAACGGTAACAACAGGTTTGCTGTGCTGAGTCATTGAGCCTCCGCCTTTTTGATGAATGACTTCGTTGAACTGGTCGTTGCCCCGAGGGGTAATAACAGTCTGGTCGGCAGGCTCTGTCGGGTCAACTTGCGAGGCACCGGAATTTCCACTCACAGCGTTGATGGCGGTACTTTCACGTACATCATCTATATGATTTTTTGTCTTGTAGAGGCCATCCATACTGACTAACCTGCAGGGGTAGATCTTATTTGCCCCGTTTGCAGGAGGTGTTTATGGCAGAAGCCGCCAACAAAGAAACTGGTCAGGAAAAACCGCGTAGAGTGAAGTACCGGAAAACCAAGGCCAGTTGGAACCCTGCCATGCAGGCGATCCCGGTGCCGGGTATCCGTCGCATGGTGAATATGGCGGCCACCATGAAGGATGTTATTCATCTTTCCATCGGTCAGCCTGATCTGCCGACCCCAAAGCACGTCATCGATGCCTACATCGATGCGCTCAACGCGGGGCAGACCGGCTATACCATGGATGCCGGCCTGCCTGAATTGCTGGTTGCCCTGCGCGACTACTACGGCAAGCGCTACAACCGGAAACTGACCCGGGACAATATCCTGATCACCAGTGGCGCTACAGAAGCCATGTACCTGGCTATTTCAGCCACCTCTGCGCCCGGGCGGCAGTTTATCGTGACGGACCCGTCGTTTTTGCTCTATGCGCCCCTGATTCGCATGAACGGTGGTGAAGTAAAGTTTGTGCAGACCCGGGCAGAGAATAATCACCAGCTGGATCCGGATGAGGTCATCAAGGCCATGGGGCCCAGGACTTATGCGCTGATCCTGAACAACCCCAACAACCCGACCGGGGCGGTTTACCCGCGTAGCACCGTGGAGACCATTCTGGAGGAATGTGCCTATCGGGGAATTCAGGTGTATGCCGATGAAGTCTACGACCACCTGATCTTTGATGACGAAGACTTCGCCAGCGTGCTGAACTGCTCGATGGATCTGGACAACATCATGTGCATCAGCAGTTTTTCAAAAACCTACAGCATGGCGGGTCTGCGGGTTGGCTGGGTGATTGCCAGTCAGGCGGCCATCAAGTCTCTGCGTCGCTTCCACATGTTCACCACCTCCGTGGCTAACACGCCGTCCCAGTTTGCCGGCGTCGCAGCACTGACCGGTGACCAGCAGTGCGTTCGCGATATGGTAGATATCTACCGGGAGCGCCGGGACAAGGTGGTCGAGCTGGTCGATCAGACCCCCTACATGACCGGTTACAAGCCTGGCGGTGCCTTCTTTGCTTTCCCTGACCTTCCACCTCATGTCGATGGCTCTGATCTGGCCTTGCGAATGCTGAAGGAAACCGGCGTCTGCATGGTGCCCGGTGACGCCTTTGGCGAGGGATGCACCAACGCCGTTCGGATCAGTTTCTCCACGACCTGCGAGAAGCTGGAAGAGGCGTTCGATCGCGTCATCCCCTGGATGGCCAAGCAACAGTTCTGAGGTGATGCCATGTCCGCCCTGGATTCGGTACTGATTCAGTGCCCGTACTGCTGGGAGACGCTGGATGTCAGCGTCGACCCGTCGGTACCGGAACAGGAGTATGTCGAGGATTGCCAGGTCTGCTGCAGACCCATCTTGATACACGTGGTTTTTGACGACACTCTTACGCCTCATGTCGAGGCCCGGGCCGAAAATGAATAGAACGCCGATTTACGCCCTCCGTGCGCTTCTGGCCCTGCTGCTGGTGCTCGCCAGCGGTTGCGCCAGTCTGTCGCCCTATTCCATCTCCGAAGGCGAGCTGGAACGTCACCTTCAGGATGTGGTTCGCGACTTCGACCGAAACCAGCTGAGTAGTGGTTCGCCATTGAGCCTGAGTCTCGACGACGCCGACATTACCCTTGGACCAGATGGTCGCGATGTGGCGGTGATCGATGTGAGAGGTCAGGTAGCGCTGAATGCGCTGATGGCGAAGCTGCCCGTGGACATTGCCTTGAAGGTCGAAGGGGCGCCGGTTTACGACAGCACTGAGAAAGCCATCTTCATACGGCGGTTGCAGCTTCTTGAAAGCAGTATTGACTCTCCGTTCTTCAAAGGGGATTTGAAGCCTGTAACCGATACGGTCATGCGGTTGGTTGCCCAGATGCTGGAGACCATGCCGGTGTACCGACTGGACGAAACCGACTTCGCCCAGCGTATGTTCGGTATGATGCCGGTAGATGTGCGGGTAGCGCCTGGCCGGCTCGAATTTGTCATGGCCGACCAGTAACCCGGATCTATCGGGACAGCCGCTCGCAGATCGCAGAGCCGATTTCGTGGGTGCCTCGTCGGCTGCCTGAGTTTTCGGCAAGGTCTGCAGCCACTGCGTCGAACAGCTCCTTGCCAGCTGCGGCAATGGCAGGGTCCTTGCGGCCAAGCCACTCGAGCATGCGGGCGGCGGTAAAGAGCATGGCGGTGGGGTCAGCCAGGCCCTGGCCGGCAATATCCGGCGCGCTGCCATGGGTAGGTTCGAACATAGAAGGCATATCCGGATCCGTCGGGTTCAGGTTGCAGGAGGGTGCCACGCCCATGCCACCTGACAGAACCGCAGCTAGGTCGGTAAGAATGTCCCCCTGGAGGTTGCTCGCGACGACCACGTCAAAGGCCCAGGGGCTTTGCACGAACTTCATGCAGGCCGCGTCCACCAGCTCATGATGCGTGGCCACGTCCGGGTATTCCTTGCTTATCTCCTCGAACGCTTCGGTGTACATGTCGCCCCAGTAGCGCAAGGCATTGCGCTTGGTGACCAGGCACACCTGGCTTTCACAGGTTCTGCCATCCAGGGTCCGGAATGTCCGTGTGCGACCCTCCGAAACCCGGTCTGCGGCGCGGTTTCGGGCCTGTTCAAACCCATAGCGGATGATCCGGTCGGTTGCCTTGCGTGTGAACACCTCCATCTGGGTGGCCACTTCATCCGGCGTGCCCTTGCGCAGACGTCCACCCTGGCTGACGTACTCACCCTCGGAGTTTTCCCGAATCACCAGCATGTCGATGTCCTTGGCGCGCTCATCGGCCAGGTACTGGCGGGCACCGGGCAGAAGCCGGGCCGGACGTTCGCAGACCCACTGGTCGAACCCTTTGCGCATGTCCAGCAGTGGCGCCAGGGAAATGCTGTCTGGAAGCAGGTATCGGTCCGGATCGTCCATAGGGCCCGGATCGCCAAGGGCACCCAGAAGGATGGCATCGTACTTCTGTAACTGCGCCAGGGCATCCGCGGGCATGGATTCGCCATGCTCCTCGTGCCAGGCGTGGGATGGCCAGGGGAATCGAGTCCACTCAAGGTCCAGGCCGTGTTTGGCGCGCAGGGTCTCGAGGCAGCGCACAGCCTCGGCCACCACTTCAGGACCTATGCCGTCGCCCGGGGTTACAGCGATGCGGGTAGTTTGGGCCATTAGGGAAACTCCTTTTGTGGACAGACACGTATATACGACAAACCCCAGTTTAGTCATGTAGGCAGGGGATGCCACCGTTTGACACGCTTTAACCAGAAAGTGGTTTTACCGGGGAGGGGATCGCGGCTATATTGGGTGAAAAATACGCCATATAAACATAGCAAAACCGCCAGAAGTGAATTCAGGAGTTGAAGTGAACCAACCCGCCGTACTGTTTGACGAGTCTCGTTGCGAGCAATGTGCATGTGGAGAGGGGTTGGATTTTTCCTTTACCTTCGCGTTCCAGCCCATTGTTGACGTTCTCAACAAATCTGTTTACGCCTACGAGGCGCTGGTGCGAGGCACCGAGGGTCAGGGGGCGATGAGTGTCCTCTCGAAGGTAACCGAGCAGAATCGCTACGCCTTCGATCAGGTTTGTCGGGTCAAGGCGGTCAAGCTTGCCGCCAGGCTGAACATGGAGCCGATGCTCAGCATTAATTTTATGCCCAACGCGGTGTACCGGGCCGAGTACTGTATTCGCACGACCCTGGCGGCTGCCAAGACCTACAATTTTGATACCCGGAAAATCATTTTCGAGCTTACTGAGGACGAACAACTGACCTCCACATCTGTCGACCACCTCGTGTCGATTATCGAGGCTTATCAGGAGATGGGTTTCAGCACAGCCATTGATGATTTCGGGGCCGGTTTCTCACGGTACAATGTCATGATGGCCAGTCCGCCCGATCTGTTGAAGCTGGATATGGCATTGATCCGTGATATTGATCGGCAGCCGAACAAGCAGGCCGTTGTTGCAGGCATCATTACCATGATGACTCAGCTTGGCGGCCAGATCATTGCTGAGGGCGTCGAAACCAAGGAAGAATACTTCTGGTTGCGCTCCCAGGGGATCAATCTCTACCAGGGCTATCTATTCGCCAAACCGGGGTTCGAGTGCCTCCCGGAGCCCGTGTTTCCGGCCTGACGGGCCTCTAAACTGACAGGAACGACACCTTGCTATACCGAATGATCACCCTTGTCGGCGGACTGGTTTTTGTCATCATCCTGTTCGCCCTGATCTGGTTTTTCTGCAAGAAATTTCTCGAGCACCACGGTGTCACCGACCAGGTCAAAGACCGGGCCATGGTTCTGGCCACCTGGACCTTTGCTGGTATCAGCGTCGGACTGGTATTCGCGGTGGTTGGTGCATTTGTCCTGGGCCCCTGGGCTTTCTACCGAACCCTGAGGGGCCACGATGTGGAGATATCCGATGGTGCCGCCGTCTGGTGGGGCCTCGGCATCGTAATGGCGTCCCTGGGGATCACGGCTATCGGATTCTTCGGTTTCCTGATGGTGGTTGGCGCCTACTGAGGCTCAACTGATTGCCTTCAACTGCTCCCGGAACCAGATCAGCGCCGGCTCCCGCTCGTAAGCCTTGTGCCAATACAGGTGTACGTCGATAGACGGCAGGTCCGCCGGCGGATCCATAATCCGGATGTTGGCCCGCTCGGCGATAATTCTGGCGTAAGCTTCCGGCATGGTCAGCAGCAGATCGGTCTCTTCCACCACTCTGCAGGCGGCATAGTAATGCTGACACCGCAAGCGGATACTCCGTTGTACCCCCAGTCGCGATAGTTCAAAGTCCTCGATCCCGGGTCCTTCGGTACGCGAGGATACCAGCACGTGTTTTGCGGACAGGTACCCTTCCATATCCAGCGACTCTGTTGCCAGCGGGTGCCCCTCCCGGGCCAGAACCACCAGGCGGTCGCGCCTCAGGAGTTCGTGGGACGTCTGGTTACTCACGGGCAGTAGCACATCCACGGCAAAATCCAGTTTGCCGGCCGCCAGTTGCGTCTCCATGTCGCGCCTCGCGATCCTCTGGCTGACAATTTCCAGTTCCGGATAGGCGTCCAGGCGCGCCATCAGGCGGGGCAGGAAGGTCGATTCCAGAATGTCACGTAGCCCGAGCGAATAGGTTTTACGCTGGGTGGCCGGATCAAAGGCATGAAACTGGTTTACCGCGCCCTGGATCTGGGTGAGGCCCGGCCGCATGGACTCAAGGAACCGCCGGGCCAGTGGTGTTGGCACCATCTGGTTGCCCTGACGGGTAAACAGGGGGTCGTCAAAATGGTCCCTTAGCCTCGACAGGGAATGACTGACAGCCGGCTGAGTGAGATGCAGTGACCTGGCTGCACGAGTCAGGCTTCCCTCCCGGTAGATGGTGTCGAAGACGTGCAGCAGGTTCAGGTCCAGGCGGTTGAGGGCCATGAGCGGGATCCGTTTCTGGAGAATTTGAATAAGTTTGGTTAATAATAAACGATAAGAATAATTCAGTCGCGTAATAGTTAAGTCATCCCTAGACTGGTCTCAACGTGATGATTCCGTGCACGCCACCGTGCAACCGTTAGCGAGGAGACGGCGATGGATTTCAATATTTCCGAGAAAGGCCAGGATTATCTCAACCGCGTGAAGCAGTTCATGAAGGATGAGATTTTTCCCATCGAAGAGCAGTACCACAAGGAGCTTGCCTCACTGGATAACCGCTGGGTTGTGCTTCCGATCATCCGGGAGCTGAAGGAGAAAGCCAAAGCCCAGGGCCTATGGAACATGTTCTTCCCGGACGAAAAATACGGCTGCGGCCTGCTGAACTCCGACTACGCACTGATTGCCGAGGAAACCGGGCGCAGCTTTATTGCGCCGGAGATCTTCAACTGCAACGCGCCGGATACGGGCAATATGGAAGTATTGATCCACTATGGCTCTGAGGAGCAGAAAGCCGAGTGGTTGCCGCGGCTGCTCAGTGGTGAGATTCGCTCCGCCTTCTGCATGACCGAGCCGGCGGTTGCCTCTTCCGATGCCACCAATATGGAGGCAACGGCCGTTGTTGAAGGCGACGAAGTGGTTCTGAACGGTCGCAAGTGGTGGAGCACCGGTATCGGGCATCCCGACTGTAAGGTTGCCATATTCATGGGTCTGACGGATCCGAATGCGCACAAGCATCGCCGTCATTCCATGGTGCTGGTGCCGCTGGACACGCCTGGCGTCAAGATCGAGCGTATGTTGCCGGTATTCGGTGAATATGATGAGCCCTATGGCCATGGCGAGGTGCTTTTTGACAACGTGCGTTTGCCCAAGAGCGCATTCATCGCCGGCCCGGGCCGCGGATTCGAGATTGCCCAGGGCCGTCTTGGGCCGGGCCGAGTGCACCACTGTATGCGGGCAATCGGTGCGGCAGAGCGCACGCTGGAGATTCTGATCAAGCGGGCAACGACTCGTGAGGCCTTCGGGCGTCCGATCGCCAAGCTGGGCGGCAATCCGGATATCATTGCCAATGCCCGCATGGCCATTGAGCAGGCGCGTCTGCTCACGCTGAAATGCGCCTGGGCACTGGATACCAAGGGCATCATGGGGGCGCTTCAGGAGGTCTCCATGATCAAGGCGGTGATTCCATCCATGCTGCAAACCATTGTGGATCAAGCCATTCAGATTCACGGTGGTGCCGGAGTCAGTGATGACGACTTCCCGCTGACACAGCTGTTTGCCTATGCCCGTGTTTTACGCCTGGCGGATGGTCCGGATGAGGTGCATCGGGCTATGGTGGCCCGTCTTGAGCTGCGTAAATATAAAAATTGAGAATCTGAATCGGGAGTCTGGATTCGGCGGAAGGGTGTTTCTGAAACACGCTCCTTGCGGCACGTCCCTGTGACGCTTGGGCTCCGCCATCCATGGCTCCGCACAGTTTCAGAAACACCCTTCCGCCAAATCCGTCGTACTTCGGAGTTGGTTTCAGTTTTTAGCAAGATAACAGCGGGGAAGCATTGATGACTCAGAGAGTATTCATAACCGGGGGCGCCAGCGGACTTGGCCGCGCCATAGCACTGCGTTATGCCAAAGAAGGCGCCAAAGTCTGCATCGGCGACATTAACCCGGAGCAGGGTGTTGGCGTCGAGAAAGAGATTAATGCGGCCGGAGGCGAAGGTTATTTCGTCGAGTGCGATGTTCGACGCCTGACCGATTTCGAAAAGGTCCGCGATGATCTTGTGAAGAAATGGGGTGGCGTTGATGTGGTGGTGAACAACGCTGGCGTTGCCTCTGCCGGTTCCATTGAAGATACCACCATGGCGGATTGGGAGTGGATTCTCGATATCAATGTGCTGGGTGTGGTTCGCGGCTGTAAGGCGTTCACGCCGCAGTTCAAGCAGCAGGGCTCCGGGGCATTTGTGAATGTGGCCTCCATGGCCGGGCTGATGCTGGCGCCGTTAATGGATAGCTACAATGTGACCAAGGCCGGGGTGATTGCCCTGTCTGAAACCTTGAGCCAGGAGCTTCGGGATGCCGGTATTCATGTGAGCTGTGTATGCCCGGCGTTTTTCCAGACCAATCTGACCAGCAGCATGCGTTCAGATATCCCCGGAATTCAGCAGAACGTGAACAAGCTGATGAAGCGCTCGACGGTAACCGCCGAGGACGTGGCCGAGGATATTTTCCGGTCGGTCAACAACAAGAGCTTCTGGGTACTGCCCCACGCCAAGGAGCGCCGCATGTGGATGCTCAAACGCCATGCGCCCAAGGCTTTCGACTGGCTGATGCATCAGGAAAGCAAGCGCTGGATGAGCAAGATGGGTGGCAGCAAGGCCTGAATGCGCGGTTTTTTTACTGTTTTAAACTGAAGATTCAAAAGGAGAGTCCTGAATGACCCAGATCGACGAGGCCGTGGACATCCGGGAAGGCGAGGAGCTGGACACTGGCGCCGTAGACCGGTTCATGAAAGAGGCGATCCCGGATCTGCAAGGCGAGCCAGAGATTCGTCAATACCCGGGTGGCGCCTCAAACCTGACCTATCAGGTGGATTACGGCGACCGGTCCTACGTCTTGCGCCGGCCGCCGTTTGGCAAGATTGCCAAGTCTGCCCACGACATGCTGCGTGAGGCGAAGGTCATGCGGGCGCTCAAACCGGTTTATCCCTACGTACCCAACATCATTGCCATTTGCGATGATCACGACGTGCTGGGTTGCGATTTCTACGTGATGGAACGGTTGAAGGGCATTATCCTGCGCCAGGACTTTCCCAAGGATTTCGAGCTCAGTGAAGCCGATACCCGTAAGCTTTGCCTGAACGTGATCGACAAACTGGTGGATCTTCACCGTGTGGATGCCAAGGCAGCAGGCCTGGACAAGCTGGGCAAGGGCGAGGGCTACGTTCAGCGCCAGATTGGCGGTTGGAGCGACCGTTTCCGCAAGGCCCGCACCGACGATGTGGGTGACTTTGAGCAGGTAATGAGCTGGCTCAATGACAAGATGCCCGACGACATTGCCCAGGTGGTGATCCACAATGATTTCCGCTTCGACAACGTGGTGCTGAACCCGGACAACCCGTTCGAGGTTATTGGCGTACTGGACTGGGAGATGGCCACCATCGGTGATCCGCTGATGGATCTTGGAAACAGCCTGGCCTACTGGATTGAGGCGGACGACGAAGGCCCGTTCCAGATGCTGCGCCGCCAACCGACCCATCGCCCGGGCATGCTTACCCGCAAGGAAGTGGTGGCATATTACATGGAGCAGTCCGGCTTCAAGGTCGACAACTTCGACTTCTATGAGATCTACGGCCTGTTCCGGCTGGCAGTGATCATCCAGCAGATCTATTACCGTTTCTACCATGGCCAGACCAAGGACAAGCGTTTCGCCGCCTTTGGCCATGCCGCTAATTATCTCGAAAAGCGCTGCCAGCGGTTGATTGCGGAGAGCTCCCTGTAATGGCGACGATTTATCTGGTTCGTCACGGCCAGGCCAGTTTCGGGAAAGAAAACTACGATCAACTGTCTCCCACGGGCTGGGAGCAGGGTAGGGTGCTTGGCCGCTGGCTGGCGGGCAAAGTGGAACCGGCAGCGGTTTTCGGAGGCGATCTGGAACGCCACCGGGAAACCGTTGAAGCCATCGCCACCGGGTACGGATCCAAACTGCCCGATATGCAGGTGGTTCCCGGCTTCAACGAGTTTGATCACACCACTGTGGTGGCCCGGTACCGCCCGGAGTGGAGTGACCGCGCGGTGATGGCGCGGGATCTCAAGGCGTTCCCCAAGCCGGCCAAGGCATTCCAGGAGGCCTTTGTGCATGCTGTGCATCGCTGGGCCTCGGGCGAGTATGACCATGAGTACGAGGAAAGCTGGCCAGACTTCAAGGCCCGCGTTATGGCGGCCTTCGAGGAAATGATTGACTACGCCGATGGCGGCGACGTGCTGGTGGCGACCTCCGGTGGACCGATTTCCGTAATCGCCCAGCATCTGCTTGGCCTGGATGACGCCCGTGCACTCGGCCTGAACGAGGTGATCGCCAACACCAGTGTGTCGCGGGTACTTTATTCAGGCCCCCGGCGCAGCCTGGCCGTTTTTAATAACTACAGCCACCTGGAAGCGGATGATCCCGCCCTGGTGACATTCCGATAGCGAATTGAGGTGAACGAATGAGCAGCAAGAATCTGTTTGATCTGACTGGCAAGGTTGCCCTGATTACCGGTGCCAGCCGCGGCATTGGCGAGAGTATTGCCCGGACTCTGGCCGAGTATGGCGCCCACGTGATCGTAAGCAGCCGCAAGATTGACGGTTGCGAGGCCGTTGCCAGCAGTATCCGGGATGCCGGTGGTAGCGCCGAAGCCTACGCCTGCCATATTGGTGATATGGACCAGATTGAAAGTATCTGGGGGCACATTGAGCAAACCCACGGCAAGTTGGACATTCTGGTGAACAACGCTGCCGCCAACCCTTACTTCGGGCCGGTAGAGGACACCGACCTGGGAGCGTTCAACAAGACCGTGGATGTGAATATCCGGGGCTATTTCTTCATGTGCGCCCGTGGCGCCCAGATGATGAAGAAAGCCGGTGGCGGCTCGATTGTGAACGTGGCGTCCGTGAACGGTGTAAATCCGGGCCACTACCAGGGCATCTACTCGGTCACCAAGGCCGCCGTGATTTCCATGACCAAGTCCTTTGCCATGGAGCTGGGTCAGCAGAAAATCCGCGTGAATGCGCTGCTGCCAGGGCTGACCGATACCAAGTTTGCCAGCGCCCTGACCACCAACGAAGCCATCAAGAAGCAGGCCATGGCCCATATCCCCATGAAGCGGGTGGCCGATCCGGGCGAGATGGCGGGTACGGTGCTATATCTGGTTTCCGATGCTTCCAGCTACACCACGGGCGCCTGCATCAATGCCGACGGTGGCTACCTGACAGTCTGAGTAATCGTTGGGGTCGGATGACCGCTTTCATCCGACCCCGCCTTCACTACGTCCGAGCTTATCAGGCCGGCGAACAGGTCAGTGCCTCGAAGTCATCGTTCAGCTCCACCGTCCGATCCTGGAGCTGGGCCAGTGTTTCCCTGTCACCTGCCATAATCAGGTCGTGCATCAGGGAGGACATGGCAGCCCGACTTTCTGCCATCATGGCTTTATAGGCCTCACCACGCACCTCTTCGGAATTCAGAATCAGGTATTCCAGCTCCGCCTCGAACGTCGGCGCGTTTCTGTTTTCCAGCAGTTCCAGCAAGGCCAGTTGCCAGTTCCTTCGACCCTGCAGCCAGATCTCAGTCTGCTCGCCCCGATTGGCTGACCATTGCCGCACGATGTCGCGCTGCTCGCTGTTCAGGTCCCCCAGCCATCGCTCAACCCGCTCCGCGGTTCTCTCTGCGCGTGCTTCGGCTGTCGCCTCCGGGGAGTCGGCCAGGAATTCGTCTTCCATTTCCCGCTGACTTTGCGCCATGTTGTTCGCCAACTCCTGCACCTGTTCATCGCTCAGGCTTGAGAGAAGGTTTACCGCGACAGGCGTTGCCTTTTCCAGAAGACTCGGGAAGAAACTGAAAAGCTGTTGTTGATGGTAGTCGACGGTGGCCTTGTCGGGTGGGTTGCTGGAAACATCAGACTCGAGTTCATCCAGCCAGGCCTGGTAGCGGGGCAATTCGGCACTGCAATGCCATTGCCGCAATTGATCAATGTCGCTGTTGAGCTGCTGTTTCTGGTCGGCCGTCAGTGTCACGTAGTCTTCTACCCACCACACGATGCCCCAGTCCGCGTATCGATAAGCCATCTTGGTCGAGCTGCAGCCAACCAGTCCAAGGACCAGTACCAGAATGAGAACAAACGGTTTGAAAAAGCCGGGTGTCCAGTCTTTGGCAGTATCCATGGCGCACCTGTCTTGGTAAAAAAGCTTATCGAAAAAAGATTGCAAGCTCACTATCATTTCATTTTTGAGTGATATCAGTGTACGACATATCACGCCTTTCAGATGCTGCTCCGGGGAACCCTGGAGCATTGTTCAGGAGAAGTCATGAGCAAAATGAGACTTTCACGTCTACGCCAGCAGATCTTTGGCTTTTACATGTCCGGAATTATGTCGCTGCTGATGTCCGGGGTGATCACCTTCATCAACACGGGCATCGACGGCGAATTCCATTACCGGTGGGGGCCGGCTTTTCTCGTTGCCTGGGCCGTTGCTTTTCCTCTCGTGACCTTCATCGCCCCGCTTGCCGGGAAGATGACTGAGTTCACCATGCGCAGGTTTGATTAATTGCGTACATCTGTAAGCTTAAATGTCAAAAGATGCAAATCCGTTCTTTCTGACTCCCCGTAAATGCATTGACGCATGATTCATGGACGGAAATTGTGCAGGTTCGAACCACTCAAATCCTGGTAAACAACCTCAAAAGTGGGGAGTTTGAAAAATGAAGACAAAATATGCTTTACCGATGGTTTTGGCGGGTAGCGTTGTGCTATCCGGGTGTTGGCTTGATGACGATGATGATCCAGCAACAACCAGTGTTCGGGTCCTGCATGCGTCCTCTGATGCACCTGCGGTGAATGTACGGGTGAACGGTGATGTTGTCGTTCCAGGTGCTGATTACAAGCAGGCTGCCGTCCTCACTCCGGGTGCCGGTCTTGCCGATATCGCGGTTGATGGATTGCTGCCCGGCGGTGCTACCGCGACTGTAATTTCCGCTGACGGCGTATCGCTGCGTGCGGATACCAACTATGACGTGATCGCAGTTGGCAAAGTTGGTGACGAGACCATTGAGCCGCTGATCTTGACGGATGATGGTGCCCGTGATGATGCCAACAGTGCGCGTCTGAGGGTTGTCCATCTTTCGCCCGAGGCAGAGACCGTTGCCGCTGGTCCAGTGGATGTATATGTGACTGCATTTGGGGATCCGCTCCCTGCTGAAGCTACCTTCAGCTTCTCCTTTAAAGAAAGTGTTGGCCCACTGGAGCTGCCTGCATCGGACGATTATCAGATCCGGGTTACCGCTGCAGGATCTAACGGAGTTGTATTCGACAGTGGGCAAATTGGGTTGCCAGTGGGTTCTGATCTGCTGGTAGGCGCTGTTGACAATACGGTCTTCGGAAGTTCACCTGTGAGTCTTTTGGTTCTGAACGGCGCTGAGGTATCCGAACTTCTCGATATTGGAACGGGAGCTGGTATCCGCGCAGTTCATAATTCATCCGCTCCCACTCCGAATGTCGACATTTATCTCAACGAAGAGCCCGATGGATCGCCTGCGGCCACTGATCTAGCATTTGGTGAAACAGTGCCTGGTGCGCCGTCAACAGGCGAGTACGTTCCCCTTGATGCCGGCGACAACCGTGTTGCAGTCACAGCTACAGGAGTGACTGCTTCGACTGCTATCGATGCAACTTTGAATTTTGCGAACGGCGATTTAAACACCGTTGTTGCCGCAGGTGTACTTGCGGAGGGGCTTGATGCTTTGGTTTTTGCTGACAACAATCGTCGAATTGCCACAGAAGCAAAACTGAGGGTTATACATGGAGCGATTGAAGCGCCCACAGTCGATGTGTTCCTTATTCCGACGGACGCTGGGGGTGCCGAGAACACGCTCATAGGTAATTCCATGCCTGCTCTGGACGACTTCAATTATGCTGAGTCCTCCGGTTACCTTGGCGTTGCCGAGGGGAACTATGTTGTCTTTATAACTTCGGCGGATGGCGCTACCGTGCTTTACAAGTCCCCAAGTCTCAATCTGGAAGTTGGCGGTGTCTACACTGCCATAGCCCGGTTGAATGAAGGGCCCGAAAGCGTCGCCACGGTAACGCTCATGGACGATTTTGTTCCAGTTATAGAGTAAGTTCGGAAGCAAGATCGAGCTTGAAAGCCCCGGCTTACGCCGGGGCTTTTTATTGAATGCTAGTCTCAGAAGTGCCGGAAGCCGCATGTGAAATAGCGGTCCCGGTCGGCGGCCTGAAATGCAGCGAATAGAGAATACGGTCCAGCACGGCCTGGCCATTCCAGGCAGGATCGTTATTGACCATCCCGACCACGGCCCAGGTGGTGTTATTGGAATCGCGGGTGAATCCGGCGATCGATCTCACATTCTCCAGGTAACCGGTCTTGATGCGACCCTCGCCATCCATGCCGGTGTTGCGCAGGCGGCGTGCCATGGTTCCATCCATCGCGATGATAGGCATTGAGGCCATGAGGTCTGCCGAGTAGGCGCTGTTCCAGGCGTGTTCCAATATTTGAGCGCCCTGGCGCGCGGTGATCCGCCCGTGTCGGGTGAGGCCAGCGCCGTTGTCGATCACCATGCCGGCGGTATTGATGCCCTTGTTTTCAAGCCAGTCGTAGATCACCCGTATACCGGCAACCCGGTCATCGCTTTCATCTTCCTGGCGGTTTTCCGCACCAATGGTGAGGAGCAGTTGGCGCGCCATCACGTTGCTGCTCCACTTGTTGATGTCCCTCACCATGGTAACCAGGTCCGGCGAGGTGGTTTTCATTACCAGTCGGGCATCCTCAGGCGTTACGCCATTCAGGTCTCCACCAGACACCACGACGCCAAGGTCTGCCAGCAAGGAGCGAATCAACGAGGCGCTGTACTGCTCATGGGACAGCAATGAAAGATAGGTGGTGGTTCGGCAGCCCTGGGGAAGTTCACCGGTTACCCGAACGGTCACCCGGTGGTCTTCATGAATGATGGGCTCCCATTCAAAGTTTCTTCGTGATGGGCACGGGCCTTCTGCAGTGGCAACCACACGGTTGTCGATGACAACTTCGCCCAGGGAGGGCGTGCTCCAGGCCTGGGTGCCACGCTCATCGGCACGAACCTGGAAATGCATCAGGTTCAGGTTGGTCAGATAGGCGGACGGTTCCACCAGAAACGGCGCGTGGGGGTTGTCGCCGTTGTCTTCAAACGCAGGAAAACCACCGTCTACCTGAAAGTAGGAACCATCAAGGATCAGGTCTCCCTCGATTCTGGTAATTCCCATGCTGCGAAGCTCACCCAGTGTGGTCCAGAGGCGTTCAATAGTGAGCTTGGGATCGCCTCCGAAGCGGACGTAGAGATTACCCTTGAGAGTGTCGCCGACCATGACACCGTCGGTCAGGAAATCGGTATCCCAATGGTGGTTGGGCCCGAGAACCTCCAGCGCCGCAAAGGTTGTCACCAGCTTCATGATGGAACCGGGGCTCATCAGCGCATCGGCATTGATGTACTGATTGATGCCGGGCCCATTCAGCGGAATGGCGGCCATGCTCATGGCGTCTTCATTTTGGAGGGACTTGAGCGCGTAATCCTGAAGCTGGTTCGTCCAGAGGCGATTTCCCGAGAAACCGGAATTATCGTCTTCGGCGACCACAACGGACGGGGTGGTAATCACGGCAAGGGCCGTGAGGGATGCCAAAAGAGACCGTCTGAATCCAGAACCTGTTTTTTCTCTACTTTCAGAACGCCGCATACCCGGGGCTACCATGATCGCTATCCAGTGAGTTCCTATAGTCCAACAATAGCCCATCCTGCCGGTTTGTACTATGCAGAAAAGCTCTACATGACGTTAAAAAATGGCAGTAGTGTCGTTGTTTGTATTGAACTTTTGTGACGCGATGTAAGTGCCCTTGCGAATCATGGAGTTAGGTGGATAAAAATTAACCTTCGGGTTGTCAATGACTTTTCTATCGGATTTATGGGTGCTTTTTCCGGCGTTTGAGTCATGGAATTCGCGGCCAAAAAGGCGTTTCCTGATGAATGTGTAACCAAGTGTTCCGAAAACAATAAAAGGAGGACACCATGATTGGTATTCCACTGGGTCTTTTGACCGCCAATGGCGTGGAATGGGTATTCCATAAACACGTTCTTCATGAGCTGGGCCGGAACCGGGCAAGTTTCTGGTCGTTTCACTGGCACGATCATCACCGAAATGTCCGGCGAAATGGCTTCCTGGATGACGACTATCGCAGACCGCCCCTGACCTGGAATGCCCAAACCAAGGAGGTGGCTGCCCTCGTTGCGGGGGCTGCAGCAGTCACCCCGCTGCTGCCATTCGCACCCTTTTTTGTGGGTACTCTCTACTACAGCGCCTGGAATTACTACCGGGTACATAAGCGCTCACATCTGGACCCGGAATGGGCGAGAAAGAACCTGCCCTGGCACTATGATCATCATATGGGACCCAACCCCAATGCCAACTGGTGCGTGACCAAACCCTGGTTTGATCACATCATGGGTACCCGGGAGCCAATGGAAAATCGTCAGATTGCGTGATAATGGCGTGGTCTCCAAAAAAAGGTTTGTTTATGTCGAATATGCTTTCTCATAACGTCCACGTGCTGGGCTCGGTCGCCACATCGTCGCTCACTGCCTGGCGTGGTTGCCTGGTGGTAAAAAATGTTCCCCAGCCGGAAAAGCCGATCGTGCTCTATGACATGGAAGGCTGTCCGTACTGCCGTCGCGTTCGTGAAGCCCTGACTGCCCTTAATCTGGATGTGGAAATCCGGCCCTGCCCGAAGGGCGGGTCGGTTTTCCGGGCCCAGGCGGAAGCGCTGGGAGGCCGCCAACAGTTCCCTTTGCTGGCGGACCAGAACACGGGCACGGTCATGTACGAATCCGAGGAGATCATCGAGTATCTGTTCCGGCAATATGCCGGCCGGTCGGTACCGTCCTACTATCGTGGTCGGGTCTGGCAGCCGGTCCTGGGCTCTGTAGCCTCGGTAACCAGCGCCATGCGGGGGCTGAGGGTCAGCCAGGGCAAGCGGCCGGAGCAGCCGTTGCACCTCTGGAGTTTCGAGGGGAGCCCGTTTTCACGTTTGGTGCGTGAGCGGCTGTGCGAGCTGGAAATTCCGTATACCTTGCACAACCTCGGGAAGGAGCACTGGACAGAGATCGGGCCAGCGAAGCAGCGCATCAAGCCGGGGCCTTATACGCCGATTCCCGGTGGCAAGCGGGATGCGTTTTTCCAGGTGCACAAGCGGGTTCAGGTGCCCTATCTTGAAGACCCCAATACCGGGGAAGGCCTGTTCGAGTCTGCCCGTATTCTGAAATATCTTGATGCCCACTACGGGAACTGAGTTGTTGGTAAGACTGTCAGCCATGTAGCTGCCGCCCGGGTGGGTCATCCCTTCTCCAGACACGCCGTAAATACTTCCATGTAGGCTCGGTCGGGCCATCCGTGGCCCTCCACGGTCTGGAGAAGGGATGACCCACCCGCGCTGTTTGAGCATCATGCTATTCGCACTGAAATTTCTGTCAGTGGGGGCGCTATGGCGAATCAGATTACTCGAAGGAAGTTCCTGATCAGTTCCGGCCTCGCCGGAATTGCTCTCAAAGCCCCGATGCTGTTCGCAAACACATCGGGAAGCACTGCATTATCTCCCACCATGCGCCGGATTCCCGGCACAGACGAATCCATCCCTGCAATCGGTATGGGCACCTGGATCACCTTCAACGTTGGTGGTGACGAACAATTAATCACCCAGCGCACTGAGGTTTTGAAAACCTTTTTCGAGCGCGGCGGCACGGTGGTCGATGGCTCGCCGATGTATGGCAGCGCTGCAGATGTAATGGGCGAGGCGCTGAACGCTCTGGACGGCCACGACCGGATTTTTGCAGCTACCAAGATCTGGACCGGCGATGAATCAGCAACCCGGGCGGAGGCGGCGCGTTCGAGCAGGCGTTGGGGCGTTGACCGGTTCGATTTGTTGCAGGTGCACAATCTGTTGGGGTGGCAGGGGCATCTTGAAACGCTCAAGCAGATGAGGGCGAACGGTGAGGTTCGGTATATCGGCATCACCACATCCCATGGTCGCCGGCATCGGGAATTCGCGCAGATTATGGAGCGGGAGCCTCTGGATTTTGTGCAGCTGACCTACAACGTTCTGGACCGGGAGGTTGAGGACCGGCTGCTGCCATTGGCCCAGGAGCGCGGAATCGGGGTGATCGTCAATCGTCCATTCCAGGGCGGTTCGCTGTTTCGGCGATTCCAGTCGGAGCCACTGCCCGATTGGGCCGGGGAGGCCGGTGTTGGCAACTGGGCGGAGTTTTTCCTCAAGTACATTATTTCCCACCCGGCGGTGACCTGTGCCATTCCGGCGACCAGTAAGGTCGAGCACATGAAGGAAAACATGGGGGCGATGTACGGTACATTGCCTGATGCCAGCCAGCGCCAGCGGATGGCGGGTTACGTGAGGTCGCTGTGAGTGGGGCTGATTGGCTGAGCTACTCGCTACAGGATTTTGTGATGTTCGGGCCGCAGGTGTTTCTGCGGCTGTTTGTCCGGATCAACCAGGATCTATGGCCCTGGCAGTTGCTGGCAGTAGTGATCGCTATTTTTATACCGGTGCTGATCTCCAGACAGAACAGGGCGGCACGGCGTTTGGCCGTCGGCCTGATGTCGCTTGCCTGGATAGTCAGCGGTTACGGGTTTCTGGTGGGCTATTTCGGCCCCATTAACTGGCCGGCGGCGTGGTTTGGGTGGGCCTTCGTGGCCCAGGGCGCGTTGCTTGCGGCTGCCGTGTTTTCAGGCGGCGTTCATGACAGCAGGCTAGCGATCGGAAGACTTGCCGTACTCTGGCTGCTTGCTGTCTGTGTCTTGCCCTGGTTGGCAATGGCTGATTCCGGCCAGTGGGAGGCCGTCGGATTGTTTGGCGTAGCACCCGGCACCACCGCAGCTGCCGGCGCGCTCGCTCTGGCACTCGTGACCAGGACCTGGCGCTGGGTCTACCTGCCGCTGCTGGTGTTGTGGAGTCTGTTCAGTGCCGCCCTCTTATGGGTGCTTCAGACCTGGTGGTTGCTTGTCACCCCGGTGGCTACGCTCTTGCTGGTTGGAGCCGGGTTCTGGCTCAGTCCCAGGACGGCGCAAAGTCCGGATTAGCGATGCGTTCGTTACGGTCCAGTTCGTCAATCGCGCGGATTTCTTCCTCGCTCAACTCAACCTCCAGCGCCTCCAGGTTAGCCTTCTGGTGGCCGGGCCGTGTTGAGGAAGGGATCGGCACAACGCCTCTCGATGCCACCCAGGCAATGGCCACCTGGGCCGGCGTCAGGTTTCGCTCAGCGGCAATGCGCTGCAGTGTTTCGTCCTCCATCACCTTACCGACTGCCAGCGGCATATAGCCGGTCACGGTAATGCCGAGCTTCTGGGCATGTGCCACCACCTTGCGGTTGGCCAGGAACGGATGCACTTCTACCTGATTGGTGAAGATGGGCGTGTCGCCCAGTATGGCTTTCGCCTCATCCATCTGGGCACAGGTAAAGTTCGAAATGCCGATGTGCTCTGCCAGACCCTCGCGCTGGGCATCCCTCAAGGCACCCAGATACTCCTTCATGGGCACTTCGTCACCGGGCGATGGCCAGTGGATCAGCGCCAGATCCACATGGTCGGTTTTGAGCCGTGCGAGGCTGTCATGGAGGCTGTTGATCAGGTCACTGGCGTGCAGCTGGTCGTGCCAGATTTTGGTGGTCAGGAAAATCTCCCGGCGCGGAATGCCGCTGGAGGTAATGCCATCGCCAACTTCCGCTTCATTCTCGTACATCTGGGCGGTATCAATGTGGCGGTAGCCCAGGGACAGGGCGCTCTTGACGGCGTCACGGGCGTCATTGCCCTTGAGCCGGAAGGTTCCCATACCGATTTTCGGAAGTGCGCTGAATGACATGATGTCCTCCTTAGCGAATCAAGTGTTTCTAAAGTGGTGCCGGCAGACTGGTTCTTCAAGTGGCCCGCGGGTATCATCGCGCGTGACTTAACCAGTGACCAGAAGCAGTGAGGCCCGGACCATGTACACCGGTCGTTGCCTGTGTGGCGATATCAGTTTCGAATACGATGGCCCGCTCGGCCCGGTGGCCCTGTGCCATTGCAGCCAGTGCCGGCGTGCCCACGGCAGCGCTTTCTCGGCCAGCGCGCCGGTGCAGAAGGTGCGGTTCCGGTTCGTATCCGGCGAAGACAGGATTACCGAGTTCGAATCACGCCCCGGCAAGTACCGGGGTTTCTGCAGCCGTTGCGGCAGCCAGCTCTACAGCCGTGTTGATGCCATTCCCGGGATTCTCCGCCTGAGAGTCGGTTGCATCAACGAACCCCTGGGCAAGGGGCCGGCCCAACACGTCTTCGTTGGTTCAAAGTCCGACTGGTTCGAGATTACCGACGAACTGCCACAGTTCGAAAAGACTGAAAGAACCAACGATCCTCACTGAGCCGGCACCATCCGGTAAACCTTGCCCCGGGGTGAATCCGTTAGCAGCCAGAGTGCCCCATCGGGGCCCATGCGCACATCGCGGATCCGTTCGTCGAGATCGGTCAGCAGATCTTCCTCTTCCGTCACTTCACCGTCCTGGATGCGCAGACGAACCAGTTTGCGCATCTTGAGTGCGCCCACGAACAGGTCCCCCTGCCATTCCGGAAACAGATCTCCGGTATAGAACGCCATGCCCGAGGGCGCAATGGACGGGTCCCAGTAATGCAGTGGCTGGGCCATGCCTTCCTTCTTGGTTTTGTCAGTAATGGGCAGGCCCGAATAGTCTATGCCGTAAGTGATTGTCGGCCATCCGTAATCGGTGCCTGCCCGGATGATGTTGATTTCGTCGCCACCCCGGGGACCGTGTTCGTGGCTCCAGATCTCGCCGGTTTCCGGGTGGATGGTCATGCCCTGGATATTGCGGTTGCCGGTTGTATAAAACGTATCGTTGACGCCGCTGGTGTCCAGGAACGGGTTGCCTGGTGCGGGGCCACCGTCGGGCGTAATCCGGTGTACGCCTCCGGCATCGTCAGAATTGTCCTGGGCCCGGTCCATCTCTCCCCGGTCGCCCACCGCCACGTACAGGTTGCCATCCCGGTCAAATTCCATGCGGCCCGCGAAGTGTCGGCCGCCGCCGGAGCGGGGCAGGGCCTCAAAAATGACTTCAACGTCGGTGAGGCGATCACCACTCAACCGGGCGCGAGCTACCCGGGTAGTCATGCCGTCCCGGTTTCGGTGGGCGTAGCTCAGGAAAAGCACCTGATTCTGCTCAAAGTCCGGATGGAGAATAACGTCCAGCAATCCGCCTTGGCCGGATACCACGAGCTCGGGTACTCCGCTGATGGGGTCATTCACCAGCGAACCGTTCCGAATCATTCGCAGCTCTCCTTCCCGCTCTGTCACCAGCATGGAGCCGTCCGGCATAAATGCGAGGCTCCAGGGGTGTTCGAGATTCTGTGCCACGGTTTCCAGGCGGAAATCTGCTTTATCGGAGGAAAAGGTCTGGTTGGCCATGCCGGGAACGGCAACCAGCAATAAGCTGCCTGTCAGGACAAGGTGTTTGAATATACCCATTGAAGCCTCCGTTCCTACCGGTGCCATTAGAACATTCAGAGTAGCAGTTGAAGCGGGCTTCGCCGAGCAGCGCTCCCGTTACCAGGAGTATAGGGCACCGGGTCAATTACGGATCAGTGATCGACTATTGCAAATAATAATGATTCGCAATAAAGTGGAGTCCAGTGGGTTTACCTTAAACGGGAGGAAAGGGAATGGCACCCGAACAGGAAATGATCGAAGGTTTGAAGCTTGCGGCAGGGGCGGGTGTGCTTATCGGCCTGGTTGCCATTGGCTTGGCGCTGTCGTCCGCTGTTGGGGCGTAAGTGCGGCGAGTCGTTCCTTGCGATGCACACCACAGGTGCCGCAGTAACCGCCTTCCGGGAGCAGGTATTTCAGGCAACACCCCTTTCGTTGGGGGATTGCCGTGGTCTGCTCACCGAACACCGCTGGAATCCAGTCGATGAACTGGTTTGCATCGTTCTGGAACTGCTCCAGCCATCCTTGCGCCAACTGGCAAAGCGCTTGCGGTTCGGCCCGGTTCCACACGGCTGAGAACGGTGCCCCCAATCCAAGCCCTATACTGCTCCAGTAGGCACCAGGGCTGACTCCCAGCTGTTGCCGGAAGGCCGGGTACCACCCGGCTGTCAGAGCGCCTGCGGACCGGACAAACGTTTCTTCATCAACCCGCTCCCCGCCCGGCACCTGAAACCATCGGGATACCGTTTGTGTCTGGTCGTGCGCCGGGGCCAGGAATATTCGTTTGGCGTCCGGTAAAGGCGCGTGGCCGTCGCGGAACAGCCTGAGGGTCAGCGGCGCGATCACGTTGAGCGCCAGATCCTGCTGAAGCACAGAAACAAACGCGCGCACGGCCCGGGGCCCGGCGATTGGGTAGTCGATGGCAACCTGGCCGAGCAGTAGCGACGGTTGCTCAAGGCACTGGGCCAGAGAAAAGAGGCCGCTACGCGCACCCACAGAGGGTTGCAGCGCCTCGTTTATAACCGATTCCCTGTCCAGCCCTGACTGGCTCAGAAGATGGCTGTATTCCCGGGCCCACTGGCCGAGCCCGGGCTTACGGTCAGGCTCTGCCATGGCGACTCAGCCCCCAGAGGAAATACAGGCCACCGACCAGAGCGGCCAGAAGCCCCGCCGGAAGCTGGTTGGGGTAAACAACAATTCTGGACAGGTAGTCGGCAACGCCCAGCAACAAGCCTCCGGCAAGGGCAGCAACGATCAGCTGTCGCCCTACGGTCTGCTGGCCCAGAACACGGGCCAGGTGGGGTGCGATAAGGCCCACAAAACTCAGCGGACCGATCACCACCGTCGCCGCAGCGGTCAGCAGCGCCGCCAACAGAAGCAACAGCAGACGGACTTTCGTTACCGGCAAGCCCAGTGAACTGGCCGATGTTTCACCCAGGGGAAGAATGCTCAGGGGTCGGATAATCGCCAGAAGGCCAGCCGAAATCAGCACGATCAGCGCCAAAAGCCCCAGGGCCTCGGCTTCCGAGACCAGCCAGGTGGAACCGTACATCCAGTTGAGAAGCTGCGAGGCGACCGTGCCACCGGAAGCCATGACCAGGCGAAGGCCTGCGTCCATGAACACGTATAAAGCGAGCCCGCCGAGCAGGAGCTGGTTGCCGGCAAACCGGTGTTTTCGGGCCAGCATGATCAACAAACCGAGGGCAGCTGCGGCGCCCAGGGTGGCCGCTCCAAGCTGTCCTGCCCGGCCAATATCGGCACCGAACAGAACGATCAAAACCATAACCACCGCCGCGCCGCCGCTGATACCGAGCATTTCCGGGCTGGCCATGGGGTTGCCTGTCATTCGCTGGATTAGTGTTCCTGCAAGGCCCAGGGCCACGCCCGCAAGAATGGCTGCCAGTAATCTGGGGCCGCGCCAGACCCACGCCTCGTGCCACTGGGCGATCGGAGTCCAGCTCCACTCGTCCAGCCCCGGGGACCACCCCATGGAGATACCAATGGTGCTCAGAAGGAGGGCGGCTATGGCTCCGCCAATCACAAGGGTGGAACGTCTTTTGGGCAGGAAACCGGCGGGGCTGTCGTCTTGCCCGGGCATATGATGGGTGTTCTTCAAACCCTGCAGGGCCAGCAGAATAATCGGTCCGCCGATCAGGGCGGTGGTTGTGCCGGTGGGAACCAGTGATCCGTCGCCCCAGGTGGATGCCCAGTGGGCGAGGGTATCCGCCAGTAACAGCAGACCCGCGCCCAGGAGACTGCTCCAGATCAGGCGCTCGGACAGGGTACGGGCGCCCAGCAGCCTTGCCAGCACCGGTGCCGCAAGACCGATAAAGGCCACGACACCAACCCGGCTGACCACCGTGGCACTCATCAGAACCACCAGAAACAGCGCCAGCACCCGAATCAGACCGACTTTGGCGCCGAGGGACCGGGCGGAGGTCTGCCCCAGTTGCATGACTTGCAGCGGGCGCATCAACAGGATCATTAACACGCCCAGCACCAGCACCCGGGGCCAGAGTTCCATGAACGGCTGCCAGTTATTCTGGACCAGGGAGCCCGCGCCCCAGATAAACAGGTTCCCCAGCCATTCACCCTTGAGTAACAGGAACGCCATGTTCACGGCGCCCAGGAAAAAGGTGACCACAAGTCCGGCCAGTATCACGGTGACCGGTGAAAAGCCCAGGCGCCAGGTGAGCGCGATCACCAGTCCGATTGCCAGTAACCCGCCGGAAACCGCCACCAGGTCCGGACTGAAGGCGAGCAACCCGGGAAAGAATATGGTCGCGACTGTTATCCCGAACTGGCCGCCGGCCTCCACGCCCAGGGTTGTGGGTGAGGCAAGGGGGTTGCCAAGGATCTGTTGGGTAACCGCGCCGGCGAGGCCAAGGCCACAGCCAATGAGGACGGCAATGGCGACACGGGGTGCCCAGCTGTAGTGCGCCAGTACCGACGCGTAATTGTTGGCTTCGAACGTCCAGAAGGCGGCGATGAGGGCGCCGACGTCGAGCTGGCCAAACCAGGGCGCCGCGCTCGCGAGAAACGCGCCACACCAGATCAGTGCGGCAGCCAGTGGCACCCTTGCGGGCAGGGATGGGCGACTGACCTGGTTGTTTGCAGATTCAGCGTACATTGTCTGAACCTCCAGCCAGCAGACCTTCAGCGAGCAACGTTGCCAGTCGCTTGACCGGGAAGACCCCGCCAAACGGCCAGACCGGATCAATCTGGTACACCTGATCGCGCTGAACCGGCGGCAGATAGGTCCAGAAAGGGCTGTTGGCCAGGGTGTCAGACAACCCGGGCAGGGTCGGAGAAATGATGATGATCCGGCTGTCCTGATAGGGCGAAAGAGCTTCAAGCCCGACGACCGAGAACCCCCAGTAATTCCCGGAGTGGGGCCAGGCGTTCTCAAGGCCAAGGGCGTTCAGGGCCCTCTGGAAAAGGCCGTTGGGTGCGTATACGCGAACGTGGCGGTCGTCCAGAAAGTTCACCAGCGCCACCGGTCGGTCCGTGAGGCCGGCATTCTCCAGACGATGGCGCTGAGCCTGCAGGGTCTGGTCGATGTCGTTGAGAACAGACTTTGCACGTTCTTCCCGGTTCAGCATCTCACCGAGAGTGGTAAGCATACTGCTGGCCTTCTCGAACGGTCGGGAGCCCTGCTTGTAAACGCTGACAACGTAGGTGGGCGCAATGCGCTCCAGCAGGTTGGCTGCGGGAGCCATCTCGGAGCTGGTGACGATCAGATCCGGTTTTAGCTCGGAAATAGCTTCCAGGCTCGGTGCCACCCGGGTGCCGACGTTGGCCACACCTTCGGGAAGTTCCGGTTCCCTGACCCACGCGTTATAGCCATCGCGATCAGCAACGCCGATGGGCGTGACACCCAGTAACAGCAGCGCCTCGGTGGCGGCCCAGTTCAGAGCAATCACCCGTTCCGGCGTTTTATCGAGGGTCAGGGTCCCCTGTTCGTGCTGCCAGCTTGCGGCACTGGTAAGGACCGGCAGCAGACTCAGCAGCAGCGCCGCGCCGTATCGCCAGCAGCGTTCAGACCTAGTGAACATAGGACACCCACTGTCCGGGCGCGCGCTCCATCACGCCCATGGGCACGCCATATATGGATTCCAGGATGCCGGAATCCATGATGTCCCGGGGGCTGCCATCGGCAACCAGTTGCCCGGATTTCAGAGCGACCAGACGGTCGCAGAACCGGGCCGCCAGATCCACGTCGTGCAGCACCACGATAACCGTAAGATCCCGCTGCTCGGCGAGACGATGCACCAGACGCAGGGTTTCCACCTGATGTTTCACATCCAGGGCGGATATGGGCTCATCCAGCAGCAGGCATCGTGTTTGCTGGGCCAGCAGCATGGCAATCCACGCGCGCTGGCGTTCACCACCGGAGAGCGTGTCGACAGAGCGATGCTGGAACTGGCTGAGTCCGGTGTCCTCAATGGCCCGGGTGATCAGCCGGTGGTCTTCCTCGTTATAGCGTCCTAGCGGTCCGCGCCAGGGGTAGCGCCCCAGGGCAACCAGCTCGCGAACCGTCAAACCGTCGGTTCCTGGCGGATGCTGGGGCAGGTAGCCCACATTGCGGGCAAATTCCCGTGCACCCGTGCTCCGGAAGGATTTGCCCAGAAGCCGGACATTGCCGGTTGAGGGGGCAAGCTGGCGGGCAAGCACCTTGAGCAGAGTGGACTTGCCGGAGCCGTTATGCCCGAGCAGGGCTGTTACCTCACCCTCACCGAAACCGAGGTTCAGGTTCTGAAGTATGGTGGTGTCGCCAATGCGGACATCAAGATTGGAAACGTCGAAGAAAACAGGCATGCAGGCTCCCGAAATGCTGAGGGCCTGCAGAATAATTTAAATGCGAATCACTATCAATATATATTGCGTTAAATGGCTGCCTGTATTTGCCCGGTCTGCACACGCCATTGGTTGGCATAAGCGCCGTCCTGGTCCAGCAGCTCCCGGTGAGTTCCCTGTTCCAGCACTTTGCCGCCTTCGATGACCGCGATGGAGTCGGCATCAACGATGGTGGAGAGCCGATGGGCAATCATGATCACGGTCCGGTTATGGCCGATACGCTTCAGTGACCGCTGGATGGCGGCTTCTGTTTCGTTGTCCACCGCGCTGGTGGCTTCATCAAGCACCAGTATCGGCGGATTTTTCAGCAGTGCACGGGCGAGGGACAGTCGCTGGCGCTGTCCCCCGGACAGACGAACGCCCCGTTCGCCCACCGGTGTGTTCATGCCCTCGGGCAGCGCTTCAATAAACGACCAGGCTTCCGCGGTTTTCGCTGCATCTATGATCTCGGTATCGGACGCCGCCGGATTTCCATAGGCAAGGTTTTCCCGAATGGTGCCCTCGAACAGGTAAACATCCTGACTCACCAGCCCAATTGCGCCGCGCAGGGATTGCAGGCTGAGATCCCGAATGGGTTGTCCATCGATTCGGATTTGGCCGTTGCTCGGATCGTAGAACCGCAGCAACAACTTGATCAGAGTGGATTTGCCGGAACCGGTTGCGCCGACCAGCGCAAGGGTATTGCCAGCTGGCACGGTCAGGCTGATATCCCGGATTCCTGCGCCGCTGGAGGGATAGTGAAAGCTTACTTTGTCCAGCTCAACATCGCCTTTCACCGGCTCTGCCAGTGCCTTGCCACCCTCGTCTCGCACGTGCACGGGCTCGGCCAGAAGGTCCAGAATCCGACGGGTGCTTGCCATGGCCCGTTCGAACAGATCAATCACTTCGGCAAGCCCGGTCAGGGGCCACAGCAAGCGCTGGGTAAGAAAGACCAGAACGCCATAGGCACCCACGTTCAGGTTTCCTTCAAGGGCCATCATGCCCCCCACCGTGAAGGTGGCCAGGAAGCCGGCCAGAATGGCCATCCGGATCACCGGAATAAACGCAGAGCTGATGCGGATGGCCCGGCGGTTGGCCTCCACGTAGGCTTCGCTGCTTTCTTTCAGACGCTTTGCCTCTCGCTGTTCAGCGGTAAAGCTCTTGATGGTGGCGATGCCGCCCAGATTGTTGGCCAGCCGGCTGGACAGGTCACCAACTTTTTCACGAACGTCGGCGTAGAGCGGCCCCGCTTTGCGCTGGAAGTAGAAGGCGCCCCAGATAATCAGGGGAATGGGGGTGAATGCGAGCAGGGCAATGAGCGGCGAGAGCACGAAGAATACGGCGCCGACGGCAACCACGGTCACCAGCACCTGAATCATGGCGTTGGCGCCGCCGTCGAGGAAGCGCTCGAGCTGGTTGACGTCGTCGTTCATGGTGGCCACCAGCTGGCCGGAGCTGCGAGCCTCGAAGAAACTCATGTCGAGGCGCTGGGCATGTTCGTAGGCATCCTGTCGGAGGTCCGACTGCAAACGCTGGGCTAGGTTGCGCCACAGGATCTGGAACAGGTATTCGAACAGGGATTCGCCGGCCCAGATAAAAAAGGTGAGTACGGCCAGAATGGTGATCTGTTCCTGGGCGGTTTCAAAACCGAGGCCAGCCACAAAGCTCTCTTCCTGGTTGACGACCACATCAATGGCGACACCGATCAGGATTTCCGGGGCAATATCAAAGAGTTTGTTGATGATCGAGCAGGTGGTGGCAGCGATGATCTGTCGGCGATATCCCCGGGCGTATCTCAGCAGGCGGGCCAGGGCAGCAAAGCTGCTGGTGGTTTGGTGGCTGTGTGAGGACATACTCCGCTTCTCTCCCTTGAATCAGGCAGGCCCGCGTTGAGCCTGAAAATAATAAGGCGGGAAGGGTAGCGGATCTGCCCAGGCTTTAAAATAGAATCATTATCAACTGCGTTTGTTTCTTTGCAGCCAACGGTCAAGCTTGTCGGCAAATTCCTTGCGGTCGGTCTGGCTGAAAGGGGCGGGGCCTTCGGTGACCTGGCCGGCATTGCGCATTTCTTCCATAAAGTTGCGCATGGCAAGGCGCTGGCGAATATTCTCTTTGGTGAAGGCCTGGCCGCGGGGATTGAAGACGTCGGCGTCTTTTTCAATGGCTTCGGCGGCCAGGGGAATGTCCTGCGTGATCACGAGATCGCCTTCGTGCATCTGGTCCATGATTTCGTTGTCGGCCACATCAAAGCCCTGGGGGACCTGTCGGCGCTTGATGTAAGGGCTCGGTGGCAGGGTGATGGCGTGGTTGGCGATGAAGGTGGTGTCGATTTGCCAGCGGGTGGCGGCGCGGCAGAGGATTTCCCGGATTGGAACGGGGCAGGCGTCGGCGTCGACCCAGATTGGCATGATGGTTCCTTCTGTTTGCGTGGTTCTGTGCAGAGTTTACCTTTTGTTGATATGAGCCTGATAGATATTGCTCGCGTATCTCTTGCAAGGCTGCGGACATTGGTGCTGGAGGCATTGGGAGCCCCCTTCCAAAAACCGCTACGAGCACGTCCATGTGCGCTTGTTTCAGGCCATCCCTGGCCTTCAACATTTTTGGAAGGGGGCTCCCAATGCCTCTATCAGGCATCGTCCGTTCATCCGCGAATTCTAAAGCGCGCTTGGATCTTTTTTGGAGGTAGCAACTATGCGTGGTCGATTTCTCTTAACCGTTTTTCTGGCTGTGGCTCTGTGTTTCAACGTTTCCGCTGCTGAGAATAACGAAGAAGCCTGGGATGCCCTGCGAGAGGGACGGGCAGTTTTGATGCTGCGTCACGCATTGGCGCCTGGAACCGGTGATCCTGGCAACTTTGATATCAACGATTGCAGCACCCAGCGGAATCTGAACGACGTCGGTCGTGAGCAGGCGCGGGCGTGGAAGCCGTTTCTGGCGGACCATGGTATTACGGACGCGCGGGTGTTCAGCAGTCAGTGGTGCCGTTGCATGGATACCGCAACCGGGATGGACATGGGGAAGGTAACGGAGTGGCCGTCGCTGAATTCTTTCTTTCGCAACCGTGGCGATGGTCCGGCGCAGACGCGGCAGACGATTGCTCTGGTGAATGAGTTGGAGGACGGGGCACCGGTGATCATGGTGTCGCATCAGGTGAACATTACGGGCCTGACCGGGATTTTCCCTTCGTCGAACGAGGGCGCGATTATCGCCCTGCCTCTTTCGGAAGATCCGACGGTGCTGGCGAGGGTCTCGCCCGGGCGTTGATGGTATAATCCTGCGCCCATTCAATTAACAGGAAATGATAATGTCGCAGCTTCCGCCATGCCCGCAGTGCAGTTCCGAGTACACCTATGAGGACGGCGTTCAACTGGTTTGTCCCGAATGCGGGCATGAGTGGTCTGAGGCGGAGGCTGCGGCGGCTGACGCCGCGAAGATGATTCGCGACGCCAACGGCAATGAGCTTCAGGATGGTGATACGGTTACGGTCATTAAGGATCTGAAGATAAAGGGCTCCAGTTCCGTGGTTAAAGTTGGCACCAAGGTGAAGAATATCCGCCTGGTAGACGGCGATCATGATATCGACTGCAAGATCGACGGTATTGGTGCCATGAAACTGAAATCGGAGTTCGTCAAGAAAGCCTGACGACTACCCTGCTGTTGCACTCTGGATCTGTTGTTCCAGTTCCCTGGCAAGACCCGGGTCGAGCTGGAGGGCGCTGGCGAGTTGATCCAGCCAGGCCCGCTCCATGGGGTTCTGTTCGTCGATCATGACCGCACTGACGATGTAGATTTCCCGGCTGGCCTGGGGTGAGTCGGCATTGCGTGCCAGGGCAGTGGCGTCCAGAGGGGCGTCGAACTGCTGCTGAATCCAGGCGTGAAGTTCGTCATCTGGCCCCAGTTTTTCAATCTCCTGGGTAAGCAGCGCGCGTTCGTTGGCGTCTATGTGGCCGTCAGCGCGGGCTGCCATGATCATGGCCTGGAGTATTTCAAGTCCCCGTTGTTCCTGCGCCTGGCCCTGCAGTTGCTCCAGTGGCTGGCCCTGCTGTGCCAATGCCGGTTTCGCCGGGCTCTGACTGTTGGTCTGATAGTTCTGATAGGCTTTCCAGGCCAGGACACCCACGCCTGCCAGGGCACCGTATTTGAGGGCTTTGCCGCCCATCTTTCGGCCGCGCTTGGAACCCAGCATCATGCCGAGGGCTCCGCCGCCCAGCAGGCTCTTTACGTCGATGCCTGAACCGGATCCCTGGCTGCCCTTGAGTTGACTGCCAAGGCTGTTCATCATTTTGTTGACGTCCATGCCACTACCCTGGGACTGGCCACCCTGAGCCTGCTTCATTACCTGGTTCAGTACAGACATCACGTTCATAAACACACTCCTGTAAGATCGACTGCCGTTCAGCTTTTCAGAATAGTACACCCGATACCCTGATCGGTGATGGACGCGGAATTACTCTGTTGTCACGAATCGACGCATTTAGTTCCATGGGAATTAACAGCCTACAAATTATCGGTAAATAGTAATGCGCTTTTCAGGCTCTCCCGTATACTGACGCAAAGCCGTTGTTCAACCTCCCGAATTTCTGGAACTGCTTTTGGCAATTCTCAAACGCAATCTTTGGACACTCTTCGCTCTTATCCTCCTCGGTGGTGTGTTGCTCCTCAGTGCCATTCTGTTCTTTCGTTGGCAGGGCCTTATTTCGGACGAGAAGCTTTACCAGACCGCCCGTGTCGAGCTGGTTGCTCAGTCTGTCGACAGTATCCTGCGAACCCAGGAGCTGGTTCTCGATGTAATTGGCCGCGAGTTGCTCAATCAGGACAACCTCCTGTCAGGCAGTCGACAGATCCCCTTGCTCGACAGCATCCTCGCCGCCAACCCCATGCTCGTGGGCTTTGGGTTGGCCAGGCCGGACGGCACGCTGGTTCGTGTCAGCACCAACCTCGATCTGTCGACTCTTCCAAATCTGAGAACCGATCCCGAGACCCGTGACAGTTTCCTGGGAGCACTGTCTTCCGATGCGATGGTCGTGGGCCGGACCTATTTCGTAGACGCCCTGGGCGCGTGGGTTATACCGATCCGAAAAGCGATACGTTCCCCGAGTGGGGAAGTCGTTGCAGTCATGACAGCCGGCATGCGGCTTGATGGCAGTGGTTCGGTTTTCGGCAAGACACTGCATGACGGCGACTCTGACACCGTAATGTTGTTCCGGGAAACCGATGGCTATGTTCAGTTCATGTCGGCTGACGGCATTGGCCCGCAACAGTATTCGCAAATCCGGGTGCCGATGGACCAGAGGGAGATAAATCGGGCAGCGTTTGAAAAGGAGCTCGGCAAGAGCGTAGAGGAGGTCATGCAGGGCAGTGATTCAGTGGTTATCCGAACCCGACGCCAGGGTGAAGATTATCTGACGGCTGCTGTCTTCAACGCCCGTTACCAGTTGTGGTCCATCTCGGAAACCCGGTTCGCTCCGCTTTACCGGGAATTTCTCCAATCCCTGTTGCAGTATCTGCTGACTTTCCTGGTTTTCGGGATTGTTTTCTACAAGGGGTTCCGGATTATCGACAACGCCGAGAAGAAGCGGCGTCTGGAGCTTTCTTACCTCTCACGGCACGATGATTTGACCGGGCTGTTGAATCGCAATGGGCTGCTGGACCGCCTCGACAACCTGGTTCCGGATAGAAAACCGTTCTGCCTCATTGTGATCAACATTGATAACTTTAAAGGCATCAATGACCGGTTTGGGCTGGAGACCGGCGATGAAACCCTTCTGGAATTCGGTCGTCGGCTCGCCGAACTGGTTGAAAGCCGGGACGATCTTGCCCGGCTCGGTGGCGACGAGTACGCCATTGTGACCCCGAACACCAATCTCGACGATGTTGAAAAAGCCTGTGTGTCGCTGGCCGGCAACCTGTCCCGCACCTTCGAGGTGGGCCGACTGAGGTTGCAGGTAACGGCGAGTATTGGTGTGGCCTGCTTTCCGAATGACGGAGATTCCCTCAGCAAGCTGATTCGAAGTGCCCATCTTGCGCTGTACGAGGCGAAACAGAGCCGGAACGACGTCTGCATTTACCGCAGCGAGATGGAAATGGCCTATCTTCGCAGGCTGTCGGTCGAGCAGCGTCTCAGGTATGGCCTGGCATCGGGCTCACTGTACATGGTCTACCAGCCTCAGGTAGATCAGACCGGAAAAGCGGTCGGGCTGGAAGCGCTTGTTCGCTGGCAGGATGAGGAACTCGGCTTTGTTTCGCCCGCGGAATTTGTCGAGGTCGCTGAAAAAAGCGGGCTGATGGTTCCGCTCGGGCGCTTTGTGCTTGAAACCAGTATCCGGGAATACAGCCTGTTTCGTAACGAGGTCGGCGGTTTCGTGGACCTGTCTATCAACATTTCTGTTATCCAGTTTCGCCAGCCAGACTTTGTTGAAACAGTGCTTGAGGTTCTGGCAATGCACCGTGTGTCGCCTGGAGAGCTGGTTCTTGAGATCACCGAGAGCCTGTTCATGAGTGACTTTGAGAGAGTGCTGAAAACGATCGAACGATTGCGAGAGAAAGGGATACGGATCTCGATGGACGATTTCGGAACGGGTTACTCCTCGCTCAGTCTTTTGCGTAAGCTGCCGCTTGACGAGTTGAAAATCGACAAGAGCTTTGTCGACACCATTCTGGAAGACGAAAAAGCCGCGAACATGATCCGGAGTATTATTGCCATTGCCCGGAGCCATAACATGGAGCTGGTTGCCGAGGGTGTTGAAGAGGAGGCCCAGGCCAGCGCCCCGGTCGAGATGGGCTGTCGACGTTTTCAGGGTTATTACTTCAGTCGTCCGGAGACCCTGGACAGACTGAAAGCGAACCCGGCTCTCGCCATCGGGCATTGACCCGGTCTGCGACCATTCGTCGCACTGAAAAGCTTGGATCCGGGGCCTACCCTTTCTATCCTTTGGTTTTGAACCATCGACAAGGAACACTGGACATGAAGTATTGCCTGAGCGTGTTTGTGCTGGCACTGGCCCTGGTTGCCCCGACAGCATTTGCCCATGATTACAGCCATGGCCCGGTCACGGTCGATCATCCCTGGAGTCGGCCTACACCGCCTGGCACGCCCATGGGCGTGGGTTACATGAGTATCTCCAACAGCGGCAGCGGTGATATTACCCTGGTTGGGGCCGCAACCCCGAGGGCAGGTAACGTATCGATCCATGAGACCAGCATGCACGATGGTGTAATGCGAATGGCACCGGTCAAGGGCGGGCTCGCCATACCGGCAGGTACCACCGTGGAGTTGAAGCCCCACAGCTTTCACCTGATGCTGGAGAAACTGAAAAGTCCGTTGCGCGAGGGTGAGAGCATTCCCTTGACCCTGACTTTTGAGGGTGCCGACGAAATGCAGGTTGAGCTGAATGTCGAGTCGCTGGATGGCGAGATGATGAAAAGCGAGAGCATGGATCACTCGGGCAAAAGTATGGACCACAGCGGACACTGATCGAACCTGCCCGGGGCAGTCTTTGCGGCTGCCCCCAAACCTACCACTCTCTGTCTTCGGCGCTCTCCTCGGCCTCGATCTCCGCCTTCCGGGCCTGGATTTTCTTCATCTTTTCATCGGAGATTTTCATGCTGTGGGCATTGTCACGCAGTATCATCAGGCTGCCCACGATCAAGGCAAGGGCAACAACTATGAATATCCATCCTATGGCTGGCATGTAAACCTCCACCAACTGATCCGCTTTCCTACATAGTGGACCACGCATTGATTTGCCACAACTGTCATGCATCCTCCCAGAAAGCCGTTGGATCGAGCCGGTAATACCCTTGCAGGGCCTTGTAGACCTCGGGCTGTTCTCGCTTGAGATGGCGCGGCTGCTGGAAAAATGCCTCGGTCAGCACTGCGAAAAATTCTGCCGGTTCGGTAGCGCCGTATGGATCAAGCCAGGATCTATGGTGGTGCCGGAGGGAATGCCTGAGGTCTTCGTAGGCCGTCGTCATGGAACTTTGCCAGTGCCGGGCCTGCTCTCCACTCAGCGGCGGTGCCCCGTCTGCGGTGCCGTCCAGGTAGTCCAGCTGGTGTGCAAACTCATGGAGCATGACGTTATGGCCGCTGTGCGGGTTCCGGGCGGCCTCCTGACATTCTCGCCAGGCCAGCACCACCTGGCCCCTGCTTGAGGCCTCGCCGGCCCGTATTTCATTACTTTCGCTGACAATCATGCCATCGCTTTCAATGTCTCTGACGTGATAGGCATCGGGATAGACCAGAATGCTGCTTACCTCGTCAAAATCTGAATAGGGGCGGGCAAGAACCAGCAAACAGGCGTGGCCGGCAATGGTCACTCTCACCGCGTCGTCCACCTCAAAGCCGTCACAGCCATAGAATTCCTTCTCGGAGAGAAAAAGCTGGACCCGTTGCTCCAAGGTTTGCTTGAGGGCTTCAGGAAGCCGTCGGTAAAGCGGCACGTTCGCATCAAGATGCTCGCGCCAGGATGTTGGAAAGGGGGCTCTCAGTTCCCGTTCCCTCCGCAAGGCGCGGTAGAAGAAGAGGTAGAATACGGTTGCTGCGATCAGGGTCACTGCGAAGACTGCGAAAACAAGTGCTGCTGACATGCTGCTCCCGGCGACCATTGATTGAATTACCCCGTATCTTACAGAAAAATTGGATCTGCACGCAGTCAGGGCCCGTATTGCTGGTTGTTCTACATTGCAGGGGATGTGAAGCTGCATGAACCGTATTGATCGTTGAGGAGGCTGATATGTCCGATAATTCCACTGTTGTAATCACCGGGGCAAACCGGGGCATTGGTCTGGAGCTCGCCCGGCTCTATGCAGGCCGCAGCTGCTCGGTAATCGGCGTGTGCCGGGAGGCCTCGCCGGAGCTGGAAGAGGTTGCGGCGAGGATCATCGACAGTGTCGACGTGACGACCAATGAGGGTGTGGCAAGGCTCGTGGCCGGTCTTGAGGGCCAGTCCATTGATCTGCTGATCAACAATGCCGGTCTGCTGCAGGACGAGAAACTGGGCAGTATCGATTTTGATTCCATCCGTACGCAGATGGAAATCAACGCCTACGCTCCACTGAAAATCGCTGAAGCCCTGTTTGAAAAAATCCCCTCCGGAGGCAAAATCGCCAACATCACCAGCCGCATGGGCTCTATCGCCGACAACGACTCTGGCGGCCGCTATGGGTACCGTGCTTCAAAGGCGGCGTTGAATGCCTTTGGCAAGTCCCTCGCGATGGATCTGAAACCGAGGGGTATCGCGGTGGCCCAGCTGCACCCGGGTTATGTTCAGACCCGAATGGTGAATTTTGGTGGGTTGATTACTCCGGAAGAATCGGCAAAAGGCCTGGCAGAGCGGATTGATGGCCTCACCTTGGAGAATACCGGGTCGTTCTGGCACAGCAACGGCGACGAGCTGCCGTGGTGATCCTGAAAACATTTTCATTTGTTTGCATTGGAGTGAGGCAGGATTCTGTTTTAACGAGTACTCTTGTTACCTAAAAAAGGAATTCTGCTGTCGATGAAAAGTGCGAGTGCTCCAATGAATTATGAGCCTGAGCGGGAACGCAGGCCCCAGTTCTGGCGTTTGGCCATGCGATGTGCCCAGATCGCCGGGACTGTAGATGTCATCTTTTTCTTTCTTTTTCATGCATTGGGTTCGCCGGTTCTGGCATGGATCAACGTGGTTAGCGTGGCCATGTATGCCGGCGCCTACTACGCACTCAAATACCATAAAAACAAGATTGCGGTCGTACTGATCTGGGCAGAAGTGCTCGGGCACGCCGGCCTCGGTACCGTTCTTATCGGCTGGGAGAGCGGTTTCCATTATTACCTTCTTATGTTCATACCGGCGATCTGCGTTTCCGCGTCCCGAAGATGGGCGGTTTATGCGCTACTCACTCTCTGGGGATACTACGTCGCGCTCGATGCCTTGATGTGGTACATCGAACCGTTGCAGCCAATTCCGCAGACAGCCCTGAACATAGTCCATCTGTTCAATCTGAGCGTGGTCTTTGCAATGTTCAGTTACCTGGCTTCCTATTACCTCAGCATGGTTGTTTCGGCACAGCGCAAGCTTCGCGAAATGGCAACAACGGACTCATTAACCGGGCTTTTCAATCGCCGTCATATGACCTACCTGGCTGAAAAAGAGGTATCGCGGTTCCGGCGCAGCGGACACCCGGTCGGTTTCCTCCTGCTGGATGTCGATCATTTCAAGTCGATCAATGATGCCTTCGGACATGAAGCCGGTGACAGGGTACTCGGCTGTGTTGCCGATGTGATCCGGGAAGAATTAAGGGCTCAGGATCTGATAGGTCGATGGGGTGGTGAGGAGTTTCTGGTCATTCTTCCGGATACGAATGCTGATAAAGCGCAAGCAAGCGCGGAGCGGATACGAAAGGCGTTTTTGGCAAGGGACTGGCGCGCAGTTATCGGCGGTGATATCGATGTTACGATCAGCATCGGGGTAAGTGAGCTGCGAACTGGCGAAGACCTGAGTGCCGCGGTCAGCAGGGCTGATGAAGCTCTTTACCGCGGTAAAACGGGCGGCCGTAACCGGGTAGAACTGGAAACCATCTGAAGCCAAAGCAAGGGGTAGGTTTATGAGTCTGGCAATTGCACTGCATGTTCTGTCCGCGGTTATCTGGGTTGGCGGTATGTTCTTCGCCTACATGGCGATGCGTCCGGCCGTGGTTGAGGTGGTAGAGGCCTCCCAGCGTGGCCATCTTTGGTCGAAGACGCTTGAACGGTTCTTCCGCTGGGTCTGGCTCGCGGTTGTGCTGCTCCTGGTTACCGGCTACTGGATGATTTTCAGTGTGTTTGGCGGTATGGCCGGTGCTGGCTGGCACATTCATGCCATGCAGACGCTCGGGCTGGTGATGATGCTGCTTTACTTTCACGTGTATTTTGCGCCTTTCCGACGGCTCAAGCAGGCGGTTGCAGACAAGGATCCGCAGGCTGGTGGTGTTCAGGTGGGAAAGATTCGCCGTCTGGTCGGTATCAATCTGATTCTCGGCCTGATTGTGGTCGCCATAGGGTCTGGCGGTCGGTACCTGTAAGGCTGAGCGATCGGGGACCGATACCATGTCTGATATTCGAAAGAGAGCCATTGCAGGCCTGAAAGCCGGCGATTCGTTTACCCTGGTGCGTACGTTCACCGAGGATGAGACTCTGTCCTTTGGGGAAATCAGCCGCGATCAGAATCCGGTTCACTACAGCGATGAGTTTGCCCAGGCCAAGAACCTGCAGGGAAAGATCTGCCATGGCTTGCTGGTTGGCGGGATGATCACGGAAGTGGGTGGGCAGATTGGCTGGCTGGCGTCCGGGATGAATTTTCGCTTCCGCCGGCCAGTGTATTTCGGTGATACCGTCACCTGTGTATTCACCATCACCGAAGTGGATGCAAGGAATCGGGCCCGGGCCGAAGCGGTGCTCTCGAATCAGCATGGTGAGCCGGTTATCGAAGCCACGCTAACGGGTGTTCTACCCGGGCCGAAGGAACAGCAGTTGATGTCAGCAATGATCAGCGAAGAGAGAACCACGTCTGCCGGCTGACCAGCACCGGCTAAGGCGTCAGTCCTCCTCGGCGTCCCTCATCCGTTCCTGTCGCTCCCACTCTTCCTCTTTTGCCGCATCGATGATTTCCATCAGTTCGTCGACGTTGGCAGCGGTGTCATCGTGCTGGAAGCAGCCCGTGAGCTTGCTGTCCGGGTGCAGGTCGCCTGACTCGTAGAGCGCCCAGATCTCCTTGCCATAATCGGTGTTCAGCAGTTCCGGCGCGAAGCGTCCGAAATAGCGGCGCATATTGTCGACGTCGCGCTCCAACATGCGTTCCGCGTTGTTATTGCCGGACGCATTGACGGCCTGGGGAAGATCAATAATGACAGGACCGCGGGCATCGACCAGCACGTTGAATTCCGACAGATCCCCATGGATCAGACCGGCGCTCAACATACGGACAACCTCTCGGATGACCTGGCCGTGGAAGTCGCGGGCCTGTTCCGGGGACAGGGTGACATCATCCAGCCTGGGCGCGGCCTTGCCATCTTCATCCGCCACCAGCTCCATCAGCAGTACACCGTCCACGAAGCCCAGAGGTTCGGGAACCCGGACACCGGCGGCGGCAAGCCGGTAGAGGGCATCCACCTCGGCGTTGAGCCAGGCATCTTCCTGTTCCTTCTGGCCGTACTTTGTCTTCTTGCTCATGGCCCGGGCTCGACGACTGTTCCGGACCTTTCGTCCTTCCTGGTATTCCACCGCCTGCTTGAAACTCCGCTTTGTCGCTTCCTTGAAGACCTTGGCACAGCGCGTCTGGTCTCCGCAGCGCACAACATAAACCTGGGCTTCCTTGCCGCTCATGAGCTGGTAGAGCACTTCGTCCACCATGCCGTCATCGACAAGTGGTTGTAATCTTTTTGGTACTTTCATAAAACCTTTCAGGCTGACAGTGAGTCGGGCAGCCACGTTCGTTGATCTGGAACAAGGCCGGATTCGGGCAGGGCAGGGACAATGACTGCTACGGAGCATAGCTTACATGAAAATCTTTTTCCTGATCCTGTTGATTCTGGTGGTTGCAGTCACCGTCGCCCTCTGGTTTTGGCGTCAGTCTGACCACACCGCAGACCGGGCTGTCATTACCGGATTGGCAACGCTGCAGCCGGCTGCCCCGGAGCGCTTTGATCTTGCTCTTCTTGAGGGTTTGCCGGAGCCAGCCCAGCGGTATTTCCGTTACACCATTCAGCCTGGTACCCCGCTCTATACCGTGGCCCGTATCTCTATGAACGGAAAATTCGGTATGGGCAATCGGGAGTCGCCCGACTACGTGCACATGCAGGCCACCCAGGTGCTGGCCATGCCGGAAGGGTTTATCTGGAAAATGAGCGCCCACAGAGGCCTGCTCGGGATTTCCGGCTCGGACACTGACCAGTGGACGCGGTTCTGGCTGATGGGCCTATTCCCTGTTGCCCGGGCGGGTGGTGATGCGGATCATGCCCGTTCGGCATTCGGCCGTTATGTGGCAGAGGCGGTTTTCTGGACGCCGGCTGCCCTGCTGCCGGGGCCCGGCGTTTCCTGGAAGCTGGTCGATATAAACACGGCCAGGGTGGTTGTTCGTCATGAGGGCATGGAACAGGCAGTGGATGTTGTCGTTGCCGGCGACGGCCGGCCGCTCCAGGTGAGTTTTGACCGGTGGACCAATGCGAATGCGGAAAAAGTCCATCGCTTGCAGCCCTTTGGCGGCTACCTGTCAGAGTTTCGGGAGTTCGAAGGCTTTGTATTGCCGACCCAGGTGGAAGCCGGGAACTTCTTTGCCACGGAGGATTACTTTCCCTTTTTCATTGCCAGGGTAACGGGAATTGAATTTCCAAAGCATGACGCAACAGGGCATCCGGAATAGTGTCTCGGATGCCCTGTTATCTTTACCGAACGACGAAAACCGAAATATCGCTGTGTTTAACGATATTGGCGCCGTTCGAATGGAGAATGTGTAGCCGGTCGCCAATCCCCGGCGGATGTGAAGCCATCACTACCAGATCTGTCCCGGTTGTTTTGATCGCCTCAAGCAACTTGTCTTCAAGCTCCACGGCGGTATCAGCAGATTCAATCACCATGCTGTCGGTACTGATCCCGTGGGATTTTCCCTGCTCCTCCGCAAACACCCTCAGTTTCTCTGCGAGTTCTTTCGGGTTGTGCGCGGCCGCTCCCGGGGTGCTGTTGGTGACGGTCACATAGCACAGGGTGGCGTTGTAATGCTTGGCAATATCAATGGAGGTATTGAGCGCCTTCACCATTTTATCGGTATGGGCGAGGTCGACCGGAACGAGGATCTTGCTGTACATAAGAGTTCTCCTTTTCCGCATGCGATACAGACTTGGGTCTGTTGTCCTGAATTCAGATTGGCAGTGCCCTGTTGGGTATGTCAAAAAAAGCCCGGTGAAGTTCACCGGGCTTTTGCGGTTGGAGAAGCCGGGATGGCCTTACAACAGGTTGTACAGGAAAACCACGGCGATACCGGCAGGCGTCAGATACCGGAGTACGAACATGAATGCCTTATAGCTGCTTCCTTGCAGACCAATATCGGCTGGCAGACTCTCACGTTTCATTGCCCATCCGGCAAACAGCGCAATGGCGAGTCCGCCGAGAGGCATCATCAGGTTGGAGACGAGGAAGTCGAGCAGGTCGAAGACCGTCTTGCCCTCGAAGAACGGAATAAAGCCAAGCGGGTGCACACTTTCCCAGACGTTGAAGGACAACACGGTACCGATACCGATAAACCAGATGGCGAGCCCGCCACCAATGGCGCTTTTCGCTCGACTCACGCCTTTGTGTTCTTCCAGCCATTCGACCACCGGTTCCAGCATGGAAATGGCCGAGGTGATGGCTGCTACCAGTAGCAAAGCGAAGAAAATGGTGCCGAACAGCGCACCACCACTCATCTGGCCAAAGGCCAATGGCAGGGTCACAAAGATCAGGCCGGGCCCTGCCCCTGGTTCAAGGCCATTGGCAAATACCAGGGGAAAGATGGCCAGCCCCGCGAGAAGCGCAACGCTGGTGTCCACGACGGCAATGGTCATGGCGGTCCGCGCAATGTTTACGGTTTTTGGCAGGTAGGAGCCATAGGCCATCAGAACACCAATACCGATACTGAGCGTAAAGGCGGCGTGCCCCAGGGCAGTCAGAACCCCCGCCGTTGTCAGTTTGCTGAAATCCGGCGAGAACATGAAACTCACGGCCCGGCCAAAGCTGCCGCTGTTCATGGCATAGATCACCATGGCAACCAACAGCACGAACAACAGAGGCATCAGCATATTCACAGCTTTCTCAAGCCCCGAGCGAATGCCCCTGCCAACGATGAACACCACAATCACCATGAACACCGAGTGCCACATGAGCAGTTCCCAGGGGTTGGCAAGGAGCCCGCCGAACTGGCCGCCGATGGCTTCGGCATCTGCTCCGGTAAACAGCCCGGTTGCGGCCTTGCCGATATAGACCAGGGCCCAGCCGCCAATCACGGCGTAAAAAGAAAGCACCAGGAAGGATGCAATTACCCCGTTCCAGCCGATGGCTCTCCAGCCCTTGGCTGTGCCTTCACTTTTGGTCAGGGTGCGCATGGTGGCCACGGGGCTCTGGCCGCCGCGCCGACCAATCATGGTTTCGGCAATCAGTACCGGCACGCCGATCAGGAAGATACAGGCCAGGTAGATCAGAACGAAGGCGCCGCCGCCGTTCTCGCCAGTAATGTACGGAAACTTCCAGATGTTCCCGAGGCCAACGGCTGAACCAGCCGCAGCCAGGATAAAGGCCATCCGTGAGGACCAGAGGTTATTGGCCTGCTGGTGTGGTTGGGTACTCTCACTCATTCTTCTCTCCGGCTAATTGTTTTTGTCGGATTGATTGGTTGTTGTCGAAAAAGTATTTACTTGCCGAGCACCTCGCGCAGGGCGGAAGCGACTTGTGGCAAGACGTGGTCGTTCAAACCGGCAACGTTTACGCGGCTGCTTTCCAGCATGTAGATGCCGTGTTCCTTCCGTAACCGGCCCACCTGCTCCGGACTGATTCCGAGGAACGAGAACATGCCCCGCTGACGGGCGATGAAGTCGAAGTCGCCTACTGGCGAGAGTGCATCCGCAAAAGCGTGACGCAGATGCAGGATGCGCTTACACATACCGTTTAGCTCCTGTTGCCACTGGGCTCGCAGGTCGTCATCGCCAAGGATGGTCTCCACGATTGAAGCACCATGGGCCGGTGGCATTGAGTAATGCGACCGGATGACGCTCAGCAGCTGGCTGGTGGCGGCGGCATTCACGGTTGCGGTTTCCGAAACCAGGGCGAGTGCGCCGGTGCGCTCCCGGTAGAGACCAAAGTTCTTGGAGCACGAGGCTGCGATCAGCATTTCAGGTACCGCACTGGCCAGGTGCCTCAGGCCAGCTGCATCCGCGTCCAGGCCTTCGCCAAGGCCCTGATAGGCCATGTCCACGAAGGGCAGCAGGCCTTTGCGCTGGATCAGGCTGGTCACTTCCTGCCACTGGGCCAGGCTCAGGTCCGCGCCCGAGGGGTTGTGGCAGCACCCGTGTAGCAACACCACGTCGCCCGCATCCGCCCGTTCCAGGGTTTCCAGCATGGCGCCGAAGTCTACCTGCAGGGTCTCTGGATTGAGGTACGGATATTCGCGAATAGTCAGGCCGGCGCCACCGAGCAACGGCAAGTGGTTGGCCCAGGTGGGCGTGCTGACCCAGACTTTTGTATCGGCCTTGCACAGACGCAGAAACTCGGCCGCCATACGCAGGGCGCCGCAGCCGCCCGGTGTCTGGATGACCGATACGCGACCGTCGCGGACCAGTGGGCTGTTGCTGCCCAGGATCAGCTCCGCCATGGCGCTGTTGAAGCCGGCGGAACCGGCAGGGCCCACGTAGCTCTTGGTGGTTTCGCCCTCAAGAAGGCGACGCTCGGCTTCGTGCACGGCGGCCATGATAGGCGTATTGCCGGCGTCATCCTTATAGACACCGATGCCCAGATCCACTTTGTCCGGTCGATCGTCTTCACGGAAGGTCTGCATCAACTGCAGGATCGGATCCTGGGGAAGGGGCTGGAGTGCTTCAAACATGATTGGCCTCCTCGTTAGCCTGTTGGGTGCGAATCAACGTCGGGCGACCGGTATCCAGCGCCTTGATCAGCTGAGTCTGCTTTTCGCGAATGCTCTCCGCCGCTTGCTCCCGCACAGGGCCGTACCCGCGGACATCGGCAGGCAGCTCGGCAAGCTGCAGGAAGGTTTCGTAGTTGCTGGCGTTGAGCTCACGACCGATCCGGTCTACCAGGCTCTGATAATCCTTCAGCATGGCCCGATCCAGCTTGCGGTCGGCAGAATAGCGGAACGGATCGATTGCGGTTCCGCGCAGGCCGCGAAGTTTCGCCAGCAGCCGGAAGGCCCGGAACATCCAGGGGCCGAACCGGCGTTTTTTCGGGCGGCCCTGGGCATCGGTCTCGCCGCTGAGCAGGGGCGGGGCCAGATGGAAGTGGACTTTGAAGTCACCCTCGAAGGTTTCATTCACCTCTTTCATGAAGTCGGTTTCGGCAAACAGTCGCGCGACTTCGTATTCGTCCTTGTAGGCCATGAACCGGTACAGCTGCTGGGCTACTGCACGAGTCAGCAGCAGGTTGGTTTCACCGAGGGACTCCTCAGCCTTCCGGACCCCTGCAACTGCGTCCTGGTATTGGTCGGCCCAACGCTGGTTCTGGTAGTTGACCAGGTGCTTATGCCGGGTGTTGATGAGTTCGTCGAGGGTTGGTTCGGGTTTGACCTCAACCACCTGGGCATTACTGTCGTCCAACAGATCCGTGACTGCGCTCGGATCCACGGCTGCAAGCCGTCCCCAGCCGAAGGCTTCCTTGTTCCTGTCGATGGCGACGCCGTTCAGCTCAATCGCCTTCATCAAAGCCGCTTCGGACAGGGGCAGCAGGCCTTTCTGCCAGGCAAAACCGAGCATCATCACGTTGGAGAACACGGTATCGCCCATTAGCTTTTCGGCGATGCCATTGGCGTCCAGCTGATCAAAATGATCCTCGCCCACGGCATTCTTCAGTAGCCCAAGGCGCTTGTCGGCCTTCATATCGGCGTCGCGGAAGAGCACGTAGTCGGCAGTAGGCAGTTCCGCTTCGTTGGCAACGATCCGGGTGTGGTTTGGCCGGAGAACGCTCAGGGCCTTCTGGGAAGACGCTACGACCAGATCGCAGGCGATGACCGCATCGGCCTGGCCATTGCTGATCCGAACCTGATGGAGCTTGTCCGGGGACGGTGCCATACGAACGTAGCTCAGCACCGTGCCGCCTTTCTGGGCGAAGCCCATGAAATCCAGTACCGAGGCGCCGCGCGACTCCAGGTGGGCCGCCATGGTGATCAGCTGGCCAACCGTCACCACGCCCGTACCGCCAACGCCGCCCACCAGCAGATCATAGGAGCCGGTCATTTCCGGCAATTTGGGAGCTGGAATATCAGCCAGCTTGCGGGTGAGTACGGAGCCGGTGTCAACGCCGCGGGATTTTCGCAGCTGGCCGCCTTCGATGGTCACGAAGCTTGGGCAGAAACCGTTAACGCAGGAAAAGTCCTTGTTGCAGGATGACTGGTCGATCTTCCGCTTGCGTCCCAGCTCCGTCTTGCGGGGGACCACCGAGAGGCAGTTGGACTGCACCGAGCAGTCGCCACAGCCTTCACACACGTGATGGTTGATAAAGGCCCGCTTGGCCGGATCCGGGAACTGCTTGCGCTTGCGACGGCGGCGTTTCTCGGCGGCACAGGTCTGGTCGTAGATCAGTACGGTGCAGCCGGGGATATCACGCAATTCCCGCTGCACCTGGTCGAGCTCGGACCGATCGTGGAAGGTGACGTCCTTGGGGAACAGGTCATGATGGCCATCGTATTTCTCGGGCTCGTCGCTGAGAACAACAACCCGATTGACCCCTTCTGCGGCCATTTGCTGGGCAATCCTGTCGACGGTGATCTGCCCGTCGACGGGCTGACCGCCGGTCATGGCGACGGCGTCATTGAACAGAATCTTGTAGGTAATATTGATGCCGGCAGCTACCGCCTGACGGATAGCCATGGAACCGGAGTGGAAATACGTGCCTTCACCCAGGTTCTGGAACACGTGGGGGTTGCCGGTGTATCGGCTCTTGCCAATCCAGTTGACGCCTTCGCCACCCATCTGGATGAGGGATTCGGTGTTCCGGCCCATCCAGGACGCCATGAAGTGACAGCCAATGCCGGCCAGGGCCTTGCTCCCCTCCGGGACCTTGGTGGAGGTGTTGTGTGGGCAGCCCGAGCAGAAATAGGGCATACGCTTGACGCCGCCCGGATCCTGGGCGTTGGTCATGGCACTGATTTCAGCCATGCGCTCGCTGAAGTCCACCTCGAAGAAGCGACCAAGACGGGCTGCGAGGAAGCCGGCAACCAGTTTGGGGCTCAATTCGCCAACGTACGGGATCAGCGGGCGGCCCAGCTCATCCTGTTTGCCGGTAATCAGAACCTCGCCGGGACGGTCCGGCTCGGACATGTACTCCTTGATCTGGCTCTCGATAATGCCGCGCTTTTCCTCGATCACGAGGACTTCTTCCTTGCCGTGCACGAAGTCCAGGATGCCGCGGCGCTCCAGGGGCCAGACCATGCCCACCTTGTAGATATCCAGACCCATGTCCCGGGCCTTGTCTTCGTCAATACCGAGCAGATCGAGGGCTTCCAGCAGGTCAAGGTGCCCCTTGCCGGTGGTGACAATACCAAAGCGGGCTTCCTTGTTGTCGAACAGGCACCGGTCAATGCGGTTGGCCCGGGCAAAGGCCTGAACGGCCGCGAGCTTGTGTTCGATGCGGGTTTCCAGCTGGGGGCCGGGGAGATCCGGCCAGCGGTAATGAAGGCCGCTTTCCGGCGCGGTGAAATCGTCCGGAGTGACAAAATCCGGTGCTGGCGGAATTTCCACAGAAGCCGCGCTTTCCACGGTTTCCGAGATGGCCTTGAAGCCGACCCAGCAGCCACTGTAGCGGGACAGGGCATAACCCCAGAGACCGAACTCCAGGTATTCCGCGATGTTGGCCGGGTTGATGGTGGGCATGAAGAAGCTCATGAATGCCACATCGGACTGGTGGGGCATGGACGATGACACGCAGCCGTGGTCGTCGCCCGCTACCACCAGCACGCCACCATGGGGGGAGGATCCATAGGTGGTGCCGTGTTTCAGGGCGTCGCCGGCTCGGTCCACGCCCGGGCCCTTGCCATACCAGAGGCCGAATACGCCCTCTACCTGACGGTCTTCATCGGTTTCTACCTGCTGGGTACCCAGCATGATCGTCGCGGCAAGATCCTCGTTGATGGCGGGAACAAAATCGATCCGGTTCTCGTCCAGCAGGTCTTTCGCCTGCCAGAGTGCCTGGTCGACCGCACCGAGGGGGGAACCACGGTAGCCACTGACCAGGCCGGCGGTATTCAGGCCTTGCTTGCGATCCAGGGCAGCCTGCATCAACGGAATTCGGACCAGGGCCTGTGTGCCGGTCAGGAACACCCGACCGGATTCCCGCAGGTAGCGGTCTTCGAGTTTGTAATCGTCGAGTTGTGGGGTATCGGCGGACATGGCGCCCTCCTTTTTGTCGATTTTATGACCAAAATTCTAGAGGGAAGTCCGCAAAAGGTGCTTGCTTATTGGAAGGAGGTTTTCAGGATTTGCGAAAGAATGTTTGATAAAAGACAATAAAGAGAAAGAACCTTTGATAAAAATCAGGTGTTACCAAATGAAGCAGGTGGAGCTGGACAAGCTGGATCGGAAAATCCTATCGGTGCTGCAGCAGGATGGGCGCATCAGTAACCAGTTACTGGCCGAACAGGTGGGTTTGTCACCGGCTGCTTGCTGGCGCCGGGTGCGCACACTTGAGGAAAGCGGTGTGATTCAGGGATACAGCGCAAGAGTGGATCCGGAACGCATTGGTCAGGGGCTGTGCGTGCTCGTCAATCTGTCACTGCAGCGGCACAACATCGACAGCACGGCGGAGATTGAGCAGCAGGTGAGCAGTTATCCGGAGGTGCTTCAGTGCTTTGCGGTGACCGGTAATGCCGATTTCGTGCTCAGGGTAATCGTGCCGGATATGGCCAGTTACGACAGGTTCCTGAACGAAAAAATCTTTACCCTGCAGGGCATTGCCCAGGTGAATTCGAACTTTGCGTTGCGGGAGATAAAAAATACCGAGACGATCCCGGTGGAAGGTATTCTGTAGTTTCGGCAGGGAGCAACAACGAAAAAAGGCAGCCGAAGCTGCCTTTTTCTGAACGTGTCGTCTGTTATTTACAGAGCGACAACGTTTTCCGCCTGAGGACCTTTCTGGCCCTGGGTAACGGTGAACTCGACCTGCTGGCCTTCAGCCAGAGTCTTGAAACCGCCGCCCTGAATAGCGCTGTAGTGAACAAAAACGTCCGGGCCGCTTTCGCGAGTGATAAAGCCAAAACCTTTTGCTTCGTTGAAAAACTTAACGTTGCCGGTAACTGTAGACATAGTATTCTTCCTGATTTCAATCATTTAATGTGCCGTCACGTCATCTTATTGATGGCTGATCGGCGGTATGCGGAAACAAAAAACTGGCGTGATCAAAAACAGGACGTGCTACTTATTACAGCTGAGCGGTCTTATTGATGAAATGCTTTGCTAAATCTTTCCAACGAGGCCCACTGTACTCCTGCCAGGAGGAAAAGCAAAGCTATTTCTTGTAGGCATAAACCGGGGGAGTGGAATTCGCGGTTCCAAGGCTGTCCAGCCTGCGCGGCTTGGCAATGGCGAAGCCCTGGGCGTAGTCCACCTGGATCTCTTTCAGGGTGTCCATGATTTCCATGTCTTCCACGTATTCGGCGATGGTCTGAAGATCCAGAAAATGACAGAGCTCGTTGATCGACCTCACCATGGCGTAGTTCGTGAGGTTGGTCGCCATATCCTTTACAAATATGCCGTCAATTTTCACGAAGTCCACTGGCAGTTTCTGGAGGTACGCATAGGAAGACAGGCCGGTGCCGAAATCATCCAGTGCGAACCGGCAGTTCAGCCGCTTCATCTCGCGCATGAAATCCGAGGCAAAATGGAGGTTGGCGACGGCAGAGGTCTCGGTTACTTCAAAGCAGAGCTTGTGGGCCAGCTCCGGATTCGCCCTGAGATTGGATTCCAGGCCGAGCATGAAGCTGTCATCGCTCAACGACGAGCCTGACAGGTTAACGTTCAGAGTGGCAATCCTGGCGAGCGCCTCGGGATTATCACGCATCCACGTCAGCACCTCGGAAATGACCCACAAATCAACCCGTGTGCTGCGTTTGAACTGTTCGGCTGCCTCGATGTAGCCCTGGGGCGAGATCTCCTTGCCAGCACTGTCTTTCAGGCCGAGCAAGAGTTCGTACATCGTGCCTTCGCCGTCTTCCGGTTCGAGGGCAACGATGGGCTGGGCCCGAAGGTAGAGGCTGCCATCACGGATGGTCCGGTCTATTTCGGTGACCCATTGGGGGGTGCCGAGCCCGGACTGGTCCCGGTTTTCCCGGGCCAGTTCAATCCGGTTCCCGCCCAGCTTCTTGGCTGCTTTAAGCGAGAGGCTCGCAAGATTGAGAAGGTCGCCAGGTGACTGTCCCGCCCCGGTTACCGGCCGGATACTGATGCTGACGGTTGCCCGATATTCCGCCTGCCCATGCCGGAACACATGTTGCTCGAAGTTGCGCCGCAGGGACTCTGCAAAATCCAGGCAGTCTTCTGTACTGATGTTATTGATGAGCACCGCAAACTCATTGCCGCTGATCCGGCCAACGTGGGACTCCGAGAATCGGGATTCGCTCTGCTTACGGAGTGTGTCGGCGACATGCCTCAACAGGGCGTCGCCGGCGTCCGCGCTATAGGAGGCGTTGATGACACTGAACTCGTCTATATCCAGAACCATAAGGGCGGCGGCATGGTCTTCAGCAGATGACGGCAGGATGCTGATCAGCTGAGAAACCTGTTTCTCGAAGTCATGGCGGTGCATACACCCCGTCAGGGCATCGTGGGTTGCCTGAAAATTGAGCTTCCGGTAAACATCTTCAACGATGCTGAACAGGCTTTGGTCGAGGAATGGGACGTCTCCGCTCTCAACCAGCCAGGCTTCGCCTTCAGCGAGTTTCTGCACAAACTCGGGAAACCCGTAACTGACCTCGCTCATGCCTTTGGGCGAAAGAAAAACAAACCTGAGTGAATCCTCGCTGCCCCACACCAGCCGCAACCGGCGGGTCTCGCCGGTATCCAGACGAACCTCAACCCAGTCGCCTACGGAAATCTCCTTTGCCCTTGAGGCCCAACGACTGTCTTCAAGCTCCGGTGGCAGCGGGGCCGGCGCTTCATCGGCGTCACCGTACTCATCAACCCATGTGGTTTCTGCTTCCCCGTTGCCCTCGAGAATTCCGGATAGCTCGTCAATAACCGGCCTTACGCGCGAGACTTCCCCGGCGGTCTTCAGCTCCCGCTCGATGAACTGCAGCATGACGCTGCTCTCCAGCTCCCGTTCAAATGCCAGCTCTTCGGAGGTGTCGGCAGGCGAAAGCCAGGCCTGGAGCTGTGCAACCACATCAAACAGTTCCTCACAATGCCGGCTTTCCGGACCTTCTCTCAGCATGGTCAGGACGATCAACTGCTCCCAGCCCGCCTGAAGAATGCGGATCAGAATCTTCGGAACCTGTCTGTTGCTCAAGAGCGAGTTCAGCCTCTGCCTTGCCTCCTTGCGGGTAAGGCGCAGGCGCTCCTTGCCCTCCAGGGTTTTTGCCAGCCGTTCCGAGTTGCGGTGAAACGATTGGTCCTGACGCTCGACAAGCTGTTTCAGGCGTTCGCCCAGGCTTCCCATCAGGTCCGGATCCGATACCTCGATCTCTGTCAGCTCCTCGACGATATCGGCAACCGTTGCTTCCAGCTTCTTGCTTGAGGCTCTCTCGGCAAGACAGATGTGCATCAGGTTATTGATGATATCCCGGGCCGGGTGGTCGCCGGCATTCAGAAAATCCGGTGTTTCAACCAGCGTTTCGAATACGGGTAGTCGAAGCTTTTGCAGTTGGTGGCGAAGCGAGCCCGAGAGTTCATCGTGGGTTTTCAGAGGCTCGAACAGTCGGTCCACCAGATTGGCCTTCTCAACGGCCGTGTGATCCAGGGAACTGGCAAGGTCGGAGTCCGAGTTGGCCAGTTCCCGAAGCAGTCCCGCCATATCGGGCTCGTCGCCGTGCAACCGGTCCAGCAGTTCCCGGCGCCGGGAGCGGAGGTTTTCCGAAAGCCTTGGATTGGGCTCCTCCCAGTCAGAAACTTCAGACGAGGGGTTTGACTCCAGGGCCATCAATTGAAAAAGGGAACGACCGACCGAAGGCGACCCGGACGCCTCGGGCCTGGCGTGATTGGTTTCCGGAGTTTCTTCGGATGAGTCTTCTGTGGCTGCCGTCGCTGAACCCGCGTCGTCCGTTGCGTGCTCCCGATCGCGGAGTGACCAGTTTGCGGGCAGCTCGGTGATATCTATGGCCTCAAGACCAGCTCGTCGGCAGTCATTGATCAGGGACCGGATGGCCGCGGGCCAGACCCGGACCAGAGCATTTTCCCAGGCGCGATAGATGGTCAGGCGGTGCTCCCGCGCAATGCCCAGATGATCGACCATATACTGCAGGCAGACGCACAGGGCCCGAGGCGTCAGAGGATTGTTGTCATCGTTGACGTCCTGTCGGAAAATCTGGTTAAGAAACTGGTTGAGCAGGAAGTTGGCCCCGGTATTTGCTTTGTTTACGCGGGTGGCGATGGCCTGCAGGTCCAGCCAGTCCTCGAACTCGTGCTGTTGCAGCAGGTGCAACTCCTTGTTGCCGGCCCGGGACTCGGCGGCGGGCTCAAGGGTTGCCTGATTGGCCTGGAACTGGGCCTGGAAATCCTGGAGCATTCGTTGCTGGCGACTCTGGAAAATGAAGCGCATGTCCTTGAGCCGGGTAATCTCACGCAGCTCTGCAGCCTCTTCCAGGTCGGCTTCAATGCCCTCGAAGGTGCCTTCCATAAATTCCGGAAGCAACTGTTCCAGAAGCCGACGGCAATGCTGGTGGTAGAGCTGTTTCAGTGAAGGATCCGGAGTCGCGGCTTCGAGCCGATTCGTTCCAGTGTGCTGTAACAAACGCTCAATGTCGTTGCTGAGTTCCTCGGTGTTCCCAGCTATGTCCAGCGAAATGCCGCTACTGCGGCCAACCTGAACCGTGCCTCTGTAATAGATATGCTGTTTTTCATGGTCATTATCGAGGAAAACATGAAGATCGGTCTGTGCAGCGGCAGACGATGACAGCTGGTCGAGTACCGCGGGCGACGAAAAGTGCTTCAGGGTGAGGCGCAGCCCTTCTTTACCCAGAGCCACGCTGTCAATGACACAGCCACAGGGAATGAGGCCGGGCGCGACGACAACCGCATCCTTGCTGAGTCTGGAGTGTTTTGCGTTGAGCCGGGTCATTGACCGCCTTCCTGAGCAGTGAAAAATGAATCGTTGTTCAATTTATTGTGGGTTCAGTTTAATTTGAACTTCAGCAAACGCAAAGTGAATCTATAAAAGCGACACATATAAGCCTGGGCGGCTCGTTTAATCCACGCCTGTATTATAGACGCTCGATGGGCTTCAGCATCAGATCCCTGTTGAGCTCATAACAGGCAAAATCCTTTGCCAGATAAAGGTTTCCCCGATAAATACCTTTGGCTTCGGATTCGATCTCACCAATGTGCGGATAAGCATCCGGATTGAACTGGTAACGGGAACTGAAGTGGGTAAGGACGAGATTGGGAACGCCTGCGGCCTCGGCGAAGCGGGCTACCTGGGCAGCGGAGCTGTGCTGCGGCCAGGGTCCGACCCGGTCAGAGACCTCCTGGGTGTAGGTCGCTTCGTGGATGACCACCTGAACACCCGTGCACGCTGCCAGAAGCAGGTCGGGCTGGTCGTTGTCGCCGGCTACGATAACCTTGCGAGGTTTTCTGGCAATTCGGGTGTAATCATCACAACGGGCGAGGCGCCCATCTTCCAGTACCACGTCGTCGCCCTGTTGCAGGCGGCCCCAGGCGGGACCGGCCTCAATACCATCCGCTTCGAGCCTGTCCCGGACCAGCTGGCGTTCCAGATTCTTTTCCGTGAACACAAAGGCCCTGCAGGAGACACGATGGGACAGGGGGACTGCAGTTACCGACAGGGAGTCGTCTTCCCAGTGGAAGTTCTCTGCTTCGGAATCGACAAATCTCAATTCAAAACTCAGGCTGGAGTCACTATTAACGATGGCGGCCTCTATGAAGGTTTTTACCGGTCTTGGCGCAACAAGGTACAAAGGAGCGGTGCGGCCGAGCATGGAGGCGCTGGTCAGCAGTCCCGGCAGCCCGAACGTATGGTCGCCATGGATGTGGGTGATAAATATGGCCTGCAATTGCATCACGGAATGATGGGTTCTCAGCAACTGGTGCTGGGTGCCTTCACCGCAGTCAATCAGGTACCAGTGTTTTGGTCCGCCGTGGCTCAGCGCCAGACCGGTTACGTTGCGCGATTTTGTCGGCGTTCCGGCTGACGTGCCGAGGAAGGTGAATTCCATACCAGGCCTTTTCGGGTTAACGTGTCGTGTCTCTGTTCGCCATAATACGAAGGTAGCAGAATTGACGATACATTAGCCGGGGCGACCGCTAATGAGCCGGTTAGCGACATTTATATAAGGAGTGCTGTCTTGTCTGAGTTGTCCAGTTACGAGAGTTTTTCGATTGAGGTTAAAGACCACATCGCCCACGTTCAGTTCAGTCGTCCGGAGGCCCTGAACACCATGAACAAGGCGTTCTGGCTCGAGTTGCCCCGGTGCATGCAGGATATTGAGGCCAACACCGATGCCCGCGTTATCGTCATTTCCTCCACCGGCAAACACTTCTCTGCGGGCATGGATCTGGGTGTATTCAGTGATCCCAAAGCCGTGCCCATGAACGGTGACCCCGGGCGCATGGCGGAAAACCTTCGCAGGGTTGTGCTGCAGTTGCAGGATACTCTCACCTCTCTGGAAAAAATCCGGCTTCCCGTGCTGGCAGCCATCCACGGTGGCTGTATCGGTGGCGCGCTGGATCTGGTGTGTGCCGCCGATAGCCGTTATTGCACGGAAGATGCCTACTTCACCATCAAGGAAACCGAGCTGGGCATGACCGCCGACGTCGGCACGCTCCAGCGCCTGCCCAAACTGATGCCCGAGGGCGTGGTTCGTGAATTGGCCTACACCGGCCGAAAATTCTCCGCCACTGAAGCGCAGAATCTGGGCTTCGTGAACGCCGTTTACGCCGACCAGGAATCCATGCTGGCAGGCGTTATGGCCCTTGCCGGCCAGATTGCGGCGAACTCTCCTCTGGCCGTCACTGGCTGCAAGGAAATGCTCAATTACAGTCGCGACCACAGTGTGGAAGACAGCCTCAAGTATATGGCCACCTGGCAGGCCGGCATGTTCCGCCCGACGGACATGATGAAATCGTTCCAGGCCAAAGCCCAGAAGCAGGCGCCAAAATACGATGCGCTGTTTCCAGTGAAGCCCTTGTTCGACCAGTAAATGGCGTTGGGTAAACGACGAAACTCGGGTATGTCCTCCAATGCCGCTCTGTTATTCCAGGGCGCCATTGGCGTTATCGGATTAGTGGCGATACTGCTATTCGGAATTCCGGTGCTGCATGTTGGGCCAGGCCTGTGGCCCAGCATTCTCCTGGGGACGGTTGGAGCCGCTCTTACCTACGCCGTTTTGCTGTTGCTTACGCGGGTGCCCGGCTTGTTCCCGGAGAACCTCGAGCGGCAGATGCAGGGTTTGTATGACTTTGCCTCCAGCTACTCCCCGGCTGTGCTCATTCTGCTATCCCTCCTGGCCGGAGTCGGTGAGGAACTGTTATTCAGGGGCGCAATCCAGGGCTGGCTGATGACAAAGACGGACCCTGTAACGGCCGTGCTTGCGGCATCGGTGTTGTTCGGTCTGGTGCACTATGTCTCATTTACCTATTTTCTGGTGGCTACCGGCCTTGGCATGGTTCTGGGGGCGGCCTACCTGTTATCCGAAAGCCTTGCTCTGGTCATGGTCTGGCACGCCCTTTACGACATGATTGCCCTGTTTTGTCTGCTCCGGTTTCCGCGCTGGTTTGGTGTCCGGGTCGTGAATTCCGGCGCAAACAGGCCTCACGAATAGTCGACATCTTCCCGGCCGGCACTCTTGCGGGCCTCAAAGCTGGCCAGCTCGACATTGATGGCATTGGTTGAGATCTGGATTTCGTACAGCGAGTACAGCAGCGAGAAAGACAGCAGTACCAGGCTGGCGCCAAACGCGATCACCCCTGGCAGATCGGCACCCAGGAAAAGCAGGAACATGGAAACCGTACACAGGAAGAAACTGAGTACGCCGAACGCCTGCATGCGTTTGGTCAGCACAATCCGTTTGCGCAGCATGCCGATCTGTCGGGCAATCAGGGCGTGGTCTTCCTCGGTGTCCATCTGCTTGAGTTGGCGGATCAGCTGCGCCAACACCAGAAACCGGTTGGTGAAGGCCAGCAACAGCAGTGAAATCGCCGGGAAGAGCAGGGCAGGCGTTGTCAGGTCCAATCTGGTGTCCTTATGGTGAAGGTGTGTGGGCTATGGTCTACCAGCTCCCGGAGCGCAGCCGCTGGATCGTTTTAACCGGCCGATTGTAAATGTACACCCAGGCAGACCCGTGGCGAGTGTCCATGGTCTGGCGGATATACAGGCTGCTTTGCGGGCGTTCAGGAAAGAAGTCTTCCAGTTCGTCCAGTGTTTTCAGCATCGTATCGGTAACCGCATAGACTTCCACGCGGACGCCCGGGGAAGGTTCCTCTATGGCACCCGGGTAGGGGCCCAGGTGATACAGGCTCAGTTCGGGCATCCAGTCTGTCCCGACAAACCGGGCGCCTCGCAGAATATGGCTGTTGTTCCGGCCACGTTTCAACGTGCCGTAAACCGCCACAAGGTGCTTCATTCTGATCGTTGCTCCCCCTGTTTACACGTTTGAATTCAACGTGGCCGCAGACCGCAGGGCGTTGGTCAGGCGGTCCATCACGCCGCCGCCATGGCGCCAGAAGTGCCAGTATAGCTGCACTTCCAGGGTTTGTTCAGGCGCGATGCTCACCAGGCGCCCGGCAGATATTTCCGGGCGGGCCTGCATTTCCGGAATCATGCCATACCCCATGCCGGCCAGCGCCAGTTTCACAAAACCTTCCGAGGATGGGCAAAGGTGGTGAGGGAAGGTGCCGTGATACCCGCACTGGGCCAGGAACCGGTGTTGCAGCTGGTCATTCGGCCCGAAAACAATGGCCGGGGCATTCTTCAGGCTGGTTTCGCTCAGGCCTTTCCCGAAGTATCGGTGCACATAGTCCGGAGTTGCCAGTGGCATGTAGGTCATGGTGCCAATGGGCACGCAGCGGGCACCGGCAACAGGCTGGGGGCTACTGCACAGGCAGGCAGCCACATCCCCTTCGCGCATCCTGCGAAGGCCAATGTCCTGGTCCTCGACCACAAGATCCAGCAGCAGGGTCTCCTCCGCGCAGAAGTTGCCTACCGCGGCCGCCCACCAGGTGGCCAGGCTGTCGGCATTCAGCGCGATGCGCAGTCTAGCTGTGGGTTCCGAGAGTGCCGGGATGGACTTGGTCAGGTCGCGCTCCAGCAATTGCACATGCTGAACGTGGTTGAGCAGACGCTGTCCGGCCGGTGTGGCCTTGAGTGCCGGGCTTCGCACCAGAACCGGTTGTCCGAGCCGGATTTCAAGGGTGCGAATTCGCTGCGAAATGGCCGACTGGCTCAGCCCGAGCGCCAGGCCGGCACGTTCGAATCCTCCGCACTCAATGACCGTCGCCAGGGCTTCCAGCAATTTGTAGTCAATCATAAGTAAAACTGATGCAGCATTATGAGTATGAATTTCAAGTATAGCTGGGAAGCGGTAACCTTGCGCCATTCATTAAGGAGAGATTCACGTGCTTGAGAGTTACCTGACCGGTCTGATTGTGTGTGGCGGCATTATCGTGGCGATCGGAGCGCAGAACGCCTACCTGCTGAGCCAGGCAATACGCCAGGAACATCATTGGTGGTCAGCCGGGCTGTGCATAGTGGCCGATATCACCCTGTTTACCCTGGGTATGTTCGGCATCAGTGCTGCCCTGATGGCCATGCCTGAGGCCCTGGAGATTCTCCGGTGGCTGGGTGTGGCCTTCCTTGGCTGGCTTGCGATTCAGTCCTTCGTTCGCGCCAGCCGCGGCAGAGCGGCTCTTGAAGCGGGTGAGGTAACCAAACGAAGCCTTAAAGCCGTGGTGTTCACGACCCTGGCAGTCACTCTGCTCAACCCTCAGGTTTATCTGGATACGCTGCTGTTGATTCCTGCCATCGGAGCCCAGCAAGAGGACGCGACCACCTTTGTGGCCGGTGCGAGCAGTGCCTCGATTCTCTGGTTCGGCCTGCTTGCCTGGGGCGGCTCGGCGCTGGCGCCCATTCTCTCCCGGCCGCTGGCCTGGCGGATTATTGATGGTGTCATTGGAATCATGATGGCCGCTATCGCCCTGCATCTCACGTTCAGTGGTCTTTAATATTCAAACGATCGTATGAATTTCTTGCATCGGCGCGCGTTGGGTTGGAAGATAGCGTGCTACTGAATTTGCAGTCATTTATACCATCGAGGATGTTTGATGAACGCCACTCTACGTCGCTGGCTTGCCAGTGCCGGGGCCATGCGCCGTGTTCTTTCCACGTTTGCTCCCTATATCGGTGCTGGAATCCGGGTGACCCACATTGCTGAGGATTTCAGCTCGGCCCGGGTGGAGATGGGCCAGCACTGGTACAACACCAATTACGTGCGCACGCACTTTGGCGGTTCGCTCTACAGCATGGTTGATCCCATGTACATGCTGCTGCTGATGCGACGGCTGGGCAATGACTACATCGTGTGGGATAAATCGGCGAGTATTGATTTTATCCGTCCCGGCAAGGGCAAGGTGATGGCACGCTTTGAATTGACTGATGAGCGTGTTGAAGAGATCCGCGCCGCAACGGCAAACGGAGACAAAATGCTGCCAGAGTGGGACGTGGATATTGTTGATGAATCCGGTGAGCTCGTCGCGCGCGTCCACAAAGTACTCTATGTGCGCCGGAAAAAGCGTTGAAGCGGGCTATTCAGCCTGGCTCAGTCAAAGCGTCTCGCTTCGGTCAGGCGGCCTTTCCAGTAGTAGCCGCTGATCGAGGACTGGATAACGCCGGCCGATGTTGATGCGTGGATAAAGCGGTCCCCGCCCATGTAGATACCGGCGTGCTGTTCCTTTCCGCCAATCCGGAAGAACACCACATCGCCCGGTCGAATCTCGCCGGGATGAACCACGTCACCACTGGCAAGCATTTGAGTCGTTGTCCTGGGCAATTGTTTGCCCAGGCCTTCCTGGTAGGCGGTAAGAATGAATCCTGAGCAATCGAAGCCGTTGCCGGAGGTGCCACCGTATTCATAGGGGGTGCCTCGGTAACGCTCGAACACCTGCCAGAGTTTTTGGGCCTTTTCCGAACTGGATGCCTCGACAGGAACGGTCTGTAGTCCAGGCGTAGAACCCGACTGCAGCTTTCCGCTACTGGCGCAACCGCCGAGCGCAAGCGCCACGAATGCCAGAAATAAGACGTTTCTGAAGGAATAACGCATCTCAGACCCTGTGCAAGTTTTCACTGTCTTCACTTTAATTGTCGCGCCCGGGAATGTCAGGTTACGGAGCGTGAGATTTTGTTGATGCGGCTCAACGAAGTCGCCGGGCATCACCGGCTATCTTTTCCTTTCACGCAGGAATAGTCTGTCACGAGACCATTCGGGAGAGCTGCAATGAGCGAAGGAACACGCAACACCCCCATACCGCGAGACACCCTGGCGGCCATCCTCGAGAGCGCAACATTGGCGCCATCAAGCCACAACACCCAGCCCTGGCGATTTGAACTCGGCCAAACCGGGATTTCCCTGTTTGCGGACCGGTTACGGGCATTGCCGGTCAACGACCCCGACGACCGGGAACTGACCATCAGCTGCGGGTGTGCCCTGTTTAATCTTCGGATTGCCGCCGCTCATGCAGGATTCAATACCGAATGCCAGCTTTTGCCGGACCCGGGCGACGAGGATCTGCTGGCGACCGTCTCGTTTTCACCGGTATCCGGGGAGGAGGGCCGGCAAACGGAACTGTTCCGGGCGATTGCCAGGCGACGCACCTATCGCAAGCGGTTTGAGTCAAAGCAGGTGCCTTCCGAGGTGCTGGGCATCCTTGAAGAGTCGGCGGAGACCGAAGGAGCATGGTTCCAGGTTCTGGAATCGGAGCATGCGCGTCATCAGGTGGCCGAGCTGGTGGCGGAGGGCGACGCTGCCCAATGGTCCAACCCGAGTTGGCGACGGGAGTTGGCTGCCTGGATGCATCCCCGCCGCAAGGGAGACGGTTTGACGGTTCCCGGCATGGTTGCGCCCGTGGCCCAACTGGTGGTGCGCACATTTGATATGGGCAACGGCGTTGGCGCCAAGGACCGTCAACTGGCGGATGAATCACCCGTGATTGCTGCGTTGGGAACGGCCGGGGATGGCGTAGAAGACTGGCTGAAGGCCGGGCAGGCGCTGGAGCGGGTTTTGCTCCGGTCCCTGGGGCAGGGGCTGCAGGCTTCCTATCTGAACCAGCCAATTCAGGTCGCCGTGCTTCGCCCGAAACTTCAGCACCTCCTTGGGCGTTCGGGTTTCCCGCAGATTCTGCTCAGGTTGGGTTACCCGGCGACAGATTTGCCGGCGGCTCCGAGGCGGAATCTTCAGGAGGTTGTGGAAACCGCAGACACCCGGAATATCAAGGCAAAACAGGCGGGTCAGGGACGCCAGCGCTGACTGGTCTCCTCTGATCAGTGCCTAGCCTTGGTTACCACCTCCGGTGTTGCCGGCTCACCGGATTTGCTGGCAAGAATGCGGTCTGCATCCAGCGAGGCAATCGGAACCCGGGTATCCCGGGGAACGTCGCCGCTCAGCTGGAGCTCCAGATAGCGGAGCGCACACACCCGAAGGAAGGACGTGAAGTTACCGAGGTCGTGGCCGGCATCAATGGATTCGTGGTAAAGCCGTGTGATCATCTGGGGCAGGTTCATGCCATCCCGTTCGGCCAGCTCGGCCAGTACCTGCCAGAAGGCGTTTTCCATTCGCACACTGGTCACCATGCCATCGATTCGCAGGGAGTGGGTCCGGCTGACCCAAAGCTCCGGATCGGCGTTGATAAAGAGCTTGCACATGCGGACCTCCCTGAGAGCGTGGCGGGGCCGGTGGGCCGGCCCCGTTTGCATTACTGATCCAGCAGCTTGAAAAACTGCGCCAGCCAGGCTGGATGAGCGGGCCATGCAGGCGCTGTTACCAGATTAGCATCGGTGACCGCCTGATCAACCTCGATACCGGCGAACGTGCCGCCGGCCAGTTCCACCTCCGGCTGGCAGGCAGGATAGGCCGAGCATTTGCGCCCCTCCAGAACCCCGGCTGCGGCCAACAACTGGGCACCATGGCAAATCGCTGCCACTGGCTTGTCAGTCTCGAAAAAATGGCGAACCAGATTCTGTACATCCTTGTTAAGCCGCAGGTACTCAGGAGCGCGACCGCCGGGCACCACCAATGCGTCGTAGTTCGCGGGGTCCAGCCCGTCAAAATCCGCGTTCAGGGCGAACCGGTGCCCCGGTTTTTCGGTGTAGGTCTGGTCACCCTCGAAATCATGGATGGCGGTGGCAACCGTGTCGCCGGCTTTCTTGTCGGGGCAGACAGCGTGAACCGTGTGCCCGACGGCCTGCAGTGCCTGGAACGGCACCATGGTTTCGTAATCTTCGGTGAAGTCACCGGTAATCATCAGAATCTTCTTCCCGCTCATGGCTGTCTCCTTGTGATTGTCTTGCCAAGTCTGGAAACAGTATCAGCGTCGGTGAAGAAGCGGGTATTAGAGGATTACTACAGGCCTCAGGCCTCCCGGATCAGGTCCGGCGAGTTATGCCTCGGATTATTCACCTCCGGCGAAACGGGAATGGCTTTCAGCTGTTCAGGATCCAGGCGATGGGTCACTGCTCGCAATTGTGTCCGGTCGGTGATTTCCGGATTCAGCCAGTCCCTCAGGCAGGCCGGATCAAGCACCACGGGCTGACGTTCATGGATATGCTTCAGGTGTTCGCTGGCCGGTTCGGTGATGATGGCGCAGGCGGTGGTCTCGTCGCCTTCTCTCGGGGTCCAGAGGCCGGCGAAGAAAATCGCCGGATACTTCCCGGAATTCGCTGGCGTTATGTAGTGAGGTTCTTTCCCATGTTCCGTTTGTTGCCATTCGTACCAGCCATTGGCCGGTATCAGGCAACGGTGATGGGCAAAGGCGTCCCGGAAGTATTTTGATGTGGCTGCTGTTTCTGCGCGGGCATTGATCGGAGCCGGCGCTTTCTGATCCGCCCAGGCCGGCCGGAAGCCCCAGTGGGAGTGAGCCATGATCAGGCTGCCGTTCATGCTCATCCGGATCATTGGAATACCTGTGCCGGGAGGGATGTTGTAGCCGGGGTCAAAATGCCCGTCCACCTCCATGCCCTCGGGAAAAAACTCGAGGATCAGGGTGTCCGGTGGGGTATAGAAGGTGAATCGTCCGCACATGATAACTGGTTGTTCCTCACACAAATCCCGGTGCTGAAAGCCCACGGTTCTGGATTCTGTTAACCTTAGCAGATGCTGAAACTATCCAACGCTGTTGAACTTGCTGACTGGGAAATCGAAATCACCCAGATCCGGGCCCAGGGTGCCGGCGGCCAGAACGTGAATAAAGTCGCCTCCGCGGTGCACCTACGCTTCGATATTCCCAACTCCTCTCTGCCACCGTTCTACAAGGAGCGACTGATGTCGCTCAATGATCAGCGAATCAGTAAAGAGGGTGTGCTGATCATCAAGGCGCAATCTTTCCGAACCCTGGAGTTAAACAAGGAGGATGCGCTGGAGCGGCTGAAAGAGCTTATCCAGGAGGCCGTCAAACCCCGCAAGGCCCGACGTCCCACCAAACCGACCCGGTCCTCACAGCGCAAGCGTGTGGACAAGAAGACCAAAAAAGGTAAAACCAAGGCCCTGCGGGGCAAGGTCCAGGTTTAGGCCGAAGCCTGTTCGCTACCCCGGGACTCCAGCTGCTCCAGGAAAGCCCTGATGTCATCGAAGGCCTCCTCCGCTTCCGGGAGTAAGGGCACAAAGATCTGCCATACGTGCACCATTCCCGGCCAGGTATGAAGGGTAACCGGAGAACCTGCTGCTTCTGCCCGCGCGGCGTAACGCCGGGCGTTGTCCAGCAGCATCTCGGTGTCGCTGGCCTGTATGAGCGTTGGGGGCAGGTCCTTCAGATTCCCGCGTAATGGTGAGGCAACAGGGCTGGTTGGGGAAACCCGGAATGCCGCCAGTGTGGCCCACCAGATGACCGGCAGCGGGATTTTCGACAGGCCACCAAACACAGGCCCGAGCAGTGGATCGGAACCGATGTTGTTGCGGTTGCTCGGCGCGGTCAGGGTCAGATCGGTGGATGGTGAGAACGCGATGGCGGCGTCCGCCTGGCGCAGGCCATTGTCCCGAATCCAGGCAATCAATCCCAGAGTGTGACTGCCCCCGGCAGAATCCCCGGCGACCACCATGAAATCAGCCGGTTCGGCGCCATCAGGGCCGTGTTTCAGGAGCCATGTATAGGCTTCGCGGCAATCCCTTACACCGTCCATAAACCGGTTCTCCGGCATTAAACGGTAGTCCAGTGCGAACACTGCGGCTCTGGTTATCTGCGATAAACGGTCGGTAATGGCCCGATGGCTTCTGGGGCTGCCAGCGGCCCAGGCGCCACCATGAATGTACAGGATGCGGCGGCGGGTATCACATCCCGGGGCGAGAACCCATTCGCCACGGGGTGACTCGCAATGGCGCAGCTCCGAGGCGAGTTCAATGCCTTCACTCAGCCCGTCCATGTGTTTTCGGAGCGCCATCAGCCGCGCCTTGCCGCGCAGGCCTTTTGAAGATTGCCCCAGCTCGCGGATGCGTCCCAGCACTTCCCGGTTGGCTTCGCTGGGTGTTGCGTCTTTGATCGGGTAATCATCCCGATCCAGATGAGACAGATCCTCAAGCCGGAACAGAAGCAGGGTTGCGGCAACGATGAACACGATGATGGCGAGAATAATCCAGAGCATGGTCGATCCGTATGTTATTGGCCCCACCGGGCAGGTCGAACTATCCTTCAAATGATACTCGCAGATTTGTCCCGGTTCTGCCCGGAACGGTCACAGAAGGAGTCGCGTGTTGCAAATAGCCTATCGGGCCAGAGACATAACCGAAGCCCACATTGTGGCTGGTCTGTTGGAAGCCAACGGTATTGAGGCCCATGTCGGAGGCCATTACCTTCAGGGTGCCATGGGTGATATTGGTGCCGCGGGCTTCAGCAACGTGCATGTCGATGATGAGGATCTCTACCGGGCGCGGCAACTGGTGTCCGAGTATGAGCAGACGTCAGGCAGCAGTCTCAGCCGGGCTGCCAGCGACCAAGAGGATCGCCCCGACCACTACGCCCGCTGGTTTCTGTTGGCCCTGGCCATCGTCGCTCTCATCCTGCTGCAGATCTACTGACTGATCGGTCTGGGGTCACCGGGCGTAGCCCTACCCACACTTCCCAAGCAACAGGAGAAAAAGCTTATGGCAGATCAACCTGTAATGCTGATTACAGGCGCGTCGTCAGGCATCGGCGCGGAAACAGCGCGAGCGGCCGCGAAACAGGGCTATCGGCTGGTTCTGGCCGCGCGCTCTGAAGACAAACTGAAAGGCCTGCAGCAGGAGCTGGGTGGCGAAGAAAAGGTGTTGACGGTCCAGTGCGACGTCCAGAGCGGTGATGACCAGAAAAACATGGTCGACCAGGCCCTGAAAACCTTTGGCCGCATTGATGCGGTGTTTGCCAACGCCGGCCGCGGTGGTGAGCCGGGCGGATTCAGCGGCGCTGACCCGGACGTCTGGAAGGATATGATCCTCACCAATATCTACGGGGTGGGCCTGACCCTCCAGCATTGCATGCCGGCGCTCAAAGAGAGCAAGGGCCACTTGCTGTTAACCGGGTCTGCGGCAGGCCGTGCCACCATTCCCGGTTCCATGTACAGTGCGACCAAGTGGGCGGTAACCGCCATTGGCTATGGTGTTCGTGAGGAGCTTCGAGGCTCCGGTATCCGCGTTACCCTGATCGAACCGGGCATGGTGGACACGCCCTTCTTTGATGAACGTCCTGGCCATGCATTGAAGCCGGAGGACATTGCCAATGCGGTCATGTATGCCGTGGCTCAGCCGGCACATGTCGATGTAAATGAAATTCTTGTCCGGCCCACGCCCAAGGTTGAGTAACCGGTAGGGGCGGTCGTAACGGAGGTTGTTTTGAGTCAAACCGATCGCGTCGCATTGGTGACCGGCGGCGCCAAAGGCATGGGCCGGGGCATTGTGCTTCACCTGGCCGCTGCTGGCTGGAAGGTGGCGTTCTGTGACACCGACAGTGCCGTCGGTGAGCGGTTGGCCGCCGGTGCAGATCATGCACTGCACTTTCTGCTCGGCGATGTGGCTTCGGAAACCGATGTGGAGCGCATCGTTGCCGAAGCCCTTCGCTGGGGCGGCCGTCTGGACGCCGTTATCAATAATGCCGGAATCGCCAATCCCGAGACGGGGCCGATTGAGGAACTGAGCCTGGATCAGTGGCAGCGCCGCCTGGACGTGAACCTGACCGGGCCGTTCCTGGTCACCAAGCATGCGGTGCCGCACCTTCGAAAAACGAAAGGCGCTATCGTTAATATGGCCTCCACAAGGGCGCTTCAGTCCGAGCCGGACACCGAGGCATACGCCGCTACCAAGGGTGGCATTGTGGCACTCACTCATGCCCTTGCTGTGAGCCTGGGGCCCGATGTCCGCGTTAACTGCATCAGTCCCGGCTGGATCGATACCCGGGCCTGGCAGGGCGGCGCAGAGCCGGTTGAACCGCTTTCCGAAAACGACCACCTGCAGCACCCGGCGGGCAGGGTAGGGCAACCTGGGGATATTGCCTCCTTGGTGGCCTACCTCATTTCGCCGGAGGCCTCGTTTATCACTGGCCAGAATTTTGTGGCCGATGGCGGCATGGTGCGCAAGATGATCTACGAGGAATAGAGCGTTGCCACGACTTTTTTTCGGGCTGGAGCTTCCGGCTGAAATCAAGGCCCGGTTGTTGAAGGTCAGATCACCGGTGACAGGCGCCAGATGGCAGAGTGCTGAGCAATTGCACATCACCCTCCTGTTTCTGGGGAAGGTGAGCGGGGAAGGTCTCGAAGCCGTAGCCAGTTCAGCCCGTGAGATAGATTCGGAATCCTTCCCGCTTGAGGTTGCCGGCGTTGGTTGTTTCGGCCAGCCCGAAAGGCCGAAGAATCTATGGGCTGGTGTTCAGCCGGCGGCACCGGTGGCTGCGCTGCACCAGACTCTCGGGCGGCGACTGGAGAGTCTGGGCTTTGTGGCTGAACGTCGGGCATTTCGCCCGCACATTACGCTGGCCCGTTTCAAACGCCAGCCGGGTTCTGTTGAACCGTTGTTGGTTGAATATGGTGACTATGGATTCGGCCAGTTCCAGGTTACTGAATTTGTGCTTTTTGAAAGCAAACCTGGCCCGGCCGGTTCCGTGTATTCAGTGGTCGATCGCTTCTCCCTGCGCAACGCCGGATAGCCGATTTGTCTTGACGAATCCCTGTCGTCCCACCAAAGATGAGGGGAAATCAACGCCTTTCCTGAGGTGTCTATGTGCCCCCCGTTTTCCGATCCTGATCAGCGTCTGTACGTCCGCAATGCCACGCTTGCAGATATCCCAGGCATCATCCAGCTCAGTCGCCGGGTTTATGAAGGCACGGGCATGTACGGCTATACCAAGGGGCCGTTGACCGGGCAGATCAATACCTTTCCCGACGGCCAGTTTGTTGCCATGCTCGGAGACACCGTGGTCGGCTACTGCGCCACGTTCCGGATCGCGGAAGAGATTGCACTCGCTGCCCACGACTGGACCTCCATCACCGGTAACGGTTATGCCTCGCGGCATGACCCGGAGGGGGACTGGTTGTACGGGATGGAAGTCTGTGTTGATCCGGAATGCCGGGGTTACCGCATTGGGGAGCGGCTCTACAACGAGCGCAAGCAGTTATGCCAGGCCCTGAACCTGCAGGGAGTGGTGTTTGCCGGCCGTTTGCCGAGCCTGCGCCAGCGGCTGAAGAAGTTCACGAGCGTCGAGGAATATGTGGAGGCCATTCGAAGCAAGGAACAGAAGGATCCGGTGCTTTCCTTCCAGCTTCATCAGGGCTTCGAAGTGCACGGAATTATTCCGCATTATCTCGATGCCGACCACGATTCCATGGGCTATGGTATTCATCTGGTCTGGCGTAACCCGAAAGTACCCCAGTCGGAGAACAACGGCCGTCGGAAGCGCTACGGTCAACGAATGCGCGATACCGTTCGCATAGGCACGGTTCAGTACCAGCAACGCCCGGTGGGATCGTTCGACGAATTCAGCGAGATTGTCCGCTATTTTGTCGATGTTGTTTCCACCTACAAGGGCGACTTTGTGGTGTTCCCCGAGCTGTTCACCCTGCAACTGCTTTCCATCGAAGCCCGCAAGGGCAGCCCCGCCGAGACCTTTGCCGCAGTCACCCACTACGTAGAGCGTTATCGTGAACTGATGCGGGATCTGGCTCTGCGCCACAACATCAATATTGTCGCCGGCTCAACGCCAGTCCGTGAGGAAGACGGCACCATCCGGAACATGGCGTACGTGTTTCTCAGGGATGGCCAGGTGTTCAGCCAGCCCAAGATCCATCCGACGCCCAACGAGGCGTTCTGGTGGAACGTTCAGGGCGGCAACCGGGTCAGCGCCATCGAGACGGACTGCGGCACCATCGGTGTGCTGATCTGCTACGACGCGGAGTTCCCGGAATTGACCCGCCACCTGGTGGACCAGGGGGTGCATATCATCTTTGTGCCTTTCTGTACCGATGAGCGGCAGAGCTACCTGCGGGTTCGCTATTGTTGCCAGGCCAGAGCTGTAGAGAATCAGGTTTACGTGGTGATGTCCGGCAACGTCGGCAACCTGCCGAACGTACCGAATATGGAAATCCAGTACGGCCAGAGCTGCATCTTGACGCCCTGCGACTTTCCCTTCGCCAGGGATGGCATCGCCGCTGACACCGAGCCCAACGTGGAGACGGTTGCCTTTGCGGATCTGCGCCCGGAAGTACTGATCACTGCCCGCAACAGTGGTACCGTTAAAAACCTTCAGGACCGCCGGCACGATCTGTACAGCGTGTCCTGGCGTGGTGAGTAAACCGAGCCGACAGGAGCGTCGTTTTGCCCAGTAGAGGGTCTGTAAAGCCTGAACGCATCGGCCGCGGGCTTCTTTGGGCCGGTGGTATGGCTCTGGTGGCCTGGCCCCTGGCGGTTGCAGGCTGGTCCTTTGCCATTGAACAGAGCTCGGTGGGTATGGCATTGCCGGATATACGGTCCGGCGGATGGGAAGTAACAGGCAGCCGTGCAGATGTCCGGCCTTCTGTGACCGCCAACGGTGATGTCGCAACCATCGATTTTGCCCCTTCGTCTCTTGTTCTGACGGAACATCTCACGTTTGTCGGTGCAGACCAGCCGCTGACGCTCAACAACCTGCGCACGGATCTCAGCAATACAACGGTAACCCTGGACTATGGCGCAAATGGCCCCTGGGCGCAGCGCATTTCCATTGATGGCGACATCAGGGTCGATGCCGCGCGCGTCGAACATCCGCAATTACTGCCGCAAAAGTGGAACTTCCAGGGAAGGGCAAAGGGCCGCCTGGCAGATCTCAGGGTGCAGGGCACCTTGGCTTCCGAGTCCGGCTTTACGGCTGATCTCGATATCCAGCTCAATCCCGAAGGCGGCGTATCCGTCGCCATCGACTCTGTTATCGACGGTAAACAGGGCGTTCAGGCCCTGGCAGAAACCCTGGTCGGATGGCCGGATCTGCTGACAGTGGATTCTGGCAATGCCCGGTTGTCGATGGAGGTTTCGACCGGCCAGGGTGGTGAACTTGCAGCCAGTGGCAGCGTTGAACTGCAGGATGTTGGCGGGGTATTTAACCGGACCGCGGTATCAGGGCTCACCGGCCAGGTGCGGGGATCGCTGGAAAATTCCCGGATTACGACCCGTTTCAGGGACATGACCGTTGGCGAGATCAATGCCGGCATTCCCGTCACCTCGGTTCTTTTTTCAGGGAATTACAGCGCGCCGGTCACGGAACTGCTGGCCGGCACTCTGGAGGTTCAGCAGGCCAGGGCCCGGTTCCTCGAAGGCACCCTGAGAGTGCCTCCTGCCAGGTACGATTTAGGCGGTGGGTCTGGTCGCATCCCTGTGGAGGTTGAGGACGTCTCCCTCAGCCGTCTGATGGCCGTGTATCCAGCCGAAGGACTGTCTGGAAGCGGGTTGCTTCGAGGGCGAGTTCCTCTGGGCATCAGTGGCGACGGGGTGCAGGTGAGTGCAGGCAGTATTTCCGCAATAGATCCTGGCGGCCGTTTGCAGTTGCCGGCGGACAAGCTCCAGGCGATGCTCGGTGGCAACCAGGCCATGGACATCGTGGTCCAGGCGTTGCAAAACTTTCACTATTCAGTCCTCAACAGCACGATAGACTACGATGAACAGGGTAAGTTGAGCCTTGGCCTTCGCCTCGAAGGTAAGAATCCGGACCTGAGGGGTGGGCAGCCGGTGGTACTCAATGTCAATCTTGAGGAAGACATTCCCGCGCTGCTCACCAGTCTGCAGTTGAGTGGCAGGGTCAATGAAGCTGTTACCAGGCGCGTCCGGAAATTGCTGCAGGAATCCGGTGAGGAGAAAGCACCATGATAAAACCCGTGCGGCCCTGGTGGCCTGAAAGGTCGCCCATGGCAAGAACACTGATGATACTGATGCTTCCTCTGGCGATGGCTGCCTGCACGCCGACAGTGCAGATGGCGGCGCCAAAGGAGCCGATTACGGTCAACCTGAACGTGAAAATCCAGCACGAAATCTACGTGAAAGTGGATAAGGAAGTGGATGATCTGTTCAGCGAACAGGGCTTGTTCTGACTGTGTCCGGAAAGTTTGAGGGGTTGAAGATGAAACGATTGATACAGATGTTTGCGCTGGTTCTGGCGTTCGGTATCAGCGCCTCCGTGCTTGCCATGGGGCTGGATGAAGCCAAACAGAAACTGGACTCGGTCAAGCAGCAGGGGCTGGTTGGAGAAACACCGACGGGTTATCTGGAAGTGGTGCGCGCCGAAGGGCAGGCGAAGGAAGTGGTGGAAGCCATTAACAGCGCCCGTCGGGATGAGTACAAGCGCATTGCCGAAAAACACAACATTCCGGTAACCCAGGTGGAGACGGTTGCAGGCAAGAAGGCGATTGAGAAGACTCCGTCCGGCCAGTATGTGCAAATGGGCGGTAAGTGGGTGAAAAAGTAGCCCGGCGCGGCCAGGTGCGAGCCTCGCTTACCGTTTAACGCTCTTTTGCCTTGGCTTGCCGCCTTTTGGCCGTTTGCCCGATGCCGGCTTTTTGCCAGGTGCGGGCTTGCCTTTCGGGCCGGGGCGCCTGGCGCCACCGGGCTTACCTGGTGCGGATGCAGAGCCAGGCTTGCGATCAGGCTTTGGTTTGGCCTTCGTTCCGGACTTCTTTTTTGCTGGCTTGCCAGCGCCGGGCGGGGCTTCGGAAGACGAATCCCGGATGGCATCGAACAGCCCGGCCAGCTCTTTCTCGCTCAGGTCCCGCCACTGGCCCACCGCAAGCCCTTTCAGGCTCACGTTCATGATCCGGATCCGTTCCAGTTTGGTAACCTCGTAGCCAAAATACTCGCACATGCGACGGATCTGGCGATTGAGGCCCTGAACCAGGGTGATCCGGAAGACAAATCGTGACTCCCGCGACACCTTGCACTTTTTCGTCATGGTTCCGAGGATCGGCACACCATTGGCCATACCCTCCACGAATTCCCGGGTGACCGGCTTGTCGACGGTAACCAGGTATTCCTTTTCGTGGTTGTTGCCCGCCCGCAGTATCTTGTTGACCAGGTCGCCGTTGCTGGTCATAAAGATGAGGCCCTGGGAGTCCTTGTCCAGACGTCCGATCGGGAAGATGCGTTCGCTGTGACCCACAAAGCGCTGGATATTGTGTTTCTCCGCGCTGTCCGTGGTGCTGACAATCCCTACCGGCTTGTTCAGTGCAATGAACACGAGATCTTCTTCAGCCCGTGGCTCGATCACCTGGCCGTTCACCTTGACCGTGTCACCCGGAAGCACCTGGTCGCCCACGGTTGCTCGTTTGCCGTTGATGTAGACGTTGCCTTGCTCGATATAGCGATCGGCCTCCCGGCGGGAGCACATGCCGCTTTCGCTGATGTATTTGTTGAGCCGGGTGGAATTGCCAGTGGTCATCGGGTGTCCGGTTGCCAGTGAGAATGACGGGCATCATATCAGTCTGGAACCCCGGTCGCAGCAGGGGTGGTTCTTTCCCGGCGTCTCTGCCATTCTTTGCGCCTATCCTTAAAACCAACAAACCCTGAGCCGCCATGGAAAAGACACGCATCACCATTGTTGCCGTTACCTGCATTGCCCTGTTTTTCCTGACCAACTACCTGTTCCGGTATCTGATCGGATTTACCGGGTTGCTGGCCTCATTGGTCATTGCGGCCCTGATTGCCGTCTACATGAGCTTCTCAATCGCACGGACCCTTGAGCGTTTGCCGATGCCTGAGGAGCGCTCACGGGCGCTGTGGATCTATGGCGGTTTTCTGGGCGCCCTGTTCGTCGCCTTCGGGGCCTGGATGTTCCTGGATGCCGGCATGGATGCAGTCACCCTCGCCACGCTGTTTGTTCACTATCTGCCCTATCCGGCACTTGCTCATGCCCTGCTATCAGACAAGGCCGTCGGACTGTTCCTGAAAGAGGATCGTCCTGGCGGATAAATTGTTATAATATAACATTTTGATTCTTAGAGGAGTGCCTCCGGCGCCATGGCTCAACCTATTCCTACCAGCCTGATACTTGGTTTTCTGGGTGTCGGTAAAACCACCGCCATTCTGGATCTTCTGAAAAGCAAACCGGAAAACGAGGTCTGGGCGGTTCTGGTCAACGAGTTCGGCGAGGTGGGCATCGATGGCGCCATGCTGAAGACCGAAGGCGCCTTCATCAAGGAAATACCCGGCGGATGCATGTGCTGTGTTGCCGGCCTGCCGATGCAGATAGGGCTCAACCAGCTGATTCACAAGGCAAAGCCCGATCGTCTGTTGATTGAGCCGACCGGGCTCGGTCACCCCTCTCAGATTCTGGACACCCTGACCAGCGAGCACTACCAGGATGTACTCGCCATGGGCCCTGTAATCTGCCTGGTGGACCCCCGAAGGCTCGAAGAACCGAAGGTGCTCGGCAATGTGCAGTTCCGGGATCAGGTGGCTGCGGCGGATATTCTCGTTGCCAACAAGACTGATCTTTGCACCCCGGAGCAACTGACTCATTTTGATGAGTGGGCCGCACAACTGGAACCCGCCAAGCGGGCGATTCACCACACGCGGTTCGGGCATCTGGCACCGGGCTGGCTGGACGGCCAATCGGATGCCCTGCCGGTGACCGATCCGGAAGCTCACCATCACCACCATCATAAGACTGCATCGCCGGCCCCCACTATTGATGACGAGCCCTGGCAACAGATTACCAATCAGGGACAGGGGCATTTCAGTGTTGGCTGGCGCATACATCCGGAACTGATACTCGATGAGAACGCATTGCTGGTGATGGCCATGGACTCGGCCTTTGTGCGCTTCAAGGCTGTCGTTCAGACCGTGGACGGCTGGCGGGCGATCAATGTGGTTGATGGAGCCCTGACCGTTATTCAGGGTGAACCGCAAGCCTACAGCCGGGCAGAGATCATAGCGTCCGATCAGATTGACGCCCGGGAACTCGATGCCCGCATGAGGGCGGCCGCGGGACTTGATCCGAGGTGAGGGCGTGAGTCATTGTCCGGTGTGCGAGCAGGGCAGTCTCTCGGATTTCCGTTCAGTGAAGGCCCAGCGTTACCTTCGATGTGATGTCTGCGAGGCGACGGTGATGGATGCGTCCTGCCGGTTATCGCCTGAGCAGGAGCGGGAAATTTACCAACTGCATGATAATGACCCGTCTCATCCGGGGTACCGGACATTTCTCTCGAAACTGACAGAACCTCTGCTTGAGCGCCTGCCATCGGGCGCCAGCGGCCTGGATTTCGGCTGCGGCCCCGGCCCTGCACTGGCGCAGATGCTTGAGGCGGAAGGCATGGCAGTCAGTCTCTACGATCCCTATTTTTATCCCTCAGCAGTGGCTCTCGATCAGACCTACGATTTCATAACCTGTACCGAAGTGGTAGAGCATCTTTACGCCCCCGCTGGCGTTTTCAGGGAACTCGACCGGATGCTGAAGCCCGGTGGTTGGCTGGGTGTAATGACCTGCTTCCAGACCGACGATGACCGGTTCGACAACTGGCATTATCGCCGTGACCCGACCCATGTGGTCTTCTACCGGGAATTCACCTTCAAGCTGCTCGCCAACCGGTTTGGCTGGCACCTGGAAATACCGAGAAAGGATGTGGCTCTGTTCCGGAAGCCAGCCTAGGGGGCTTCCCCTGGGCACTCGGGAAGTGCAGGACACTGTTCCGCGGATGTGGTGCCTTCTTGTTTGAGCAATTCTGATTCACCAAAGCGGTCCGGTGTCAGTGCGGCGGCGCATCTCGCCGCCTGGGTCGCAACGTTTGTGCAGCCGCTCGCCTGCAGCGCGAAAGCGAGGTTGTTCCAGCCTTCGGCGAATTTCGGAAAACGTTTCACCGCGCGCAAGAAATGCTCCTGTGCTTCGCCTCGGTGGCCCAACTGCCAGGCAAGGTTGCCTCTGGCCATAGTGGCCGTCGGTTGGTCCGGCCAGGTCGTCTCGGCTGTCTTATAGGCCATGCCAGCGGCTGTGGTTCGGCCGGTTGTCTCGAGGTCGTGGGCCGATTGGAGAAAGCGGAGTGGTTTTGCCGTGGCAGGCACCCGGTCGGGCGGAAGGATGGTTACGGCCCAGTTATCGGCCCGCCCCCAGGTATTGGCGAAAACTTCCAGATCGATCGCTTCATGCTTGCGGGTATCGGTGTGGAGTATCAGGTCTCGCTCGCCGGCGTCATAGCCGATCACAACCGCAAAGTGCCATTGGGGCCACCAGCCAAACCTAAGATTTTGCATCACCAGGACTGGATTGCCTGCTGCGATCTCGGTCAGGACACTTTTTAATCTACCGTCCAGCGGGTAAACCAACATGCCATGGGCGCGTGCGCCGGCGATCATTTCGACCTGAAGGGAGCCTTCCCGGCCCGGAATATAAACCAGCTCCTTGAGAATATCGGGATTGGATGAAAGGCCCTGGCTGTTCAGCATCATTGCCAGCGACGCAGGCCCGCACTGATACCTTTCCTGGGGGTAGAAAGGTACGTCGTCCAGCACAACCCTGTCGGGCAGCATGGCCTGGTGAGTTTCGGGCGCTGGCCATTTGGGAGCACTGGCGCAACCGGCCAGCAGGCTGACCAGTAACATCAGGATCAGCCTGCTGGATGTCGTCGCTTCTAGAGTGGGAAAAATGGCAGCCACTGATCCCGCTATCGAATGCAGTTCACGAACGGGAAGACATTCGTAGCACAGAGCATATCGGTGATAATGAATACCAGCAGGAACAACACAATGATGCCGACCACATCCTGCCCTGCAGGGGCCTCGGCGAGCTGACGTTCAAAATCCGCCAGTTCCGCGGGCGTGAGGTTCTGGATGCGTTCCTTGACCTGGTCCTGGCTGACCCCAAGGTCTGCCAACTTGGCCTGCACATCCTGTCTGTCGAGCATGCTGATCAGCTCCTGCCGGTCCAGCTGAACCTGTTGTTGCCCGATCATTTCGCCGGTTCCAACCATGCCGGCGGTAGCGGTGGCCGACCAGACGGAACCAAGGGCCATCATCATGGCCATAAAAAAGGAAACGTACCTCAAGTGCTTGCGAATGCCTGACATGGGTCACTCCTGTTCGTTGGCTACTTCCGGTGTAGCGGTTTGTTAGTCATCTTGCACTAACCGGACGATAAAACAGTTGGTTGCGTTCCCTCAACATACGAATCGTTCAGGATTCACAAACCTGCAGCTTTCGCTCCGGCCAATGGAGTATAGCTGAGCGTGCGACCATTCGGCTGGCGAGGTCTGGGTACGCCTGACGGATAACGTTGGCACCGAACTCTGCCAGGAACGCCGATTTCAGTTCTGCCCGGGCCTTCTGGGTGCCCGGTTCCTGGTAGGGCGCGGAGCAGAGCAGCAGAAAACCATCATCCGGAACACGGCCATTATCCATGTTGCTCTTTATGATCCCGGCGGCCTGGCGGATGGGATGGGACAGATCCGGGCTGTAGGGGCCGATGATCAGGGCTACGTTGGGTGCGTGCAGGAAATCGAACCCCCTGCCAAGGCAGATGACCCACTCCCGGTGCTCTATGTTCAGTTCCCGGTCAAAACGCCGAATCTCGTTCACGTGCCGGATATTGCCCTCAACCAGGGGCAGCAGATCACGCTGAACCGGTTCCGGCATATCCGGACAAAGGGAGGCGATTTCGGAGGCCATATCGGCAAGTCGCGTTACAGGAATGGTAGACATATCCAGCGTTCGCTCCTGGCTACCGTGCAGAACCAGTGCATCCTCGTCGCTCTCGAAACCACATACCAGGGGATAGACCGTTCGGTGGCCGTTTCCGAACAGCTTTTCCACCTGGCTTCGGATCTGGAACGCATGGCGCATGGCGGCCTCACGGTCGCAGTCAAAGCCGGCGCAGCCCCGTTCCCGTGAACCTTTTGAATAGTGGTAGGTAATGATGATCAGCACCCGTCGTCCCTGGGTTACGGCTTGCTGGACCGTGTCCGCCAGCATGTCGCCAAGGTAGGGCCAGCCCAGCTCAAAGATCCCGCCAAGGTTCCGGAACGGGTGAATGACACCAAGAGGCGTCTGGGTCACGTAGGGCAGGTGGATGCGGCCATCCATGCACTTCATGGCAATGATCTGGGTATTGTGCTCTGCCAGGTAGCGCTGCCTGGCCAGATGGTTTTCCGGGCTACAGAAGCTGGCCGAGTGGGCCCGGCTGAGCTCCATCAGCCAGTCGATACGCTCTGCGATAGGGCGCGCATGCACGGGTGTTGTCATGGCTTTTGTCCTGTTCTGTTCAGAAGGTCGACAGGCCGGTCGCCTCCATAATCCGGTAGCGCCAATAGCGAAGTCTGGATTCGTCGGCCCAACGCTCGTAGGGCAGGCTCATCACCGGATCGTCGCCAGGGCCTTTTTGCCATTGCTCGTCAAAGAATCGCCGGGCTCCGCTCGCAACCTGTGACTGCTCCACCACCGATACCCAGACATCGGTCTCGAGATTCAGATCGTCGAGATTGCGCCGGGTAAAATTGGCCGACCCCAGGAGCAGTTCTGTTGCGCCGTTTTCTCTGGCCAACATCAACAGTTTAGTGTGGCATTGCTCACCCAGGGTATTACACCAACGTACCGGAACGCCCGCGCGAACCAGTTCCATGGCGACCTGCCTGTTGGGAATGCCACTCTTCTGGTGGCCGAAGGCCTCGTTGTTGGCATCAAGCAGAACTCGCAGTGCAACGCCCCGTCTGGCGGCGTCGACCAGGGCTGTGACAATATCGCGATGTGAGAGATAAAACATGGCCATGTCCAGCTGATCACCGGCCGAGGCCTCTTGAATCATGGACAGAGCCTGATCCCGGATTTCCGATTCGGTCAGCACTGCCACCAGGGGGATTTCGGATTTTTGCGGTTCTCCAGTGACTTCGGGAGCCATGCTGATTCGCTCATCAATGGGCGTGGTGTCTGCTCCCGAGATGGCGAGAACCGCCCGCTCGCTTTTCAGCAGATCAAAGACCGCCGGCCCCGTGAAGCTAAGCCCCAGGTTGCTATGCCGGCTGCTGCCGTCGTGGGGGTTGGCCGAGGTAACGATGGCCCTCAAGGAGCCCGCCTCATCCGCGACCATAAGCTTGCGATGGTTGGCCTTGAAGTTCAGTAGGGCGAGATAGCTTCGAAGGGTAACAGGCCTGGTGCCCAGGGCGTTGTCCAGCCAGCCTCCGTCGGGGTTGTTGCCGAACCACTGACAACACAGCCGCCAGATTGAAGACCAGGTGGGATTACTGTCCCGTAGCGGCCGGAGTGCCGTCTCCACAACCGGAATGCCACCATCGCGCAGGGCTTGAAACCAGGGTGAGGTCGTGCCGCCATACATGGTGTTCAGGGGGTCGGAGATAACCGTAATGGATAGCTCCGGTTTCTCCGCTTTTCTCGCCAGCAGGGCTTCTGTGAGCTGTTGAGCCAGAGGCCGGTGGGCTACATCTTCCGGCTTGGTGCTGTTGAACAGAAACATGTCGATGAGAATGAACTCGTTGGCCTGTCCCACAAGCCGGAACACCTCGTCGAAGATTTCATGGTCTCGCTCCTCACGGCCGTCCTGATAGTGACGGGTGACGTCTGTCAGCAGGACGGGTTCCTCCAATGGCACCGCGGTTCCACGATAGCTGATGCCTGGCGGCAGTGGCTTTTGGGTGTGGTAAAGGCCGATGCCGGCCAGGGTGAGCAACAGCAGGAGAATCAGTAACTTCAGTGTCATGTGTGTATTTCCATCATCCCTGAGGTAAACGACGGCATAACTATACGTGACCTCTCTCTCAGGTAAACAAACACTTACAAAAAACACCCCGGTCGTTGTATCGAAGTTCCGCCACGCTTTCTAAACTAGTCAGATCAACCATTTATAACAAAGTTGCCTGTGAACGCCATACTCTCTTTCATACCGCGCCTGTTCAGTCTGCGGGCCGTTATTCTCGTTCTGGCTGTTGTGTTTGCCCTCATGGGGGACCAGCTTGCCCTCGTTGGCTGGGCTGACCGTGCGCTATTCAGCATTCTAGGCGTGCCAGAGGGCGCGACCCCGGCCACGATTCTCCCGCAGGAGGCATTCGGGCCGGCTATGGCTGATCGGGGGCTTTCGGAACCACTCTGGTCCGACATGGCGGTGACCGCCGGGCTGGCAATTGCGGCACTGTATCTGGTGCTTGCAATTCCGGCGATGGGCGCGGCCGTTTCCCTGCCGGTCACTCTTTTGCTTGGTGGCTCGCTCGTGGTGATCCAGGCGGCTTTGATGTTCTACCGCAACGCCTGGGTGCCGTTTGGCGTGGTGCTCACGTTGCTGGTGGTCGGTTACGTGGTGATGCTGTTCTGGCTGCAGCCCCGCAAACACATCCGTGCACTGACAGATAATGTGCGGGATGCGCGGCTGAAGCTGGCCAAGGTATTTCTGCAGCAAGGTCATACAGACGAGGCCCTCGAAGCGCTGGATCGCTGCCCCGACTGTGAAAGCGAGATCGAGCTGCGCTACGACGTCGCCATCCAGCAGGAGCGCAAGCGCCAGTACGACAAGGCGGTCAGCACCTACCGCAGTATTCAGGAGCGAAAGAAAGGTTTTCGGGATACCGCCGCGAGGCTGTCGGCATTGGAAAAGCTCGCGCCGGATAACTCGTTGATGCAGGGAGGGAGTTTCGACAATACCCGCACCCTGTTGATGCCCGAGCCCGCCGTTAGTCGCCCGACCCTCGGAAGGTACGAAATCGAGCGGGAGATTGGCCGAGGGGCCATGGGTGTGGTTTATCTGGGCAAGGATCCGAAGATTGCCCGTACCGTTGCCATCAAGACTCTCAGCTACCAGGCGTTTGATGATGGACAGCTTCAGGATCTCAAGGAGCGATTCTTCCGGGAAGCAGAAGCCGCTGGCCGCCTGAGCCACCCGGCTATCGTCACCGTGTATGACGTTGGCGAGGAGGCAGACCTCGCCTATATCGCCATGGACTATGCGAAAGGACGTCCGCTCAGTGAATTCGGCAGAACCGGACGGTTACTGCCCCTGCCCAGGGTTCTGGATATCGTTGCCCGCGTGGCGGACGCTCTGGCCTACGCTCACAGCCAGAAAATCGTCCACCGCGACATCAAGCCCGGGAATATCATCTTCAATCCCGACAATGGCGATATAAAGATCACCGATTTCGGCATTGCCAAGATCTCCGATGACTCGCGAACCCGCACCGGCGCGGTAATGGGCAGCCCATTGTATATGTCGCCGGAGCAGTTGAAGGGTCAGAAGGTAACCGGTGCCTCCGATATCTACAGCCTGGGCGTAACGCTTTATAAGCTGGTGAGCGGCGAAACGCCCTATCAGGGCGATACCCTGGCCAACCTGACCTACCAGATTCTTAACAAGCGCCCACGCAGCGTCCGCGAGTTCAACGCGGATCTGCCAAACGGGGTGGTCCGTCTGATCAACAAGGCTATCCAGCGCGAGCCGGACAAGCGCTTTGCCAGTGCCGCCACCATGGCCGAGGCCGTGCGTCGTCTGGCCGTTCGTGAGGCTGGCCAGGAGGTGTCGTCCTGATGCGATATCACGTTGCCGGCCAGAGTCATCGCGGGGCCGTCCGGGAATCAAACCAGGATGTGGTGGACTGGCGGATCAATGATGCGGGTGACCAGGCGTTGTTGGTGGTTGCTGACGGTATGGGCGGTCACCAGGGAGGCGAGGTTGCCAGTCGCCTTGCGGTTGATGCCATCATCGAATCCCTTGAGCCTGAAATCGCCGGTGCCTCGAGCGGCACCACGGATGCGGATATCCGGGGAAAACTGGATCGGGCCTTCAGGTTGGCCAATGAGCGCATAGTGAGCCGCCGTTCCGGGGATCCAAGACTTGAAAAAATGGGCACGACACTGGTGGTGGCCTGGTTGAGTGGCAATCAGGCGCATATTGCTCACATTGGCGATTCCCGTTGCTACAGCCTGCGTGGCAGCCAGGCGCTGTGTCTCACGCGGGACGATACCGTGGTCCAGAACATGCTGGAAGACGGCAGCATTACCAGGGCCGACGTGCCCAATGTGCCGTTCCGGAATGTCCTGACCAGGGCCGTGGGAACGGTGGAGCAGGCGGCCCCCAGTTATCGGCGTGAAACGCTTGATGAAGGAGATGTGCTGCTGCTGTGTTCCGATGGGTTAACTGATTCGGTTCCGGAATACCGGTGGCTTGAAATCCATAAGGAAAGTGACGGCATGGAGCGCACGGTTCAGGCAATGATTGATGCCGGCCTGAAAAACGAGGCGGGTGACAATGTGTCTGTGGTATTACTGACGTTGGAGTATTGAGGAAACTGACATGGCTTCGCTTTCGCAACTGGTGGATAACGTTGTTGTTAACACCTTTGAACTCGGTCAACCGGAAACGCGCATCGGTCGGCGCCCGGACAACGATATCCAGATTGATGAAATTTCTGTGAGCGGCCAGCACGCCCTGATAGAAGCGGTGCCCAATGCCTATCTGGAAGGTACGGTGGATTACTACATTACCGACAGCAACAGCACCAATGGCACTTTTGTGAACGAATTGCGGGTTGCTGACCGCCAGCGTCTCAACAGCAACGACATGGTGCGCATTGGCTGGAATGAGTTCCGTTTCATCGATGAAGAAGAGCAGGCAATGGAAAAAACCGCCTATATCCTCGACTGACCCTAACGGTTGGCCCGCGAATTACCGGATCCGATCCTGAACAAATCTGCTGAAACGGGAAAGCAGCGAGGACGCATCCGGCGCTGGCTTTACGCCGGCGATCAGGGCCTCCGCATCAAGCCCCTCCCGTGTCAGGTCGGGCGCCTGGACCTTCAGGTAGGCGCTCATAATGGCGTCCGTGAACTCTGGATGGAACTGCACGCCCCAGGCGCAGGGACCAATTCTGAAAGCCTGATGAGGCTCGAACTGGTTGCGTCCCAGCAACACCGCGCCTTCAGGCAGGCGCAGCACGGACTGCCGGTGTGTCAGCTGGGCCGGAAATTTTTCCGGTAGCTCCCGGAACAGGACATCGGAAGCTGCCTCGGGAAGGAGTTCAACCTCGTGGGTGCCGGTTTCCCGGCCATTCGGATGGTAACCAGCTTCCCCGCCCAGCGCGTGGGCCAGTAACTGGTGGCCATAGCAGACACCAAGCACCGGCACTTCGCTTCTGACGGCTTTTACCAGCCAACGCCCCGCGTTCTCGCTCCACTCGGCCCGGTCGCTCACCATGGCAGGGGAGCCCGTCACCACGATGCCGTCCCAGTCTTCAGGATTCCCCGGCAGTTCACCGGCCTCGGCATTGGCAACGGTGATATCCAGCTCGTCTGACAACCCGCGCAGGAACCACTCGTCAAAATCGCCAAACCTTGCCCGAATGTCCGGGTAGGTGGTGCCTGTTTTAAGGACCACCACGCGCGCCTTGCGGTTTGTGGGAGCGTTCTGTTGCATGGTGCTATCTTCCTGCGAGGCCAGCGGGCCGGGTTGTTTACTGCTCTGGCAGTTCGGCGTTGTGGAACACGTTCTGCACGTCGTCCAGTTCGTTCAGCATGTCGAGGAATTTCTCGAACATGGGGATGTCGTCGCCTTCCACCATTGTGGTGGTTTTGGGCAGGAACTGGATTTCATCCACTTCAAAATCGATGTCTTCGATTGCGTCCACGAGTGCCTGGCGAGCCTTGGCGTATTCGGTGTTCGGTGTGAACACGGTAATCAGGCCATCTTCGTTCTCGATGTCGGTTACATCGACATCCGCTTCCATCAGCGCCTCGAGTACGGCCTCTTCATCCTCGCCCTTGAACGCAAAAATAGCGCTGTGGTCGAACATGTGAGACACGGCTCCGGGCGTGCCGATCTTGCACTTGGTCTTGGTGAAGGCCAGGCGCACGTCGCCAAAGGTGCGGTTCGGGTTATCGGTCAGGCAGTCCACGATCACCATGCAGTTGCCCGGTCCGTAGCCTTCGTAGCGAGCTGCAGCATAGTCTTCGCCGGCGCCACCCTTGGCCTTGTCGATGGCCTTTTCGATGACGTGCGAAGGCACCTGGTCTTTCTTGGCCCGCTCGATCAGTCCGCGCAGGGACAGGTTGGCCTGGGGATCGGGGCCTCCGGACTTGGCGCTCATGTAAATCTCGCGGCCGTACTTGCTGTAGACCTTGGTTTTTGCCGCAGCCGTCTTGGCCATGGATTCTTTGCGGTTCTGGTAGGCTCTGCCCATCTGCGCTGCCTCTTGGTTCTCTGGAAAAGGCCGGATTTTACTCAACATTGCCGGTTTGGGACAGGCTTATTTGGCCCCTGTTCCGGGATGGTTTTCACGATCCGCCAATACCAAGGTGCCAGCAGGACAGCACTTTTGATGCACAGACCTATCGGCAAGCCACTGCTAGCGTGAGAGGACAACTGGCAGGCGTCGGGGAACAGAATGCAAAGACAAAGCGCAACGCAGACAATGGTTCGGATGCTGTTTCTGTGCCTGGTCTTTTCATGCTCGTTGGCGAGTGCCGGGGGTAACGAGAACGGCGATCAGGACCAGGTGGCACGGGACATGATCCGGGTTCTCAACGCTTATGTCGTCTACAAGATGGGGCAATATGAATCGGCCTTCGAGCAGTATCTGGAGCTGGCAGAGGAGGGCAGCCGCCAGGGCATGCTCAATGTGGCCAACATGTATGCCCAGGGGCAGGGCGTTGAACAAAACCAGGAGAAAGCCTTCCAGTGGTACCTGCGGGCAGCCGACAGCGGTGATTCCATCAGTATGGTCGAAGTGGCCATGGCCTATGAAGAGGGCAGGGGAACGGTTCTGGATAAAAACGAAGCACTCCGTTGGTATCGGCGAGCTGCGGAAGCGGGAAACAGTGATGCCCGCTGGCGGCTGGGGAAAAGCCTTTATGACGAAGGCCGAATGGCCGAAGGCTTGTGCCTGATCCGGCTGGCGGCAGTTGACGGTGGCCAGCCCTCAGCACAGCAGTTCCTGTCAGCGCTGGGGCCGGGTACCGGACCGGAGAATAAATTGCCCCGGTCCCGGTGTTTGCCTTCCGGCAGTTAAACGTAATCGACCGGGCGCCGGTAGTTTTCCTGGGTCATCAGGTCGATGCCACACTCCATATCGCTGACCCAGCTCAGGAAGCGATCAACCATCACCGGTCCTTCGAAGCGTTTGCCGTGCTGGGGCACAATCATCGAAACATCCATGTCGCGGACCATATTCGCCCAGAGTTGGCAAACCTTCCGGGAGGCAATGTAGCGCCGATGGAAGCCGATCATGCTCGGTATATGCTTGTCGAAGTCCTTTACTGGCAGGTGATCGTCCTCGCCACCCATGGAGGCGCCCAGGTCGCCCGAGAACAGAATCTTCGAGACCGGGTCATAGAACTGCAGGTTGCCGACCGAATGCATGAAGTGGGCTGGCAGACATTGCAGATAGGATTCCCCGAATTTCACATTGGCGCCGGCATCCGGAACGCTAACGATGCGGTCGTACACGCTGCCGCTGAGCTGGTTGGTCACGTAGCTGGAAACCAGGTGCGGAAGGAACCGGGCCCAGAGTTTCGAAGTTACGATCTTCGCGCGGGTATGAACGATCCAGCGGTCGATGGCACCGATGATGTCCGGGTCCTGGTGAGAGGCGAACACGTAATCCATGTCGCGGATGTTCATGTAGCGTGATGCCGCCACCGACAGCGGGGTGTAGGTGAGGTCACCACCCGGGTCGATCAGTGCTTCATGTTTACCGTCGACAATCAGGAACTGGTTGGACTGGACGCCCTCTCCGGTTACCAGGGAATCGAACATCAGGCATTTGTGGTGTCCGTTATCGAACAGGACAATGGGTTCGGCTGCCATTTCGGTCTCCCGCAAAATACAGTTTGATCCGGCCGGAATGGCCGGATATTGCAAGCTGCGCGGAGATTACAAAATTGACAAAAGCCAACTCTTGCCTCAGGTCAATTCTCTGATATTCCTCAAGTAACGATTTGTTGTTGCCGGCTCTCAGGCCAGCTGTGGTACCCGTTTGATCCCGCGGCGAATACCCTGTTCAAGGGCGCTGCTGACGACCTTCCCGGTGAACGGTACGATGTCTTCGAAGGTGATGGTGTAGTTCACCCGGGTGTGGCCTTCCGGTGTGTCCTCGAAACGGATTCTTCCCAGATGGTTGCGGATCGGGCTCATGCTGGTGATGGTGTATTCGATCAGTGAATCCGGCTCGAAGCTGGTCACCGTTTCTTCCAGGCCGACCGGCCCGATGCCGATTTTGCGAACGGAGCCGATGCCGTTGGGATCAGCCTGATCGCTGTCCTTGATTCGTTTGACCGGTGCTCCCAGCAGTTTTCCGAAACGGTAATGGTCGGCGAACAGGGCGAAAACCCGTCGTCGGGGTACGTCAAAGGTTTCATCAATTTCAATGGTGTACATGGCCATGGGCTCACTCTTTTTGTCATTCGATGCCCCCAGCCTAACCCCTTGGCTCCTACAACAAAAGTCGTAGAAGGCGGCAGGTTTCAATCTGGCCCGGGTTGACCGTTCAGTGTCGGGCGGTATGCCGGTAGTCCCGGGGTGACTGACCCATTACCTTTTTGAAAAGCCGCGAAAAATAGTAAGCATCGTCATAGCCCAGGCGTCGGCTTATGTCTGCGAAGCTCAGGCTGCTGGTGTCCAGCATCTGGCAGGCGCGTTCCACCTTCAGGTGCAGGAAGTGCTGGATCGGGGAGGTGCCGGTCTGTTCCCGATAGCGGGTGGCAAAATGAGCCGGTGAGAGGCCGGCGAGATCGGCCAGTTGCTCCAGGCTGATACGCTCATCCAGATGCTCCCGCATATAATTGTGAATGGTTTCCAGTTCGGCCTGCCGCTCGTGCCCGGTTTCGTCGGCGTTGATCGGAACTGCAGCCAACAGTTGCCGAAGCCGGTTGGCCGCGTGGATCAGGCCGCGGGCCCGGAAACCGGTCTGTCGCACCGATAGCAGGCCATTGAAGTCAACCAGAAGCCGGGGTTGCCGGCCCAAATGACGAATCCGGGTCGGGCCGTCGAACCCCATGTAGTGTTGAAAATCTGCTGCCAGTGGTCCGGTGTAGTGCACCCAGTGAATGGTCCAGGGGTTGTCCGGATCGGCGGTATACCGATGGTTGGCACCGGCCGGCAGAAGCAGCAGATCGCCAGCCTCCACCGTGTAGGGCTCCCCGTCTACGTTCAGGAACGCACGGCCTTCCGTGCAGTAGATCAAAAGATTGTCGTGATGGTGTTCCCGATGCATGTGATGGCCGACGGCGCGCCGGTAGTGGCCGAACGCCAGCGGATAGAGATCCCGGGTCAGTGGATGGCTCGCGAGCAGTCGAATGATCGGCTCAGGCACCACGTAGCGAATGCTGTCTTTGGGCACCGGCCACTGTGAGGTTTGGGTCATTTCTGGTCTTGTTTGTTTGAGCTTTATCGAAAGATAGTCCATTACGGGCGAAATTTAGTCAATCACCCATTGGTCAATCCCGTGCTAGCCTTTGGGTAAACGTGGCAAGGAACCCTCAGGTTCCGGCCGGCTTCCCGTACAACAACAAACAGGGACATCAACATGAAAAATGTACCGTTGTATATTGCAGGTGAATTCATCCAGAGCCAGACCAAGGACTGGATTGAAGTTACCAACCCCGCCACCAACGAAGTGATCGCCAAGGCTCCGAACACGACTCATGCGGAAATGGAGCAGGCCATCAAGTATGCCGGTGAAGTATTCAAGACCTGGAAGGAAGTGCCGGTTTCCGAGCGCGCCCGGGTTATGCTCCGCTATCAGGCACTTCTGAAAAAACATCATGACGAGATTGCTGAAATCCTTTCGCAGGAAACCGGCAAAACGTTTGAAGACGCCAAAGGGGACGTCTGGCGTGGTATTGAAGTAGTTGAGCACGCTGGAAACGTCGCTTCTCTGATGATGGGCGAGACGGTTGAGAACGTTGCCCGTGAAGTGGATACCCACTCCTGGATCCAGCCGCTGGGTGTGTGCGCCGGTATTACGCCGTTCAACTTCCCGGCCATGATTCCGCTGTGGATGTTCCCAATGGCGATTGCCTGCGGTAACACCTTTATCCTCAAGCCTTCCGAGCAGGATCCGTTGACCCCCATGCGCCTTGCCGAGCTGTTTGAAGAAGCCGGTGCGCCCAAGGGCGTTCTGCAGGTGGTTCACGGTGGCAAGGAGCAGGTTGACGTACTGCTGACTGATCCCGCCATCAAGGCCGTTTCTTTCGTAGGTTCTGTGCCTGTTGGCCGTTACATCTACGAGACCGGCACCCGCAACATGAAACGTGTCCAGAGTTTCGCCGGTGCCAAGAACCACATGGTCATCCTGCCGGACGCTGACAAACAGCAAGTGATCAATGCCCTGGTTGGTGCCTCGGTTGGTGCTGCCGGCCAGCGCTGCATGGCAATTTCGGTCGCGGTCTTTGTGGGCGAAGCCCAGCAGTGGATTCCAGAGCTGAAAGAAGCCATGGCGAAAGTTCGTCCAGGCGCGTGGAACGATTCCGGTGCCAGCTATGGCCCGATCATCTCTTCCAAGGCGAAAGACCGTATCGAGTCCCTGATCGCGACCGGTGAAGCGCAGGGCGCTAACCTTCTGCTGGATGGTCGCGGCTGCACCGTAGACGGACTGCCCGATGGCAACTGGGTTGGCCCGACTCTGTTCTCCGGTGTTACCACCGAGATGGATATCTACAACGAGGAAATCTTCGGTCCCGTGCTCTCCTGCATGGAAACCGACACCCTTGGTGATGCCATCGAGCTGGTGAATAACAGCCCGTACGGCAACGGCGTCTCCATCTTTACCAGTTCCGGTGGTGCCGCGCGTCGCTTCCAGCATGAGATCGACGTAGGCCAGGTGGGCGTGAACATCCCCATTCCTGTGCCCCTGCCGTTCTTCTCGTTCACCGGCTGGAAGGGTTCCTTCTACGGTGACCAGCATGCCTACGGCAAGCAGGCGGTTCGCTTCTACACCGAAACCAAAACGGTTACCTCCCGCTGGTTCTCCAGTGAAGCGACCAGCTCGGAAGCCAACTTCTCTATCCAGTTGCGTTAATTGCGTTGAAGGTGGGGTATTTGGGCCGGAACCTGTTTCCGGCCCCTTGTTTTCCCCACTCAATGCCAAGCCCTCTCTATCTGGAGCGTAACGATGGACTTTAACCTCACCGAAGATCAGCTGGCGTTTCGCGAGGCCGCTCGGGCGTTCGCGGAAAAATCCATGGCGCCCCACGCTGCGAAGTGGGACAGCGAGCATATTTTCCCGGTCGATGTGATGAAGGAAGCCGGCGAAATGGGCTTCATGGGTATGTACACGCCCGAAGCGCTTGGCGGCATGGGGCTGTCCCGGCTGGACACCTCGGTCATCGTGGAAGAGCTCGCTGCTGCGTGCCCTTCAACCGCCGCGTTTATCACCATCCACAACATGGCCACCTGGATGGTCGCCAGCTTTTCGTCGGATGATCTCAAGCAGGAAATCGTGCCTAAACTCGCCAGCGGCGAATGGCTCGCCTCCTACTGCCTGACCGAGCCGGGTGCCGGCTCAGACGCGGCCAGTCTTCGCACCAAGGCCGTGCGCGATGGCGACAGCTACGTAATCAACGGCAGTAAAGTATTCATTTCCGGCGCTGGGGCCACCGATATTCTGGTCTTGATGGCCCGAACCGGAGCGCCGGATTCCGGCTATAAAGGCATTTCCACCTTCGTGATTCCCGCAGATGCCGACGGCATTTCCTACGGCAAGAACGAAGAAAAAATGGGCTGGCACAGTCAGCCTACCCGGATGATCAGCCTGGAGAATGTCCGCATTCCGGCCAGCAACCGAGTTGGTGACGAGGGCGACGGGTTTGCCATCGCCATGAAGGGGCTCGATGGCGGGCGTCTGAATATCGCCACCTGTTCCCTTGGTGGTGCTCAAGCGGCTCTTCTCCGTGCCCGTAACTACATGCACGAGCGGGAACAGTTCGGTAAGCCGCTGGCGGCTTTCCAGGCTCTGCAGTTCAAGCTGGCTGACATGGCCACCAACCTGGTTGCCGCGAGGCAGATGGTTCGTCTGGGCGCGTTCAAGCTTGATAACGCCGATCCGGAAGCGACACTGCATTGTGCCATGGCCAAACGGTTCTCCACCGATGCCTGTTTCGAAGTGGTCAACGAGGCTCTGCAGCTTCACGGCGGCTACGGCTACATTCGTGAATACCCGCTTGAGCGCTATCTGCGTGACCTGCGTGTGCACCAGATCCTGGAAGGCACCAACGAAATCATGCGTCTGATTGTTGCCCGTCGCCTGCTCGATGACGGCGTGGCTGAGGCAATTCAATAAGCATAAAAATGGGGTCTGATGAAATCGTCATCCGACCCCATTTTCAGTATGAGGAATAGCAAATGAGTGACCTGATTCAGCTCGAAAAACGCGGACATATCGCCGTACTGACCATCAACAATCCACCGGCCAACACCTGGACGAAGGATTCCCTCATTGCCCTGACGAGCATCGTCAAGGAACTGAACGAAGACCGGGACATCTTTGCCCTGGTAATGACCGGGCAGGGCGAGAAGTTCTATTCCGCCGGCGCCGATCTGAAAACCTTCGCCGATGGCGACAAAGCCCGGGCGAACGAGATGGGCCAGCTTTTTGGCGAGGCCTTCTCCACGCTGCAGCGGTTCCGCGGTGTTTCTATCGCGGCGGTGAACGGCTACGCCATGGGTGGCGGCCTGGAGTGCGCCATGGCCTGTGACATCCGCATTGCCGAAGAGCATGCCCAGATGGCACTGCCCGAAGCAGGCGTTGGCCTTTTGCCCTGTGCCGGCGGCACCCAGAACCTGCCCTGGCTGGTGGGTGAGGGCTGGGCCAAGCGGATGATTCTGTGCGGTGAGCGGGTAAAGGCCGATACGGCACTGCGAATCGGCCTGGTTGAGGAAGTGGTGCCGAGCGGACAGAGCCTTGATAAGGCGCTGGAGCTGGCGGAAATGGCGTGCCAGCAGAGCCCGTCGTCAACGGCTCGTTGCAAGACCCTGGTGATGAGCGCCCGCGATGGCCGCAGCCACGACGACGGCTGGCGCATGGAGCGGGAACTGTTTGTTGAGCTGTTCTCTACCGAAGACCAGAAAGAAGGCGTAAACGCGTTTCTCGAAAAGCGCAAGCCGGAATGGAAAAACCGCTGAAGCCGGCTTTGAAAGCTGGCTCAAGGACCTGTTATGAGTGATCAACCCATTATCTTCGAAGAATGGAAGACGGGCGATGGCGCGCTGATCGCCGTGGCCCGGCTGAATACGCCCAAAGCGCTGAACTCGCTGTCTTTGGAAATGATCCGGTTGCTGACTCCGCAACTGAAGCGTTGGGCGGAGGACCCCGTAATCCAGGCCGTCTGGCTGGAATCCGAGGGCGACAAGGCGTTCTGTGCCGGTGGCGACATCGTTGCCCTGTATCGCAGCATGACCGAGCCACAGGGTGCCAGTGAGGGTGAGGCATTCTTCACCGAGGAATATGAGCTGGATTACCTGATCCATACCTTCCCGAAACCGCTCGTTTGCTGGGGACACGGCATCGTAATGGGTGGCGGTATGGGCATTATGGAGGGCGCGTCTCACCGGGTGGTGACGGAAGGATCGAAGCTTGCCATGCCCGAGATCACCATCGGCCTCTACCCCGATGTTGCGGCGGGCTGGTTCCTGAACCGCACCCCCGGGCGCACCGGCTTGTTCCTGGGTCTGACCGGTGCTCGCCTGAACGGCGCTGATGCAATCTTCACCGGCCTTGCCGACCGCTTCATCCGGCATGATCTGAAGGGCGATGTTGTTGCCGATTTGTGCAAGCGTAACTGGCAGGGCGAAGATCCTCATGCAGTGGTCGGTAGTGTGTTGCGTCAATACGAGCGTGAGAGCGCCGACGCCATGCCGGAGTCACCTGTTCGCACTCATTTCGATGAGATCAATCGGGTTACCGATGCTGACTCCCTGGAAGCGACCGTTAACCAATTGAAAGAACTGGCTGGTGGCGACGGCTGGGTGGCGAAAGCGACCCGCTCCCTGGCTGGTGCGTCACCCACATCCCTGGCTTTGGTCTGGCGGCACCTGCACGGCTGCAAACACGATAGCCTGAAAGAGGTGCTCGACAAGGAACTGGTGCTTTCCACCAAATGCCTGACCAAGGGCGAGTTTGCCGAAGGCATCCGCGCGCTTCTGATCGACAAGGACCAGCAGCCCCGCTGGCGCTATGCGTCCCTTGCCGAAATGGACAGCGCCTGGATCGACGATTTTTTTAGCTGATCTATTACAAGAACAAGGAGAAAAGACATGGCAAAGATTACCTTTATCGGTCTCGGTAACATGGGCGGCCCAATGGCCGGAAACCTGGTAAAAGCCGGCCACGAGGTCACCGTATTCGACCTGTCCAAAGACGCTGTTGCCGCCCTGGTGTCCGAAGGCGCGAAAACAGCAGGCACCGCCCACGAAGCAGCCAGTGGCGCGGAGTGTGTCATCACCATGCTGCCTGCCGGCCAGCATGTGGAAGCGGTATACCTGGGAGACGATGGTCTGCTGGCAAAACTGCCGGCCGGCACCCTGGTGATTGATTCTTCCACCATCGCTCCGGAAACAGCCCGGGGCGTTGCCGAAGTTGCACGAGCCAAGGATATCCCGTTCCTCGATGCGCCCGTCTCCGGCGGTGTTGGCGGTGCCAAGGCCGGCACCTTGACCTTCATTTGCGGCGGCTCGGAAGAGGCCTTCAACAAGGCCAAGCCGATTCTTGACGCCATGGGCAAGAACATCTTCCATGCCGGTGATCATGGGTCCGGCCAGGTGGCCAAGATCTGCAACAACATGCTGCTGGCTATCCTGATGTCCGGCACCAGCGAAGCACTTGCGCTCGGCGTGAAGAACGGTCTGGATCCGGCGGTGCTCTCGGAAATCATGAAGCAGAGCTCTGGCGGCAACTGGGCGTTGAACGTCTACAACCCCTGGCCAGGTGTGATGGAGGGCGTACCCGCGTCACGTAACTACGAGGGCGGCTTCCTGGTCAATCTGATGACAAAGGATCTGGGGCTGGCGTTCGACAACGCCGTGAAGAACCAGGCTTCCATTCCTATGGGCTCTCTCGCCCGTAACCTGTTCCAGCTGCACGCCGGGCAGGGTAATGGTGGCCTGGATTTCTCCAGCATTCAGCGGCTTTACAAGCCTGAATAAAGGTTGACCAAGGAAACGATTAAAACGCCAGACGGGCGCTACCTTGTGGTAAAGGGGCGCCTGTGGCGTTGTTCGAATCCCGATCTTCCGGAGCAGGTGTACCGGGAGCAGGTCAAGCACCTGATGTCTGCTCGCCGGATGGTGCGGGATGCGAAAGCATCCGGCGACGAGGGTCAGGAGCGTGAGGCCCGCCAACAGGTGGATCACGCCAAGCGTGCCCTGGGTGAGCGCGGGCCGGTCTGGTGGTCTGATGACGAACCGGACTATACCCAGTGCAAGATCGAGAACACGCCGTACGCCGAATGGTATCGTTCGCGCCAGGAGGCGAGTGAGTAACGTTCGGTCTTTTCGTTGAATAACCGCGACTACGCTGTTAATGTTTCACCCGCTACGATGGAAGAACTGCCAGGGATAGTGCAGTTTTTGTAGCAGAATCATCCGGATTGATGACTTCAAAGGATTGAAGACATGCCCCAGGCAAATGGATTGCAGTTCACCGTCCGCGTTGGCGGTCTCCCCTCTGATATTTTTTCACTCGTCGGTTTTACCCTGACCGAATGCCTGTCCGAGGTGTTTCACGGTCGGCTTGAGCTGGCCAGTACCGATCCCTCAATTCAGGCAGCGGAAATTCTTGAGCAACCGGTGGATCTTGTGGTCTGGCAGGATGGCGAGCCGCTAAGGCGCTTCACCGGTGTGGTCAACGAATTTGTTCGGGGCGATGCCGGTCACCGGCGCACCCGTTATGAACTGAATATTCAGTCGCCGCTCTGGCGTCTGGGACTGATGCACAACAGCCGGGTTTTCCAGACCCAAAGCAGCGATACCATCGTGGCTACCTTGTTGGAAGAGCGCGGCATTATCGGCTCGGTTTTCGATCTGAAACGCACTCCAGAGCAGCGGGAGTATTGTGTTCAGCATCGAGAAAGCGACCTGGCCTTCCTCGAACGTCTCGCGGCTGAAGAGGGCTGGCATTACAGGTATGAACACGGGAGCGTGGACGCAGACACACAGCCGGCGCTTGTAATCGCCGACCATCATGGCGATGCGCCGAAGCTGGAGCCGGCAGAATATAACGCCAGAGCCGGCGGCAGCAGCAGGCGCCCGGTCGTGTACCGATTTCGATATGAAGAGCGGGTGCGGGTGGCCTCTGTGGCCATGAAGGATTATACCTTTAAGAATCCCGCCTATGCTTTGATGCATCAGCATGCTTCCGGCGACCTGAAGCACCGGGAAGATTACCAGCACTACGATTACCCCGGCCGCTTCAAGGCCGATGCCAGTGGCCAGCCGTTTACCGAAGCCAGACTGCAATCCCTCCGCAATGATGCCAGTACCGCATCCGGTGAGAGCAATCGCCCGGACTTCAGCGCCGGCGCCAAAGTTGAGCTGAAGGAGCACGACAGCGACGCCCTGAATCGGGAATGGCTGCTGACCGCAGTCACTCACACCGGCACCCAGCCCCAGGCCCTGGAAGAGGAGGGCGGCAGCGAACCCACCACCTATCACAACCGGTTCAATGCCATACCTGCAGACCTGACCTGGCGTCCCCGAACGCCCCATCGTCCTCTGATGGACGGCCCGCAAATTGCGATTGTCACAGGCCCGGAAGGCGAAGAGATTCACTGCGATGAACATGGCCGGGTCAAAGTCCGTTTCCCTTGGGATCGCTACTCGAAAAACGACGAACACAGCAGCGCCTGGCTCCGAGTCAGTCAGGGCTGGGCCGGCGGCCAGTATGGCTTCATGGCCTTGCCACGAATCGGCCACGAAGTAATTGTCTCCTTCCTGGACGGCGACCCGGACCAGCCCATCATCACCGGGCGAACCCATCACATCACCAACACGCCACCCTATGGGCTGCCGGAGCACAAAACCCGCACCACCCTGAAAACCAAGACCCACAAGGGCGAGGGCAGCAACGAACTGCGGTTTGAGGATGAGGCGGACCAGGAACAGATCTACGTCCACGCCCAGAAAGACCTGGACCTGCTCACCGAGAACAACCACACGGAGGTGATTCGGAACGACAGTCACCGCACGGTCGAAAACAACGAACTCAGTCACGTCAAAGGCAATGAGCACCGAACTGTCGATGGCGAACAGCGTGAGTCGGTCGGAAGTGATTACAGCCTCTCCATCGGTGGCAGTCTTCACAGCAAACAGGGCAAAAACCAGCTCGTTGAAGCTGGCACCGAGATCCACCACAAAGCGGGTATGAAAGTCGTAATCGAGGCGGGCGCCGAACTCACGCTCAAGGCGGGTGGCAGCTTTCTGAAGCTGGATCCCAGTGGCGTTACGGTCTCCGGGCCTTCGGTGCGCATGAACTCTGGCGGTGGGCCTGGGAGTGGGAGTGGGGTGTCGGCCCAAGACCCGGCGCTTCCGGCCAGCCTGAGTGAAATTTCCGATACGAATGAACCGGCACAGCTTGCTGAAACCGACACCCGGACTGTAGCAGGGCCTACACCAAGTTCGGTGCAGGCCCTGAATGCGGCGGCCAGGAACGATGTTGCACTGGTCAAGCAATGCGGGCGCAAGCCGGATGGCACCTGCGCCCTCTCATCCTGTTCATGCGAGGGTGTGACTGCATGATAGGGCTGGATGAAACAACCAGGGCGAAGGCCTACATTCTTTTCGACGGTGCATTGTTTGATGCACCGCGCTTCACCTACGAGCATGATGATCAGCCCCAACTGGAATATCTGTTCTTGGGCACACCACATGAAGCGGCTATGGAAGTAACCCCTTGCCTGGTCAAACCCTCCGAGCGTACTCGGCTTTGGCGTGCCCAGTCGGAGTGGCAGGATAAAGCCATTATCCTTTTATCGGATCAAAGCCTCCCCCTTGTGGCGGGCCATTTGCGCAGTTTGCTCAGTGTGCAGATGCCGAATGGGGGATTCTCCTACCTGCGCTATTACGCACCCAAGCAGCTCACGCGGCTGATGTCTGCACTGAATGAGCAGGAACGCGCTCGCTTTAGTGGGCCAGTCAGAGAGTGGCTGGCCTTCCAGCCGAACGGAGAGCTATCCCGGTTCGATTCAGATGGCTCGCAACACTTCAGGAAAGCGGCTGAGGAAGGCTGGTTTCTCCTCACTGAAAATCATGTGGTAGTGCTGTCACAGAGCGCCAGGCATGAATTCGTCGAGAAGTTGGGCCGTTTTCTCAACATCACGGATCGAGCACGGTTGGAGCAACTCATCAATGAGGCAACCGCGCTGGGTTTTCGAACCGAAAAGGAGGTTAGCCGTTACTCAGAGCTGGCTGTGGTTCACGGGGAGCGGATCAAGCTTGCCGAAATCCGCACCATTCTGTCTGACTCTGAGGTCTCGGCTAGCGCACGTCTGAAAGCAGTGGATAACCATTTGGCATACGGAGTTGCCTGATGAATTCTGAATACACCGTTCGCTCCGGCGACACCCTCAGTGCGATTGCACAAAGGCATCAAACAACCCTGAGCAGCCTGATGCGGCTGAATCCTGCAATTGAGAACCCGGATCGTATCTTCCCCGGACAGCTGCTCAAGCTGCCAGCGGCCAACGAGGCTGATTTCTCCAACTGCGAAGTGGGATCTATTGCTCAGGAGCCTCCCTGTTCCGAAGAAATCGTGGAAGTTGTTCATGTAACCGGGTCTGACGAACTGATTCTTCTGACTGAGGCAGAATTGGCGGATTGGGTCGAAGAAGAGGAGTTTGTTTGTGGTCCCATCACTGAATTTTACGGGAAGCTTGACGGGCTTGATGAGGGTGAAACCGACTCTGAACTGGGCGTGAGTGAGGGCGAAGGGCGCTTGCTGTCGGAAGTACAGGAGGAGAAAGAACGGCTGATAGACGAACTTGAGGCGCGCTCAGTCCTGACCAACGACATGCAATCCATTCCACCGATTACTGAAATAAAGCGGTTGGCCGGCAATAAGCACGTCACATTTGTTCGCTCTGACAAGATCGCGAACCACCCTCGCCGGTATTCGATGGCATCGCGAGACAGGGAGCGCAGTAAGGGTTGGCTAACCGAGAACGGCGTTGATCCGGCTAAGCTACGAGATGCTATCCGAAGCGAACTTAACATCAAGTTCAACGCAACCCTCTGGGAGCCGGATAAAAATGGCGCGCTGATGACGACGTTGAACAAGTTTTACGATGAGGCATCCTGGTCCATCTGGGGAGACGCGGAAGCCAGGCGGGAAGCGGTCGATGAAATCGGGTTTGATGCCTCCGCAGAAGCACAGTTCATGCGCTTTGCTGCCGGTGCGGCAGCTTCGGGTGAATTTGATCCGCGCAAGGGGAAAGTGCATTTCCAGGCGAAAGCGGAAGCGCAGTATGCCCTGGCGCAGGGCAAGGTTGGTGTTGAGCAGGCGTTTCCGGTGAATAACCGGTCCGAAATCCGGATTCCTTATCGGGTTGGAGGCTGGGATGGCGAGCGCAAGATCGCGTCGCTCGGCCATTTCCAGGCAGCGATCAACGCCTCGCTGACCGGGTTCGCCGGCGCCTCGGCTCTTATTGCTGGAAATGTTCACGTGTCCACCAAGGACGGCCTCCCCACTCTGAAGGGCATTGCTTCGAGGAATAACGGGCAGAAGGCGGGTGCTGAGGCTGGGGTATTCGCAGGCATTCGTGGCGGATGTGAGGTGGCAGGTGAGCTGCGTTGGAAAGACGTACTGACCGAGAAGCGAGAGTGGGAAAGGCTTTGTAGGGTAGGTAAGAAGGTCGAGGCAGCGTTGGGGGCTGGGGCAGAGGCCGAACTCAGGCTGTTATTCAGCCCGGAGACTGGCAAATTTTATTTAAACGCACACGCTGGGCTTGTGCTAGGCGTGGGGCCATCCGGAAGCTTTCTCTTGGAGATCGAGACTCAGAAAGTCATTCGGATGCTCCATTTCGTCTACAACGCACTAATGGACGTGGACTTCAGATATTTAGAACTCTTTGATTCGAATAGCTCCGCCTTTAAGTGGTACCAGCGAATTAGTCTGTATGCCCTTGGTAGGGGACTGTCTGCCGCTGGGGCAGCGGAAGAATTTGCCAACTCCATGGCGACTGAGATCGTTCGATTTGTCGAGTCGTTTTTCGTAAACCGTGCTCGTGAGGAGCGTGGCCATGAATTGGCTTACAACGTGGTCGTCGATTTAGCGTTGGCCGAGGACTCTGTGTTCAGGCATTCCCCTCCTGAAGTAAAAGGGGCTGTATTGGACAATATTCTTTATGACTGGTGGGTGACCCCTAATTTGTGGGGTGCAGATGACATCAAAATTATGGCTGTTAAGCAGATAATGGAAACCTTTCAGGGTTGGCGCGATTTCGAGGAAACCGTTATGCGAATGAACCCTGAAGGTTTTGCGAGGCATGAGGAGTTTGAGTCGAATGTTGATCGACTTTTTGCATTCATTGGAAAAAACAAAGCGGATCAGCGCATGTTCATACTTGGGCTTCAAGGCCAAAGGGCAATTGCGGGAAGGCCCGTGAAAATGGATCCTTTCGACGTCTGCCGTATTTGTAGGATTGGCTAGGGAAAACCGCATATGGTTCTGAATAAAGGTTTGCAGCTGGGGTTGGTGGTGCTCGCAACCTCATTAACTGCTTGTGAGAGGTTTGGTAATGGCTCGGCCGATGCGGTTTCACGAGTCAAGCAAAAAGCGATTGAAAATCTGGTCTTTGTTGAGGGAGGTACTTTTAAGTTGGGTGATGTAGGACACCCGAATGGTTCGCCTTATGTAGTTTTAACGGATCACGCTCGGCCTGCTGTCGATGTCAGCGTCGACAGCTACTCCATATCCAAGTACGAGACAACTTGGGGAGAAATGCGCGTCTATTATGAGAAAGTTGGACACATCTCCTTGTATGAGGGGTCTGGGTATGACGAGAAATTTATCGCCCCACCAAGTGAAGATCCCTTGTCTCCTTATTTTCATCTTAAACCTGCCAGAACACCAAATTACTATGAGGCAGAAGGGTACTGCGCCTGGTTAAGCGATCAAACCGGTTTACCCTTTGCTTTGCCAACGGAAGCTCAATGGGAATACGCTGCCCGAAGCCGTGGCAAGGAAGTGCCTTATGCAACTGGTACTGGGGAAGCGAATCCTGATACGTACTTGCAGAGACCCGTGCAATACATTGATCCGAGCATACCTCCATCTGGAAACATGCTCAGCCACGATTTTAATGTGATGGAGCGTCGTCCCGTAGGCTCCTATCCGCCGAATTCAATTGGTATTCATGATATGACTGGCAACGTCGCTGAATGGACTCAGGATTGGTTTAAACCGGATTTTTATACGGAGGCCAGCTTTGATAACCCAAGAGGGCCAAAGAACCCTCTCGACCCAGCAAAACCTCAGAAGACTGTTCGAGACTGGGCTGGAATGGGGGGGAGCTTTGGCGGGGGCGATACTGTTTTTGCGAGAAGCGGAGGATCTGTTGACTCGGGGAGTATAGGCTTCCGCTGCGTCGTCAATCATCCTGAGCCGATAAACTAGGGAATGACAGGAATCCGTCAAAAAAATCGAAGTGCCGAGCTTACATTTCGTTTTCGAAACTTCGGTTTTTGCTTCAAGTGAACCCCGCGTAACCCTCTCCCGGGTGCGCTCGCGCTATGGTGAAGGTAGACTGACCGTTTTTAACACTGGCCTGGAGTTACCGGGCCAGCTTTTTTCACGGTATACAGGCTTCATCATGGAAGACCAATCCACAAATAAGGAACCGGCGGGTGAGAACAAGCGCCTGCTGATTTCATCGGATCTTGCCACGCCGATATACGGTTTGTTCGGTCTCGGTATTCTGTACACCCTGTACGTTGCTCATCAGATTGTCCTGCCCATTATTCTTGCCGTTATGACGAGCTTGCTGCTCTCGCCCCTGGTCAAGAAGGCGTACGTTAAGTGGCGGGTTCCCCGGATGATCAGCTCCCTGGTGTTTGTGCTTCTGGTGCTCGCCGGCATCGTCGGCATTACACTGGCCGTCGCGACGCCTGCCCTCAAGTGGGTTGAGGAAGTGCCCCAGGGGATATCGAGGCTGCTGGTGGGCGAGAGCGAAATCAGTCGCCAGATCGCCAGGGTCTCCGAGTCTGCGGAACAGGTTGAAAAGTCCGTTGAGGAGCTCTCGGAGTCAGAAAGGCAACAGCCAACGACGGTTGTTCTGCAGACGGATTCATGGCGCAACCAGTTGATGACCAAAGCCCGGAACGGCATCGCTGGCCTGGCTTTGGCACTGGCATTAACCTATTTCCTGTTGGTGAGCGGTGATCGTCTGATCAAGAACTTTGTCCGTCAGTTGCCCATTGATCAGCGGAAAACCGTGCTTAGGATTACCCACGATTCTCAGCATCAGATTGCCCAGTACCTGGGCGTTCTCGGCCTGAGTAATCTGGCCGTCGGCACCACAACGGGTCTGATCTGCTGGGCCGTCGGGCTGCCGGATCCGGCTGTGTGGGGGCTGGTCGCCGGGCTGGCGCGGTTCATTCCCTATTTGGGCAATATTCTCTCGATCTCGTTGCTGACCATCGTGTCTGTGGTCAGTCTGGACGAGCTCTGGATGATGGCTGTCGCGCCCCTGGGATTCCTGGGGCTGACCACGCTTGTCGGACTGTTTATTGAGCCCTGGATTCATGGCTTTCGTATGGCCATCAATCCGGTGATCATCTTCGTCTCGATCTTCTTCTGGGGCTGGCTCTGGGGGCCGGTGGGCGTGCTACTGGCGGTGCCTCTGATGACGGTCATCCAGGTGGTACTCAAACAGATTCCCAAGCTGCGTCCTATCTATAAAGTGATTGCCCGGTAGTCTGATAATGGATACCCGCAACACGCACTGACACGCCCGGTAAACTCACCTATCCTCTTTGAATACCCGAAATTCAGCAAACAGGGAGGATCGTCAGCCCATGATCCCGAACACCATGAAAGCCATGGTTCTTACCGGTCACGGTGATGTCGATAAACTGGAGTACCAAGATGTGCCTGTTCCTGCGCCCGGAGCCGGCCAGGTGCTTGTTCAGGTTACGGCAACGGCGAAGAACAACACCGACCGCAAGGCACGGGAAGGGCTGTATCCCACCAAAAAAGGCGAAATGACATCCTTCCAGATGGGCGGCAAGCCCACGCTGGTTTTTCCGCGGATTCAGGGGGCCGACATCGCCGGGCGTGTCGTGGCTGTTGGTGACGGTGTGGATGAGTCCCGCATTGGAGAACGGGGCCTTCTGGATTTCAACATCTACGCCAATGACCGCCGAGACATCAATCTCACGCCCGATTACTACGGCCACGGTGCCGACGGCGGTTACGCGGAATACGTAGCGCTGCCGGCTGACCAGTTCCATCACATACCCAATGCCGAACTGGCGGATGCCGAAGTGGCGTCCATGGGCATGTGTTCCTACCAGACCGCCATGCACATGCTTACCTCGGCCAACATCAAGGCCGGAGAGCGGGTCCTGGTGACCGGCGCGAGCGGGGGCGTTGGCACGGCCCTGATCCAGCTTTGCCGAATTATGGGGGCTATTCCCTATGCTCTCAGTAAACAGGACAAAGCGGCAGCGCTGTTGGAACTGGGCGCCGAGGCGGTGCTGGATCGCTCCGATATGGACAGCTTTGTAGATCGGGTGAAAGCGGAAACCGGAGGCAAGCCCATTAATGCGGTGATGGATCTGGTGGGCGGAGAGATGACCGATGTGTTCATCGATACCATGATCTTCGATATGAACGCCCGCAGCACCTACCCGCGCCTGAGTATTGCAGGGGCCAGTGGCGGCAACATCAGCGAAATCCTGTGGACCCGGATCTACCTCTACCAGGTACAGATTTTCGGGGTATCTCATGGCACCCGCGAAGAGGCAGAACAACTGATGGCCTGGATCCGGGGAGGGCAACTGAAACCGGTTCTGCACGGTGCGTTTCGGCTCTCTGACCTGCACCGGGCAGAAGAATATTTTGTGAACCGGGGTAGCAATTATCTCGGCAAGATCGTGATCGTTCCCGACTCACAATGGGAAGAACACGGCCAACCCTGGTCACTGGAGAGCGCTTGATGAAACCGGAACTGACCATTCAGTTGATGGATACCCATGCCGGCGGTGATGTCAGCCGGATCGTGACCGGTGGCATTGATCTGTTGCCCGGCGATACCGTGCGAGCGCAGATGGAGTACCTGCGGGATGACGCCGACGGTCTACGCCGGCTTTTGCTGGAAGAGCCCTACGGGATACCGGAAATGTCTGTGGATCTGTTGGTGCCGCCCACGGATCCGCGAGCTGCCGCCGGTTACATCATCATGGAAGTCATGGGCTACCCTATCTACTCGGGCTCCAACACCATCTGCACGGCTACTGCGGTGCTGGAAGCGGGCATTGTGCCCAAACAGGAAGGCCAGCAGAGTTTTATACTGGAATCGCCCGCCGGACTGGTCCAGATTGAGGCGACGGTGCACGACGGAGTGGTAGAAGCCATCACCTGTGAGGGTCTGCCCAGCTATATCCACACCTACAAGGCCACCATCGACGTGCCTTCGCTGGGCGAGATTACCTACAGTGTTGCATACAGCGGCGGCTTTTATGCGCTGGTGGATGCAGCCAGCATGGGCTTCGATCTGACCCTGGACGAAGAACGCAAACTCGCAGAAACCGCCCACGCCATTGTCGAGGCGATTCAGGCAGAGCGGGGCTTTTCCCATTATACGCTTGGCGACGTAGGGCCACTGCCGTTCCTGCACTTCATGGGCCCTGTGGAACATGTGGCAGAGGGCTATTACCGGTCCCGCTCGGCAACCTATGTGCATCCCGGGGTGATCTGTCGGAGCACAACGGGCACTGGCACGTCCGCCCGTCTGGCGTTGATGAACTACGAAGGCAGTATCAAGCCGGGCGACAAGCTGGAAACCGTTTCCCTCAGAGAGACGGGTTTTATCGGTGAATTCACTTCGGTTGAGGAAGAGGGTGAGTACCAGGTGATCAAAAACAGCATCACCGGCAAGGGTTATGTCATTGCCCGCTCCGACATCGTGGTCAATTGCGATGATCCCATGGTGGAATGCGACTCCCTGCACCACATACTTTCAAGCCGCCATCCCGGGAAGATTACGCCGAAATCCTGATTTTCGTGTTTGATCCCTTCAAGGGTGCGGCAGGCCTGTCGCACCCGCTTTTCCTGCTCATAAAGCCACACAGATTTCTTCCTTTTTGGTCTAAAGTTTACCTTTACGTAAAGTGAAGCCTGTGCTAAACCTTGACCCGTGCTTTCAATGATAAAAACAACAGGAGTTGAGAATGAGCCTTCCGGAATATACCGACGTTTACAACAACTTCGATCCTGCTGCTCTGGAAGCGGACATCCTGGATGGACGTCTGGATAGCGGGCTCAATGTCTGTCACGAAATCTGCGACAAATGGGCAGATGACCCGAGTCGGGTTGCGCTTTACTACGAAACCGAAGATGGCGGTGACGGCACTCTGACTTTCGCCGAGCTGAAAGAGGCCTCTGCGCGTTTTGCCAATTATCTGAAATCCCAGGGCATCGGAAAGGGCGACCGGGTGGCTGCACTCCTGCCGCGCACTCCGGAGCTGCTGATCGTTATCGCCGGAACCCTGCGTGCTGGTGCCGTGTATCAGCCGCTGTTCACGGCCTTTGGTTCCGGGGCCATTGAGTACCGGTTCGAGCGAGCCAGCACCAAGCTGGTGGTGACCAACCCGGAGAACTATCCCAAGCTGAACGACGTCAAGGTCTGCCCGCCGATTGTGGGTGTAAACGCCAGTGAGATTGGCGCGGACATCCCTGACTTCGAAGAGACCCTGGCGGCCCAGTCGAGCGATTTCGAGCCTGTCATGATCAAGGGCGACGATCCATTCCTGCAGATGTTCACTTCTGGCACCGTGGGTAAGTCCAAGGGGGTTGCGGTACCGGCCAAAGCGCTGCTGGCGTTCTACGTTTATATGAAATACGCCATTGATCTGCAGGATGGTGACAGGTTCTGGAACGTGGCCGATCCCGGTTGGGCCTACGGTCTTTACTATGCCGTGGTTGGGCCGCTGCTGATGGGCCACGCCACGCACTTCAACCCGGGTGGTTTTACCCCGGAATCCACCTACGACATGATCCGCAAGTACAAGATCACCAACCTGGCTGCGGCGCCTACGGCTTACCGTTTGCTCAAGGCAAACGATCACGTGCTGCCGGAAGGCGAGAACCTGGGCCTTCGGGTTGCCAGCAGTGCCGGCGAGCCTCTGAACCCGGAAGTGGTGAACTGGATTCGCAACCGTCACTACTGCCCGGTTAAAGATCATTACGGCCAGACCGAGACTGGCATGACCTGCTGCAACTTCCACGGTCTGGCGCATCCGGTCCGTGAAGGCTCCATGGGCTATGCCTCTCCTGGCCACAAGGTGGTCGCGCTGAACGAGAAAAACGAGGTTGTAGGCGAGGGTGAAGTTGGTCAGCTGGCGGTTGACGTAAAAGCGTCCCCGCTTTTCCACTTCGACGGTTACACCTGGGGTGAAAAGGACCCGTTCGTTAACGGCTACTACCTCACCGGTGACATGGTCATCAACCACGGCAATGGCAACTTCTCCTTCAGTGGCAGGGATGATGACATCATCACCACGGCCGGCTACCGGGTGGGACCGGCAGACGTCGAGAGCACACTGCTCGAGCACGCCGCTGTGGCGGAGTCCGGCGTTGTCGGCAAGCCGGACGAAAAGCGCGGTTCCATCATCAAGGCTTATGTGGTGATCAAGGGCGATTACGCTCTTGGAGACGAACAGGCCCTGAAAGACGAACTGCAGGAGTTGGTTCGTCGCAGGCTCTCGACCCACGCCTTCCCCCGGGAGATTGAGTTTGTCGATGAGCTGCCGAAGACTCCCAGCGGCAAGATCCAGCGGTTTGTCCTGCGTAATCAGGCCAAGGAAGAAATCGGCGCATGATCATTACGTTCGAAGAGCTGCAGGCCTTCCTTGACGAGCAGTTTCCGCAGGGGGAGGCCTACGGCACCCTGCAGAAGCTCGGGGATGGCTGGGCAGAAATGAAACTGGAAGTGGATGAGGCGCATCTCAGGCCCGGGGGCACCGTCTCCGGGCCGGCCATGATGGGGCTGGCGGATGTCACCCTTTATGCGGCGCTGTTGAGCAAGATTGGCCTTGTTCCCCTGGCGGTGACCACCAATCTGAACATTAATTTTCTGCGCAAGCCGGTGGCGCATCAGCCCATCTGGGCCCGTGCCACCATGCTGAAAGTCGGCCGTACCATGGGCGTGGGCGAAGTGTTCGTTTACTCGGAAGGTGCCGAAGAGCCGGTTGCTCACTCCACCATGACCTATTCAATTCCGCCAAACCGGTAATCCCATGCAGATTCGTGACATGATGGTGCCGGTAGGCGACGGTATTGAGCTGGAAGTCAGGCGAATCCAGCACGCGGAACCGAAAGGGCCGGTGCTGGTTTTTCTCCACGAGTCCCTGGGCAGCATCGCCTTGTGGCGTAAGTTTCCGGAGAAGCTCGCGAAAGCAACCGGCTGCGACGCGCTGATCTACAATCGTCAGGGCTATGGCCATTCTTCCGATGAAGAGCTCCCGCGCCCACACGATTACCTTGAGGCAGCTGGCGAACAGTGGTTGCCCCGTCTCCTGGACAAGCTCGAAATCAGGGATGTGGTGCTGATAGGGCACAGCGACGGTGGTTCCATTGCCCTCGTGACTGCCGGCACCATGGGGGGGCGTGTAAAGGCGCTGGCGACCATGGCGGCGCACATCTATGCCGATCACCTGACCCTCGCTGGTATCGAGGAAATGGCCGTACGTTACAGGGAGACGGATATCCGGGATCGTTTGGCGCGCTATCACGGCAACCGGACTGACGATCTTTTCAACGCCTGGCAGACAGTCTGGCGTGACGAAGGGTTTCAGGCGGCGATGGATTTCAGTCGCTGGCTGGCGGCAATTGAATGTCCGGCTATTATCATTCAGGGAGAAAACGACGAATACGGAGTGCCGGAGCAGGTCACGGATATCGTTGCCGGCATCGGACCAAAGGCCCGCGGCGTTCTTCTCGAGGATGCGGGGCACTCGCCACACCTGGAAAAGCAGGACCAGGTAGTAGAACTCCTATACGACTTTTTGCGTAGCGAGAGTGTACTTAAAAACTGCAATTAAGTGTTGACGTTTACGTATACGTCAATCTAATCTGGTAGTCAGATAAAACGCACAACAATAACAAAGGTAGATTGGCTCATGAGTGAACAGTACGTTCTGGAGACCCGTAACCTTGTCAAAGAATTCAAGGGCTTTGTTGCAGTCGACGACGTGAACCTGAAGGTCCAGAAAGGCCACATTCACGCCCTGATCGGCCCCAATGGTGCCGGCAAGACCACGGTCTTCAATCTGCTCACCAAATTCCTGATCCCGACCCGGGGCCAGATCCTGTTCAAGGATCAGGACATCACCACCATGAAGTCCGCCGCCATCGCCCGCCAGGGCATTGTTCGCTCGTTTCAGATCTCAGCCGTATTCCCCCACATGACCGCGCTGGAGAACATCCGGGTGGCCTTGCAGACGTTCGAGGGCACCTCCTTCAGTTTCTGGAAATCCGGTAACTCCCTGCACAAGCTCAACCAGCGTTGCATGGAGCTCCTGGACGCCGTGGGCCTGGCTGAATTCGCCAACACCACCACGGTTGAGTTGGCGTACGGGCGCAAACGGGCGTTGGAACTGGCCACCACGCTTGCCATGGAGCCCCAACTTTTGTTGCTGGACGAGCCAACCCAGGGCATGGGTTCGGAAGACGTTGATCGCGTTGTGGAACTGGTACGCAAGGCTGCCGAGGGGCGAACTGTCCTGATGGTTGAACACAACCTCAGCGTAGTCAGCAAACTCTGTGATCGCATCACCGTACTGGCTCAGGGCGCTGTTCTGACCGAAGGCGATTACGCGACGGTTTCCGGCGATCCACGGGTTCGCGAGGTGTATATGGGCAGTGATGGTAGCGGCGAGCGCGGCACCACCGCCGACAATGATCAGGCGGAGGCAGCGCAATGACCACGAAATCCGACCGCGAGTACGAACAGCTGCGACTGTCCGGATTGCACGCCTTTTACGGCGAATCTCACATCCTCCACGGCATCGACATGGTGGTGAACCGCGGGGAACTGGTGACTTTGTTGGGTCGCAATGGCGCGGGCCGTAGCACAACGCTCAAAGCCATCATGAATATGGTTGGCCGGCGCACCGGCTCCATTATGATCAATGGTGAGGAGACAATGTCCTGTGCACCTCATCATATTGCCAGGTTGGGTGTCGGGTATTGCCCCGAACATCGGGGCATTTTTTCCTCACTCAGTGTCCAGGAAAACCTGACACTACCGCCAGTTGTGCGTAGCGGCGGCATGAGCCTGGAAGAAATCTACAACATGTTCCCCAACCTTTATGAACGTCGCTTCAGCCAGGGCACCAAGCTGTCCGGCGGCGAACAGCAGATGCTGGCCATGGCGCGTATTCTGCGCACCGGCGCCAACATGCTGTTGCTGGACGAGATCACAGAGGGCCTGGCCCCGGTTATTGTAGAAAAGCTGGGAGAGGTCCTGATTGCCCTGAAAAACAAGGGCTTGACCATTGTCCTGGTTGAACAGAATTTCCACTTCGCAGCACCGTTAGCCGACCGTCATTACGTTGTTGAGCACGGTCAGATTGTGGAAGAAGTCAGCGCCAACGAACTGAGTGCAAAACAGTCGGTGCTGGATGGCTATTTGGGGGTCTGATCCCGGATAGGACGAGAGCAAGAAAAGTAACAACAACCCGAACCAACGCAAGACAGTAGCGGAGATACAACAATGACAATGATGAAAAAGCTTCTGACATCAGCCGTTGCATCAGCCATGATGGTAGGCGGAGCCCAGGCGGCCATTTCCAACGACACGGTCAAGATCGGTTATCTGGCGGACATGTCCGGCACCTACCGTGACCTGGCAGGACCAAACGGTCTGAAAGCTCTGGAAATGGCCATCGCTGATTTTGGTGGTAACGTCAATGGCGCCAAGATTGAAGTGGTGAGCGCCGATGACCGTAACAGCCCGGATACCTCATCCAGCACCGTACGTCGCTGGGTTGAGAACGAGGATGTCGATCTCGTAGCCGGTATGGTGGCTTCCTCTGTTTCCATCGCCGTGAGCAAGATTCTGGAAGAGCACGATCGCCTCGGTATCATTTCCGGTTCAGCGGCTTCCAGCATCACCAACGAGCACTGTACCCCGAACCACATCCACTACGTTTACGACACCTATCCGCTGGCCAACGGCACCGCCAGTGCGGTCGTCAAAGAAGGTGGCAAAACCTGGTACATGCTGACTGCCGATTACGCTTTCGGTCATGCCTTGGAAGGCGACGTGACTCGCGTGGTCGAAGCCAACGGTGGTGAAATCATCGGTTCAGTGCGTCATCCGTTCCCCACTCAGGACTTCTCATCGTTCATCCTGCAGGCTCAGGCATCCGGTGCTGATGTTATCGGTCTGGCAAACGCCGGCGCCGACACCACTAACGCCATCACCACCGCCAGTGAGTTCGGCGTAACCCAGTCCGGCCAGACTCTGGCGGCACTGCTGCTGTTCCTGACTGACGTGCATGCGCTTGGCGCTCAGACGGCCCAGGGTATCCAGCTCACCACCGGTTGGTACTGGGACATGAACGATGAAACCCGTGAGTGGTCTGATCGCTTCATGGAAGAAACCGGCGTGCGTCCGACTATGGTTCACGCTGGCATCTACTCCAGCGCCATGCAGTACCTGAAAGCCGTAGAGGCCACCGGTTCTGACGATGCCCAGACTGTGCGCAAGCAGATGATGGACACTCCGATCAACGACATGTTTGCCAAGAACGGCAAGATCCGCGTTGACGGCCGCATGGTGCACGATATGTACCTGGCGGAAGTGAAGACCCCGGCCGAGTCCAAGAACGAGTGGGATCTGTACAAGATTCTGCGGACCATCCCGGCCGAAGAGTCCTACCGTCCGCTCTCCGAGAGCAAGTGCAAGCTGGTCAATAACTAAAAGCGACCGTTATGGGTTCGTCCTGCAACAGGGCAGGGCGAACCCATGAAAACGGAAAAGAATAAAGCCAAAAAACAATCCCTGTGCTGCTTCTGGAGTTAGCCCAATGTCCATGATTTTCGGCGTCCCTTTAGCTGTGCTATCCGGCCAGCTCCTGATCGGAATAATCAACGGCGCCTTTTACGCCCTTCTGAGCCTTGGGCTCGCGGTCATCTTCGGTCTGCTGAAGATCATCAATTTTGCCCATGGCGCCATGTATATGCTCGGCGCCATGACCACCGTCCTGATGTTCGACTATCTGGGCGTGAATTACTGGGTCGCCTTATTGCTGGCGCCACTTCTGGTTGGTGCCTTCGGTGTCGCCATTGAATATTTTCTGCTGCGTCGCATTGCGGGGCAGGACCATATCTACAGTCTGCTGCTGACGTTCGGCGTCGCGCTGATCATCTCGGGTGTTCTGGTGAACTGGTTCGGGGTTTCCGGGCTACGCTATACCATGCCGGACATGTTCAAGGGTGGCGTAAACCTCGGCTTCATGTTCATGCCGTACTACCGGGCCTGGGTCATCGTAGCGGCACTGGTCGTCTGCTTTGCAACCTGGTTCGTGATTGAGAAAACCAAGCTGGGCGCCTACCTGCGGGCCGGCACGGAAGACTCTCAATTGATGCAGGGTTTTGGCATTAACGTGCCGCTTCTGATTAGCCTCACCTACGGGTTTGGTGTTGCGCTGGCAGCCTTTGCAGGTGTTCTGGCCGCGCCCATCTACTCGGTGACACCGGTCATGGGGTCGGCCACACTGATTACGGTCTTCGCCGTGGTGGTTATCGGCGGTATGGGCTCCATCGGCGGCGCCATCATCACCGGTATTCTGATGGGCGTGATTGAAGGGCTCACCAAAACCTTCTACCCGCCGGCATCCTCGGCGATCATCTTCCTGGTCATGGTTCTGGTTCTTATGTTCCGGCCCAGTGGCTTGTTCGGTAAGGAGGCATAACCATGAATCAGCCAGTCAATTCCGCCGACATTCACAAGGCTATCGTTCAGGAACAGGCCGCTCAGGATCGCAAAAAGATGATGCTGAACGGTGTCCTGCTGCTCCTCCTGCTGGCGGCACCGTTCATGATCTATCCGGTCTTCCTCATGAAGATCCTGTGCTTCGCGCTGTTTGCGGTGGCGTTCAACCTTCTGTTCGGCTTCACCGGCCTGTTGTCATTTGGCCACGCAGCCTTCCTGGCCACAGGGGGCTACACCACCGGTTACCTGCTCAGTAATTACAGCGGGCTAAGCACCGAGATGGGCATCATCGCCGGTACGCTGGCGGCCACAGTGCTTGGTACTGGCTTTGCGTTGCTGTCGATTCGTCGCCAGGGTATCTATTTCGCGATGGTAACCCTCGCGCTTGCCCAGCTTGTGTTCTTCTTCTTCGTCCAGTCTGAATTCACGGGTGGTGAAGACGGTATGCACGGCATTCCCCGTGGCGAGTTGTTGGGCTTCATCAATCTTGAAGACAACCTGAACATGTATTACTTCGTCCTGGCGGTGTTCATCGCCTGCTACCTGTTGGTACAGCGTATCGTCGGTAGTCCGTTCGGCCAGGTGCTGAAGGCGATCAAGCAGAACGAACCCCGTGCCGTCTCCCTGGGCTACAACGTCGATCGCTACAAGGTGCTCGCGTTCGTCATCTCGGCGGCCCTGGCCGGTCTGGCCGGTTCCATGAAGTCTGTGGTGTTCCAGCTTGCCTCCCTCAACGATGCCCACTGGCATATGTCGGGCGAGGTCATCCTGATGACTCTGGTTGGTGGTATGGGAACACTGTTGGGCCCGGTGGTTGGTGCCACCTTCGTGGTGAACATCGAGTACCAGTTGTCCCAGGGTGCCCTGCGTGACTGGGTGGACCCAATCCTCGGCGGGATTTTCGTCCTGACGGTACTGGCATTCCGTAGCGGTATCGTGGGAGAGATCCAGAAGTTCGTGAAAAAGAACCTGGGCTGACGCCTGCTTTAGCTCGGAAAACAAAAAGGGCCACCTCTGGGGGTGGCCCTTTTTGTTGTTCAACTGGCAGGGTTTCTCGGGTTAGAACTCCGCCAAACGACTGGGTGTACCCACATACACATAAACCGCTGAATCGCCGCGGAAGGCCACCTTGTGAACCGATACATTCGGTTTCCCAGCCTCAGCCGCGCTGAACCGGGTGACCATTCCTGCATTCATCCCATCCCTCGTTCTTTCCCCTTCAGTGCTTGACCAGCTATCACCCAGGCACTGCCCCATCCAGTTTACAGCCGTGTTGTACCTGGTGGTCGCCACCTCGTCGTTGGGAGTATTGCCGGAGCAGACGTAGGCGCTGTCGTTATTGGCCCAGCTCCAGACTTCGCAGTGTCCGCGGATTATCTGTTCTTTGGCATTGTAGACAGTTACCGAGCTGAAACTATTGGAGCTGCCACGGTAAGCCTCAAAACCAGAGGGGTAATCAGCAACGATGCCTTTCAGTGAGGCGCAGGGATCGTCAACGCCCAGTGACAGCGTGTTCTGAATTGAGCATCCCGCCAGGGAAAGCCCGATGATGACGGAAGTAAATTTTACGGTTTTGGGGATTTTCATTGAGTGGATCTCTGAAACGAACGATTCAGGGAAATATAGCAAAGATTCGACTAATCTTATTTTCGACTTGATTGAACCCCGCCAAGAGACTGCCATTTCAGGGAAGACAGACGATGGAAGGCTATAAGAAATTCCGCATTGCCGTAGTTTCAGTGTGTGCAGGTTTGTTGTTGGCAGGCTGTTCCGAGCCTAAGGAGCCAAAGCAAACCAGTCCCGTTGCCGTTTCCGTGGTGGTACTTGAGGCCAGTGAAATCCGGCCTTCCCGGGAGTTTGTTGCCAGAACGGCCGCTTCCGCCAAAGCGGATATCACGCCGCGCATAGAAGCGGAAATCCGGGAAATTCTTTTTACCGAGGGCGCGAAAGTCAGCCAGGGCGAGCTCCTGATCCGGCTTGAGGACACTCGCGCAAGCGCTGATCTCCAACAAGCTGATGCTGAACTGGCTGCGGCCCGCGCCGAAGTGGATTCTGCGAGCCGAAATCTGAAACGAGGGGAAGAAGTGTCGGAGAAAGGCTTCCTGTCGGCTGCGGACCTGGACAAACTCAAAGACCGCTTCAGCGCAGCTGAAAGCCGCCTCCAGGCTGCCCAGGCGGCCGTTCAGAAGGCAGGAAGTAACCTCGAGTACGCTGAAATACGAGCACCCTTTGATGGCTGGATCGGCCGCCTGAACTATGACGTAGGAGCCGTGGTCAGTCCCTCTTCTGGAGCAATAACCTCTATCCAGGTGACCGACCCTGTCTACGTCGAATTCCAGATCAACGAGGCTGACTTTATCAACTTCCGCCGCCGGGGAGCGGAATCTGCTCAAGCGCTATCCAGATCCCTGGGGCTTTATCTTACCCTGCCAGACGGCGAACGCTATGAGCAGGCTGGTGTGCTGGATTTCGCCGACGTGCAGACGGACGCCAGCACCGGCACCGTTGCGATGCGAGCGGTCTTTCCCAATCCCGACGCGGTGCTCGTGCCGGGCCTCTACGTAACGCTCCGGGTTGAGGGGCAGTCGGGAGAGCCGCAGGTGCTCGTTCCTCAAGTGGCGGTTCAGGAAACCATTGAAGGCAAGTTTGTTCTGGTGGTTGATGACCAGAACCAGGTTGCCCAGCATTTTATCCAGACCGGCTCCCGGGAGGGCGCGCTGCTGGTCGTTAGTTCAGGTCTCGAAGCCGGTGACCGGGTGATTGTCGAGGGCCTGCAGAAAGTGCGACCCGGGGTTACGGTCAGTCCCGTTGAAAAACAGATTGATCAGCAAACCGGAGCGCTCATCCAGATGGGTGGGGCTGGCCAATGATCAGCCGGGTTTTTATTCATCGACCGAAGTTTGCGTTTGTTATTTCCATCCTGATCACCCTGGCCGGGTTGCTGGCGTTACGCATTCTGCCGGTCAACATGTATCCGGACATGGCCCCGCCCCAGATCCAGGTGAACGCCTCGCTTCCCGGCGCCAGTTCCCAAGTGGTGGAGGAGGCGGTTATCCGGCCGGTAGAGCAGCAGCTGAACGGCGTGGAGGGCATGATCTATATCGAATCCACCGCGTCCAGCGATGGCACGGCCAAAATCACCCTTACCTTCGAGAGCGGCACCGATACAGACATTGCCCAGGTAAACGTCCAGAACCGCGTTGCCCTGGCGGAACCGTTTTTGCCCGATGAAGTCCGTCGACAGGGCGTGGTGGTCAGCAAGCAGGCTGGAAACATGCTGATGGGTATCAACCTGACCTCCGAGCGACCGGATCTCGACGGCGTCTTCCTCAGCAACTACGCCTCCAATAACCTTGTTGAAGCACTTGGTCGGGTGCCAGGGGTAGGGTCGGCGGAAGTGATGGGCGCGAAAGACTACAGCATGCGAGTCTGGCTGGATCCCCGCCGGATGGCCTCCCTGGATGTGACCGTCGCCGAGGTTGCCGCTGCGCTCCGGGAGCAGAACCAGATTGTCGCGGCCGGCAAACTCGGCCAGCCGCCCGTGCCTGCGGGCCAGCAGTTTGTCTACAGCATTCAGACCCGGGAGCGCCTGTCAGATCCCGACGAGTTCGCCCAGACCATTCTCCGCTCAAGGCCCGATGGCGGTTTTGTGCGCCTGAAAGACGTGGGGCGTATCGAGCTGGGTTCCCGTTCTTACACGTCCACCGCGAAACTGAACAATCAGGACACCGCATTCCTGGTGATATATCAACTGCCCGATGCCAATGCGCTGGAGGTCGCGGAGCGGGTAAAGGCCCTGGTTGAAGAGGCCTCAGGCAGTTTTCCGGCGGGCGTGAATTACACCGTCCTGTACGACACCACCGAATTCATCAGCCGCTCCATCAGTGAAGTCATCGTTACCCTGTTCCAGGCCGTCGGCCTGGTGATCCTGGTGGTATTCCTGTTCCTGCAAAACTGGCGTGCCACGCTGATTCCGAGTATTGCCATCCCGGTCTCCCTGATCGGGACCTTTGCGGTTATGTCAGTGCTTGGCTATTCCATCAACACCATCACGCTGTTCGGGCTGGTGCTGGCGATCGGCATCGTGGTGGATGACGCCATTGTGGTTATCGAGAATGTGGAGCGCATCCTTGCGGAAGAGAAGCTGCCCATCCGTGAGGCGGTCACCAAGGCGATGGCGGAAGTCACAGGGCCGGTAATTGCCACCACGCTGGTATTGCTGGCGGTTTTCGTGCCCGTTGCGTTCATGCCCGGAATAACCGGCAAGCTTTACCAGCAGTTTTCGGTCACCATTTCGGTGGCTGTGATCATCTCCTCAATCAATGCGCTCACACTGAGCCCGGCCCTGTGTGTTGCGCTGCTTGGCAGGAGCGGGGAAAAGGCCATTGGCTGGCTCCGGCCGTTCGAAGTGGCGATCACGCGGACTACCAGTGGCTATTCGAAGCTGGTTGTGCAGCTCCTGCGCAAAGGGGCGCTCGTTGGCGTTGCCCTGGTGGTGATTCTGGTTGCCGGTGCCGGCCTGTTCAAATCAGTGCCTTCGGCGTTCGTGCCGCCGGAAGATCAGGGCTTCCTGTTCGTGGATGTGCAGTTGCCCGATGCTGCTTCCCTGGAGCGCACGGAAGCCGTGCTAACCAAAGTAACGGACATGGTTCTGGAAGACCCGGCAGTAACTGACTTCATTACGGTATCCGGCTTCTCGCTGCTGGGTGGCGCATCCTCAAACAATGGCCTTGGCATTGTGATGCTGAAAGACTGGGAAGAACGGGAAGATGCCAGTCTGGGTCTGGGGGCGGTCATTCCCAGACTGTATTCCAGGCTCTGGACAATCCCCGAGGCACAGGTGATGGTCTTCAATCCGCCTCCGATCCCCGGGCTGGGAACCTCATCCGGCTTCGACTTCCGCCTTCAGGATAATCAGGGCAGGGACGTCTCGGAGCTGGCGCAGGTTATGAATGGCCTCATCTACGAGGCCAACCAGAGTGAAGCGCTTTCCCGGGTATACAGCACCTACCGCGCGAACATTCCGCAGTACCTGCTGGAAGTCGAGAGGAACAAGGCCAAGGCTCTGGGTATTGAGCTTTCCGATATCTTCTCTACCCTGCAGACCCAGCTTGGCTCGCTTTACGTGAACGACTTTACCCGTTTCGGCAAGAACTACCGTGTGCTTCTGCAGGCCGAAGGCGAGTTCCGACAGCGCCCCGAAGACCTCTCCCATTACTTTGTCCGCAACCGGGATGGCGACATGGTGCCGCTGACCACGCTGGCCTCGCTCAAACCCGTGCTCGGGCCCTCAAGCATCCAGCATTTTAACCTGAAGCGCTCGGTAACCATCTCCGGGGAGGCGGCGCCGGGTTTTGCCAGTGGCGACGCCATTGCGACCATGGAAGAGCTGTCACAGAGCCTGCCTCAGGGGTATGAGTTCAGTTGGGCCGGCCAGAGCCTGCAAGAGATTCAGGCGGGTAATCTGGCGGGGGTGATCTTCCTGCTGGCCCTGGTGTTTGTGTACCTGTTCCTGGTGGCGCAATACGAGAGCTGGACCCTCCCGGTGGCGGTGCTCGGTGCCGTGCCATTGGCCCTTGCCGGCGCCATGGCCGGGCTCTGGCTGGTGGGGCTGGCGAACAACATCTACGCCCAGGTGGGCCTGGTATTGCTGATCGGGCTCTCCACCAAAACCGCCATTCTGATTGTGGAGTTCGCCATGCAGTTGCGCCAGTCGGGACTGTCGACTGCCGAGGCGGCCCAGAAAGCGGCGGTACTGCGTTTCCGGGCGGTATTGATGACCGCTCTGTCGTTCGTGCTTGGCGTACTACCGTTGGTCTTTGCCAGTGGCGCCGGGGCTGCAAGCCGGGTAAGCCTCGGTATTACGGTTCTCAGTGGCATGGTTGCCGCCACCGTTCTGGGCACATTGCTGGTCCCGGTATTTTACAAATGGATCCAGTCTGTTCGGGACCGCCGCCAACCGGCAGCGTAGTTCGCTGACCGTTCAGGCTGGGTGCTGAAAAACGAAGGCATCCATGGCCAGAACACCGTGTTCGATGCCGCCATCAATCAGCACGCCGGGTTGCTGCTCCCCGGCTGCACCGGCGGCCACCAGCAAAGGTAGAAAATGCTCGGTGGTTGGGTGCGCCCGCTTGGCATGGGGGGCCTCCTCCAACGCTGCTATCAGTTGCTGATGGTCGCCGTCCTGCACTTTGGCACGGACCCAATCCGTGAATTCCCTCGCATACCCGGATGCGTTCGGGTCACCCCAGCGAACCTCGCACAGATTGTGGGTAAGGCTGCCTGATCCGATGATGAGCACACCATCATGCTCGAGCGGCTGCAGGGCCTGGCCCAACCGCCAGGCAGACGCAGGCCCAAGATCCGTTGGCATCGAAACCTGGAATACCGGAACCGAATGATCAGGGAACAGGTGCATCATTGGCACCCAGGCCCCGTGATCCAGCCCCCGGGTCTCGTCAGCACTGGCCTTCCAGCCCCCTGCCTCCAACAACGCCAGAGCAGTTCGCGCAAGTTTCGGATGGCCTGGTGCCGGATAGTCGAGGTTATAGAGTTCGGGTGGAAAACCCCGAAAATCGTGAATCGTCTCGGGTGTTTCCGAGACGCCTACCCGGATTTCTTCCGTCATCCAGTGTGGTGAAACCACCAGCACAGCTGCGGGCCGGGTCAGGCGTTTGCCCAGCTCTGTCAGGGCCGGGCCAGCAAGGCCCGGCTCCAGCGCAAAGGTGGGAGCGCCGTGGGAAACAAACAGACTCATGATTTGCTCCTCCGGGTTGCGGTGGTTATCGGGCTGCAATCGCGCGGTCAATGGACGCGCGGCCTGCGCCGCTGAATACCAGGGATACCGATACGGCCAGCAAGGCCAGGCCAAACTCGTAACCATTGTTACTCATGAACAGGCCGTTGCCGATATGAACGCTGAAAATGGCGATCAGCATGGCGAATGCCAGTACCGCGCTGGCGGGGCGAACCAGCAGGCCGATGATCAGAGCCAGGCCACCAAAGAATTCCGCACCGCCGGCCAACAAGGCCATCAGGTAGCCGGGACTCAGCCCGATGGAATCCATCCATTGTCCTGTGCCTTCCAGGCCATAGCCGCCAAACCAGGCAAACAGTTTCTGGGCGCCATGAGCGGCGAAAATGATACCGACGGGAATTCGAAGGGCCAGAGCGCCCCAGCCTGCGTCAGTGGCGATCAGTTTGTTCAGGAATGCGTTGTTCATGATGAATCTCCTTGGGTGTGTTGTGAGCATGTGGGTACTTTACAAATATCAATAAAAGGGATAAACGTGGCTTTAATGAATTAACTGTTCCGGAAAATGAAACAATGGATCGATTGCTGGAGATGCAGACGTTCTGCACCGTGGTTGAGGCGGGGAGCTTTGTGGCTGCGTCGGAGAATCTGGGGATGTCCAAGGCCGCTGTCTCGCGTTATGTCAGCGAGCTGGAAACCCGTCTAGGGGTTCGGCTGTTGCAGCGGACCACCCGCCGGCTGTCGCTGACGGGAGAAGGGGAGGTGTTCTATGTCCGATGCCGGGAGTTACTGGCTGGCGTTGAGGAGGCCGAAGCTGAAATCACCTCCCGCAATGATGTCGCACGGGGCACGTTACGAGTGAATGCGCCGGTCAGCTTCGGAATCAGCCACCTGGCGCCTTTGTGGGGAGAGTTTCACGCCCGCTACCCGGATGTGGAGCTGTCAATCGACCTTTCAGACCGGCTGGTAGACATCGTCGAGGAAGGCTTTGATCTGGCCATCCGGATTGCCACACTGCAAAGCTCTACACTGGTCAGCCGACGGATAACCTCCACCCGGCTGATGGCTTGCGCCTCGCCGGATTACATTGCCACTCACGGCTCCCTAGCGAAACCGGCAGACCTGTTCAGCCACAGAGTTATCGGCTACAGCAACTTCACGACCGGCAATGACTGGCCTTTTGAAGGCCCCGATGGCGCAATAAGCGTGCGGGTAAGACCATGGATGTACGCCAATAATGGCGAAACCTGCTGCGGCGCTGCCGTGGCCGGCCAGGGCATCGTGCTGCAGCCCGGCTTTCTGGTTCATAAAGACCTGGAAGCCGGGCGGCTGGTGGAGCTGATGCCAGAGTATCGCTCCACCGAGCTGGGCGTTTACGCCGTCTATCCCACCCGCAAGTTCGTCACACCCAAAGTCCGTGCGCTGGTTGACTACCTTGTCTCTGCCTTTCCCGATGCCCTGTGAGGGCGCGAGCGGGGCTTCCGGACGCTAGGCGTCCGGTGTCTGCAGCCGTTTGCGTTCCGCCCGGCGCATCAGATACCAGGCGATAAATGCAATCAGCGATACAGCCACGATGATCAGGGTGGCCAGCGCGTTGATCTTCGGCGAAACCCCCATCCGCACGGAGGAAAACACCACCATCGGCAGTGTTGTTGCACCCGGCCCGGAAACGAAGCTGGCAATCACCAGATCATCCAGCGACAGAGTGAACGCCAGCAGCCAGCCAGATACGAGCGCTGGAGCAATCACTGGCAGTGTAATCACGAAGAAGGTCTTCAGTGGCGTACAGCCCAGGTCCATGGCCGCCTCCTCAATGGAGCGGTCCACTTCCTGCAACCGGGCCGATACCACCACCGCCACATAGGCACTGCAGAAGGTGGTGTGGGCGATCCAGATGGTGGCCATGCCACGGTCCACCGGCCAGCCAATGGTCTGGGCCATCTGCACGAACAACAGCAGCAGCGACAGGCCCGTGATCACCTCTGGCATAACCAGTGGCGCGGTAATCATGCTGGACAGTAGCGTGCGCCCGCGCATCTTCTTGAACCGGGTGATCACGAACGCACATAGCGTCCCCAGACACACCGCCATGCTGGCGGAGTAGAAGGCAATTCGCAGGCTCATCCACACAGCAGAGAGGATCTGTTCATCCCGGAACAGCTCGCCGTACCAGTGGGTGGAAAATCCGGCCCAAACCGACACCAGCCGGGACGCGTTGAACGAATACACGATCAGCACAAACATCGGCAGATACAGGAACAACAGGCCGAGAACCAGCATCACTTTCGAGAAACTGAACGAACGCGATTTAACCATGCTTTTCCATCTCCCGGGCCTGGAACCGATGGAACAGCACGATCGGCACCAGCAGTAACAACAGCATCACGATCGCGAGGGCAGACGCCACCGGCCAGTCGCGGTTGTTGAAGAACTCCTCCCACAACACCTTGCCGATCATCAGCGTATCCGGCCCGCCCAGCAGTTCCGGGATCACGAACTCGCCCACCGCGGGAATAAACACCAGCATGGAACCGGCCAGAATGCCGGCCTTCGACAGGGGCAGGGTAATGGCCCAGAAGGTGGTCAGGCTGCGGCAGCCCAGGTCTGATGCCGCCTCCAGCAGCCGCACATCCAACTTCACCAGGTTGGTGTAAATGGGCAGCACCATGAACGGCAGGTAGGCATAGACAATGCCCAGCACCACCGCGAAGTTGGTGTTCAGCATCTTGAGCGGCTGATCGATAAAACCCAGCCACATCAGAAAACTGTTCAGAAGCCCCTGATTGCCGAGGATGCCCATCCACGCATAAACCCGGATCAGGAACGAGGTCCAGGAGGGCAGCATTACCATCAACAGCAACACCAGTTGCCAGTGTTTTGGAGCCCGGGCCATGGCATAGGCCATGGGGTAGCCAATGAGCAGGCACACCACCGTTGCCAGGAATGCTGTCTTCACCGACCCCCAATAGGCGGCGAAATACAGGCTATCTGAAAGAAGGAACAGGTAATTGCCAATGTTCACCACCACCGACAGGGTGTTGTCCACCCACCGGAATACGGGCTCGTAAGGGGGGATGGCCATGACCGCCGAGGTCAGGCTGATCTTCAGCACCAGCGCAAAAGGCAGGAGGAAGAACAGCAGCAGCCACAGGAACGGGATACCGAACACCACCCGGCGATTAAACAGCACTGCACGCACCCGCTCGGTCAGAGGGGTGGGTAAAAGCTTCCGTCTCATTGGCTCAGTTCCAGAGCAGGATGGGGCTGGAGGCTTCCCAGGATACGAATACCCTGTCGCCCCAGGTTGGCCGCTCGCCACGGCGTTCCACGTTCGCCATGGTCGCCTGAACGCGTTTGCCGCTGGCCAGCTTTACGTAGTAGGACGTGATGTCGCCCAGATAGGCGATGTTGTCCACCGTTCCGCAGCTCCAGTTGTGCTCGCCGTCCGGTTTGTCCGGGGTCAGGTAGATCTTCTCTGGGCGAAGGGCTACCAGTGTTGCGGTACTTTCCGCCGGCGTGGTCACGCCGCGATCAATAAAAACCGGGGCATCCAGCAGGTCGCTGGTCAAAGTAACGCTGTCGGCCTCGTCTTCCCGGATGTGGGCCTCGAAAATGTTCACCGAGCCAATAAACTCTGCCGTCATGCGGCTGTTCGGGCTCTCATAGATGTCGATGGGCGAGCCGATCTGGGCAATCCGGCCCTGCGCCATGATGGCGATGCGGCTGGCCATGGTCATGGCCTCTTCCTGGTCGTGGGTCACCATCAGGCAGGTGGCGCCCACGTTTTCCAGAATTTCCACCAGTTCCAGCTGCATTTCGGTACGCAGCTTTTTGTCCAGGGCGCCCATGGGCTCGTCCAGCAACAGCAGCTTGGGACGTTTGGCCAGTGAGCGGGCCAGGGCAACGCGTTGCTGCTGACCACCGGAAAGCTGCTGGGGTTTGCGCCGGGCATAGGGTTCCATCTTGACCAGCTTCAGCATGGCGGCCACCCGGTCGCGAATTTCGCTTTTCGGCAACTTGTCCTGTTTCAGGCCCATGGCAATGTTCTGCTCCACCGTCATATGGGGGAACAGAGCATAGGACTGGAACATCATGTTGGTCGGGCGCAGGAACGGGGGCAGAGCTGTAACGTCCTGGCCGTCGAGCATGATGGAGCCGGCGTTGGGCGTTTCAAAACCTGCGAGCATGCGCAGCAGGGTGGACTTGCCGGAACCGGAACCACCCAGAAGGGCAAAGATCTCGCCCTTGTGGATGTCCAGGTTCACATTGTCCACGGCCAGCGTGCCATCAAAGCTTTTGGAGATGCCCCGAATGCTGAGTAACACCTCCGCTTGCGCGGAGGTGTTGTTGCCGTTTTCCACCGCTTAACGACCAGACTTCACGTTGGTCCAGGTGCGGGTCATCAGACGCTGGGCGTCCTGAGGCCGGCCTTCCATGATGTACAGCTTCTTCATCACCTCATCGGTGGGGTAGATGCTGGTATCGCTCAGAATCTCCGGATCAACGAATTCGTTGGCCGGCTTGTTAGGGTTGGCGTACCACACATAGTTGGTCACGTCCGCGATGATTTCCGGACGCATCAGGAAGTTCATCAACTTGTGGGCGTTCTCAACGTTCGGTGCGCCGGCCGGGATGGTCATCATGTCGAACCACAGGACTGCACCTTCTTTGGGAATGGTGTAGCGGATCACGTTGCCGTTCTCGGCTTCCTCGGCGCGTGCGGCGGCCTGCAGGATGTCGCCGGAGTAACCGGCAGCCACACACAGGTCACCGTTGGCCAGGTCAGCAATGTAACGCGACGAATGGAAGTAGGTGATGTTCGGGCGAATGGCCTTGATCACCTCGCCGCCTTTCCTGATGTCGTCGGCGTTGTTGCTGTTCGGGTCCAGGCCAATGTAGGCCATGGCAGCACGAACCATTTCCTCGCCGGAATCCAGCATGGCAATACCGCAGCCGCCGGCGGCAAGCTTGCCGGTGACTTCAGGATCGAATACCAGGGCCCAGGAATCGGTGGGAGCGCTGTCACCCAGGATTTCCTGGATACGGCCTTCGTTATAGCCATAGCCGTTGGTGCCCCAGAGATAAGGCAGAGCAAACTGGCTACCCGGGTCAACCTTTTCCAGATCGTCCATCAGATCCGGGTTGAGGTTGCTCATGTTCGGCAGCTTGCTGTGGTCCAGCGCTACGAAGGCGTTGGCAGAAATCTGCTTGGCCACATAGTGGTTGGACGGCACAACAAGATCGTAGCCGGAACGACCGGAAAGCAGGGCGGCTTCGAGGATCTCGTTACTGTCGTAAACGTCGTAGATCACCTTGATGCCGGTTTCTTCCGTGAACTTCGCCAGGGTGTCCTCGGCGATGTAATCGGACCAGTTGTAGACACGCACTTCCTCGGCGGCAAACGCGGAAGAGGCACACAGAGACAACGCAACAGAGGCGGCCAGCGCCTGTGGCTTACACAACTTCAACATTGGATGATGTCCCTCACTCAAAAGGGATAAATACAAAACGTGCAGGACGCACGCGGTGTTGTGCAGGTCTGCTGAGGGTGGCCGCAGGTGGCTGTTGTCCCGGGAAGAACCGGTCGCCGCCTTTTGACTCCTTTAAGGCTTGTCCTGGAAACGGCGGTGGGGAACCTGCCGAATTCTCGCGATATTTATCATGAGATCGCGGAATGCGCTACGGAAATTTTTGCTGACCGATTCGGAGTTATGCGTATGCTGCGCGCGCTTTGCTTCAGAACAAAGGCGCGTTCGGGGTATTCCTATTCAAATCAGTCTTGTATGCAGACTTCCTGGCTCCGTGCAGACAGGCTCCGCCATTTCTCTGTGTCGCTGTCACGTACCCGCTCCAGGTAACGAATAACATCCAGGAAATGCTTCCGGGTCGCACCCATGGCCTGGGCTTCTTTACGGTGCATGCCGGAGAGATAACGTAATGCCTGATATTCCTCAGAGCCTTTATCCGCAGACTCGCTGATAACAGCCAGGTGGGAAGAGCAGAAAATGTGGGCGTTGCGTTTATTGAAGTCGACCGCCTCAGCCCAACTGCCGGCGCTGAAGGTGGCTAGAATCAGGGTCAGGCCTGCGAGAGTTTTCATGGAACGTGGCTCCCTTGCGTGGCGGTAAGTGGCTGCGCTGCTCGGTATGCAACCTCTGCATGCTATCACATCGGGAAAGGACGGTTTTCTCGGGACCGGCTTTGGGCAGCTGTCGTCTTAATTGCCCGGAATCCGGGCAAAATACGGTATGTGCGTATCTTGCCAAATGCTCAGGAAACCGGGATAAAGGAGTGTTGAAACCCCTGCGCCGGCTCCTCGGCACCAGGCCTGTTTGCGTTGTGGATGGCTTCCCTTATGGCTTCTGGTTCTTCGAGTGCCGACTCGTTCCTTCAGGCACACCCCGAACTGCAGTTTGTTGATCTGCTGATCCCGGATATGAATGGCATTGTTCGCGGCAAGCGGGTAGACCCGTCTGCTTTGGCGAAGGTGTTTGAACGCGGTGTGGCTATGCCGGCGTCCATCTTTGCCCTGAACATTCAGGGCACTACGGTGGAAGAAACCGGCCTCGGCCTGGATATTGGCGAGGCAGACCGCGTCTGTCTGCCCATTGAAAATACCCTCACTATGGAACCCTGGCAGAAGCGGCCCACTGCGCAACTTCTGTTGACCATGTATGAGCTGGATCGCGAGACACCGTTTTTCGCAGATCCGCGGGTGGTCTTGCAGAACATCATGAAGCGCTTCGAGGAACTGGGTCTGACTACTGTGGCGGCCTTTGAGCTGGAGTTTTACCTGATTGATCAGGAAAACCTCGCCGGTCGCCCTCAGCCACCCAAATCACCCCTCTCTGGCAAACGCCCTGCGGGCACGCAGGCCTATTCCATTGATGATCTGGACGAATACGCAGAATTCCTGGCGGACGTGCTGGATGCCGCCCATGAGCAGGAATTGCCGGCGGATGCGCTGGTAGCCGAGTCCGCGCCCGGGCAGTTTGAGGTCAACCTGCACTACGTGGATGACGCCGTGCAGGCGTGCGACCACGCCACTCTGCTGAAGCGTCTGATCAAGAACATGGCCTACGACCATGAAATGGACACCACGTTCATGGCCAAGCCCTATCACAACCAGGCCGGCAGTGGCATGCACCTGCACGTGAGCCTGGTGGATGGCGAAGGCCGTAACGTGTTTGCCGGCGACGCCGAGCAGCCAAACGACATGTTGCGATGGGCCGTGGGTGGATTGGTCGCCACCATGAACGACGCCATGGCCTTGTTCTGCCCCAATATCAATTCCTACCGCCGGTTCAGCCCGGAGTACTACGTTCCCAGCGCCGCCACCTGGGGCGTGGACAACCGCACTGCGTCGCTGCGTCTGCCGGGCGGTGATCCGGAGGCCCTGCGAATCGAACACCGGGTCGCCGGTGCCGATGCCAACCCGTATCTTCTGATGGCTGCGGTGCTGGCGGGCATTCACTACGGCATCTCCAACAGGATAGAGCCACCCCCCGTCACCGTGGGTAATGCCCATGAACAGCACGAAGCCTCATTGGTGAATAACTTGCGGGATGCCTTGCGGGAGCTGGGGCAATCGAAAGTGATGGCCGATTATCTCGGCAGCCAGTTTCTGGATGTGTTCGTCGCCTGCAAGGAGCATGAACTGAACGAATTCGAGATGACCATCTCCGATCTCGAATATCTCTGGTACCTGCACACGGTCTGATCAATTCCGGGATGAAAAACGGCGCCTTGAAGGCGCCGTTTTTCATTTGCCGGACTGCGACGAACTATTCCGAACTACTCCAGCACCAGCCAGGTGGCCTTCAGTTCCGTGTACTTGTCGAAGGCGTGCACAGATTTGTCGCGGCCGTTGCCGGACTGCTTGAAGCCACCGAAGGGTGCGGTCATATCGCCGCCGTCATAGTGGTTAATCCACACGCTGCCGGCTCGCAGGGCCTTGGCTACCTTATGGGCGGTATTGATATTGGAGGTCCACACCGCCGCAGCCAGGCCGTAGATGGAATCGTTGGCAATGGCAACGGCTTCGTCTGCAGTATCGAACCCGATGACAGAAAGCACCGGCCCGAAGATTTCCTCCGAGGCAATGCGCATCTGGTTATTCACCCCGTCAAACACCGTGGGTTGAACAAACAGGCCGCCCGTGTTTTCCAGAATCCGCTGCCCACCTTCCACCAGGCGTGCGCCCTCAGACTGCCCGATGCCGATGTAGTCGATGATCCGATCAAGCTGGGCCTGATCCACGATCGCGCCACAGGTAGTCGCCGGGTCCAGCGGATGGCCGGGGCGCCAGGTTTTCAGGGCCTCGCATATCAGCCTTACAAACTCGGCACGAATGCTGTTCTCGACCAGCAGGCGACTGCCGGCAGTGCACACTTCGCCCTGATTGAAGGCAATGGCACTTGCCGCCTCGGCAGCGGCCTTTTTCAGGTCTGGCGCATCGGCAAAGACAATGTTGGGGCTCTTGCCACCGGCCTCCAGCCATACCCGTTTCATGTTGGATTGGCCGGCGTAGATCATCAGCTGCTTGGCCACATTCGTGGACCCGGTAAACACCAGGCAGTCCACGTCCATGTGCAGCGCCAGGGCCTTGCCCACGGTGTGACCATAGCCTGGAAGCACATTGAAAACGCCGGCGGGAACGCCCGCTTCCCCGGCCAGGGCGGCCAGGCGAATGGCGCTCAGGGGCGATTTCTCGGAGGGTTTCAGTATGACGGAATTACCAGTGGCCAGGGCCGGGGCAATTTTCCAGGCCGCCATAATCATCGGGAAGTTCCAGGGTACGATGGCCGCCACCACCCCCATCGGCTCACGGGAGATCATGCCGATCTGGTTGTGAGGCGTGGGTGCAATTTCGCCGTACACCTTGTCGATGGCCTCGGCGGTCCAGCGGATTGCCCGGGCGGTGGCCGGCACATCCACATTTCTGGCGTGGTTGATGGGTTTACCCATGTCCAGGGTTTCCAGCAGGGCAAGCTCGTCGCCGTGGACTTCGATAAGCTCAGCGAACCGGAGCAGCACCGCCTTGCGTTTTGCCGGTGCCAGCTGGCTCCAGATGCCCGCCTCAGAGGCGGCCCTTGCAGCCATGACGGCCTGGTCGGCATCGCTCTGATCGCAACTGGCAATAGAGGCCAGCTCGCGGCCGTCAATCGGGCTGACCGAGGTAAACGTCTCGCCGTTGGCCGCCCATTGATAGGCGCCGTTCAGATAGGCGCGGCCCTCCAGAGTGAGGTTTGTGGCCAGGGCCTGCCATTCGGCCTGGCTGGTCGGTGTGGAAGAGCTGACGGGTTGATTCATGGACGCCTCGCAGGCTGTAGAGTTGAGCAATCATAGCAGCACTTTTATCCCCAGGCGCCGCCCGCGATATAGGTATAAGAACGTGTCTTTCCGAACGCGCGGCGCTGGCATAGACTTCCTGCGGCGCGCATCGTTGCAGCCTGATCCTGAACGTCTCTATCACCTTTTCTGGCGTCACATAATGATCGAGTATCCCCCGGTTCCCTCGTATTACGCAGCTTCCGCCAATTCGGCCCCTGTGCGCCCGGCGCTGCGAGGGTCTTGCGAGGCCGATGTTTGCGTCGTCGGTGCCGGCTACACCGGCCTTTCGACAGCGCTGTTCCTGGCGGAAGCTGGCTTCAGGGTGGTGGTTCTGGAGGCAGCGACGGTCGGCTGGGGTGCTTCGGGGCGCAATGGCGGCCAGATCGTTAACAGCTTCAGCCGGGATCTGGACAGCATCGAAAGACAGACCTCTCAAGACCACCTGAAACTGCTGTCCGAGATGGCCTTTGAGGGCAGCCAGATCATTCGCCAGCGGGTGAAGAGTTACGGCATTCGGTGCGACCTGAAAGAAGGCGGTATTTTCGCAGCGCTCAATCCAAAGCAGCTCAGGCACCTGGAGTCTCAGCAAGCGCTGTGGCGCCGGTTCGGTTACGACCAACTGGAACTGTTGGATAGGAGTGCCATCCGTTCCCGGGTTGGCACGGAACGGTATGTCGGCGGCGCCATTGATCACACCGGCGGCCACATTCATCCGCTCAATCTGGCTCTCGGCGAAGCCGCGGCCCTCGAGTCGCGTGGCGGCGTGATTCACGAGCACTCCACGGTAGCGAGCATCGCCCCCGGTAAAACCGTAACCGTTAAAACCGACATGGGCGAGGTGAGGGCGCAAACGGTTGTCCTGGCGGGCAACGCCTATCTTGGCGGCCTGGTGCCGGAGCTTGGGGCCAAATCCATGCCCTGCGGCTCGCAGATTATTGCTACCGAGCCGTTGGAGGAGGCCGTTGCCAGGCAGTTGCTGCCGAACGACAACTGCGTCGAAGACTGCAACTACCTCCTGGACTACTTCCGGCTGTCGGGTGACAACCGCCTGATCTACGGCGGCGGTGTGGTCTACGGCGCCCGCGACCCGGCGAACATCGAACGGCTGATTCGTCCGAATATGCTGAAAACCTTCCCGCAACTGGCGAATGTGAAGATCGATTACGCCTGGACCGGCAATTTCCTGCTGACCCTGTCGCGCCTGCCACAGCTCGGGCGCTTGCACGAGAACGTGTTCTACTCCCAGGGTTGCTCCGGCCATGGGGTTACCTTCACACACGTGGCAGGCAAGGCATTGGCACTGGCAATCCAGGATCAGGCGGAACGGTTTGATGCGTTCGCCAGCCTGCCGCATTACCCGTTCCCGGGTGGGCGCGCCTTCCGGGTGCCGTTGACGGCGATGGGAGCCTGGTACTATGCGCTGCGGGACAGGTTGGGCGTTTGAGTCCCCGGAAAACTGTGAAACAGTACCCGTTTCATCAACGTTTAAATTTGTAATCAGTCGGCCCGCTATTCGCTCCCGGCCCGCAGCCGGGATTCAATCAAATTTTGGAAAATCTTTTTAAAACAATGCCCTATATATAGAAGTCCGGGCTCCATGCTGTAACCTTCCATCACAACGTGTATCCCTCCGTAAACGCCAATTTTCTGACGTAATCCCGCCGAAAAATCCGGAACTGCGCCGCATATAACCGAAAACTGCCGCTGTAAGATTCGCTCAAATTCGTCAAATAATTGGTGCGAAACAATGTCACATTGCGGCAAAAAACTAACGAAGCAAGGACTGCTGATTTTACCTGCGGTCGTTCTGCTTTCGGGCTGCGGTCTGGACATTTCAGGTGACGAAGACACCGCCACACAGTCCTCGGTCACTGCCGAGCCGACGGTCCAGATTGCCGGCGCAGCGGTCAAGGGCGTCATCCAGCAGGGGCTGGTTGTTGCCAACCGCCTGATTGCGGACAAGGACGGTATTTACGCGCCCCAACGCCAGGCAGCGAAGCCGGTGTTGACGGCAGACGACGGCAGTTACGAGTGGCAGCTCCGCGGCAAGGCCGAGGGCTGGGCGCTGGTTGAGCTCACCGCTGATGGTGGTACCCGCATGATCTGCGACGTTGTTCCCCAGTGCGATCAGGCTGGCGGCGCGGCTGTGGCGTTTGGACAGAGCATGCCCCTTGATAGCAATTTCAGCTTACGTGGTGCTGGCGACCTGCGCATGGAAACCGTAAACCTCACGCCACTGACCCACTTGGCTGTAACTCTGGCGGAGCGCAGTGGTGACGGTCTTTCACCGGTTGCCATTTCCAATGCCTACACCACAGTCGAAACCTGGTTCGGCCTTCCGGCTGGCGCCCTGCGTCTGACACCGCCGGATCTCACCAATCTGGATGAGATGACCGGCGTATCCGCTGACGCCATTCAGGTGGCGATTGCCAACGCGGCGTTCCTGGCACTGGTCAACGATAACGCCCAATGGGATTCGATTTCTGATGTGTTGGCTGATGTCAGCTCGCAGGTGAGTGCCAACGGCCAGATCAGCGTTATGGGCGATGGAACCAACGTGGCACTGGCGGATCTGGTTAGCGCCGCCGCATTGCAATCTTCCGAGCTTCAGAATGCAGTGGATTCAAGCGTCATTAGCCAGAGATTGGCCGTTGTTGAACACCGCAATGTACAGCGCTTCAAAACCATTGCCGATGTTAACGAAGAAAGTAATACCGACGTTGCAGATTCCGGTGATACCACCGACGGAACCACTGGCGGCGATGAAACCGCTGGAACTGATTCCGGCAGCACCACTGACACCTCAACCGATACCAGCATCGATACCTCGACCGATACCTCAACAGGTTCAACCGACGAGCAGGTTGCCGGTACAACTGAGCCCGATACGTCAGGTGACTCGACGTCAGGCGGTGATACAACCACCGACGAAACCGTAGCGGACACAGGAACAGACACTGAAACCAGCGAGCCCGTCACCGAGACGACGCCTGAGGAAACCGCTCCTGCAAACACAGCACTGCTGAGCTGGACCGCGCCGCTGACCCGCGAAAATGGCGACAGCCTGGCCATGGGTGAAATTGCAGGCTTCGAGGTGGTCTACGGCACCAGCGCTGAAAACCTCGACCAGAGCCTGGCCATTGGTGACGCCTCCGTCGACGAGCTGCTGGTTGATGAGCTGACTGAAGGCACCTGGTACTTTGCTATCCGTACCCTGGACACCGATGGTAATCGCAGCCGGCTGTCTGAAGTGGTCTATAAACAGATCTGATTTGGCGGTAAAAGGCAGCGACCCCCACTGGGGGCTTCGCTGCCAGCCTGCTACTATGTGCTGGTCCATTGCTCCATACCAGGTACATCATGGCCGGTTCAGACTACTCTCGCACTCTCCTTGAAGTGATCCCTGACGCCAGAGACGGCCTTACCCGCACTGAAAGAATCATTCTTTACGTCCTGCATGAAACTCAGAAGGAGCTGAAGGGCCGCAATGTCCCGACCGCCATGCTGTATGGCAGGGTGCTGGAATATGTGGACATGAGCGAGGCGGATCTTCATCTCTATCTGGACCGCCTGGGCGTAAAGGGAGACGGGATGTGACCATCGATTTCAGTCCTCTCTATCCCAAGCTGGTCAATCTCATACTCGACACGATCTTTGTGGTGGACGAGTCTGGCCAAATCGTTTTCGTCAGCGAAGCGTGCCAGCGGTTGCTCGGTTACTCGCCTTCGGAAATGATCGGAACACCGCTGCTGAACTACATTCACCCGGAAGACCAGGAGCGCACGCTGGCTGCTGCCCGCAGGGTAATGAGTGGGCACACTCACACGGACTTCGAAAATCGCTACCTGCACAGGGATGGTCATGCCGTGCATATCCTGTGGTCGGCTCGCTGGTCTGAGGAAGACCGTCTCCGGATTGCGGTGGCTCGGGATGTCACCGCTTTGCGACGGGGCGACCAGACCCGCAACGCGCTCTACCGGATCTCCGAAGCAGCTCACGAGGCAGAGACACTCCGCGATTTGTGCGATGGTGTTCATTCAATTATTGGTGAGCTTTTCCCCGAGTCCGATCTCTACCTAGGTTTCAATCAGTCGCACTCCGGTCGGCTCAGCTTGCCCGACTGGCGCACGAAGAGCGGTTGGGTCGACTGGCAGGTGGCCCCGGGATCGGCTCTTGAAGACGTCATCCACACCCGAAAATCGTCTATGGCAGTGCGGAATCCGGCGCATCCGGGCTTGGGGATGCACCCCAAAACCGGCTCGGAAGTTGCCAACTGGCTGGGGGTGCCTCTGGTTTTTCATGAGTCCACCATGGGCGTCCTGGTTATTGAGCGTGGTACGGCGGCCGTGTCCTTTGATGAGGCCGAAAAGTCGCTTCTGGAGTTCGTGGCAACCCAGGTTGCGATGGTTGTAGAGCGCAAGCGTTCGGAAGAAAACCTCCGATTCCTGGCGCACCACGACGGGCTTACCGGGTTAACCAATCGTTCCCTGTTCTACGATCGCCTGGAAACCGCGCTGCGATCAGCCAGCCGGAACGAGGGGCGGCTGGCGCTGCTGTACCTCGATGTGAATGACTTCAAGCAGATTAACGATACGCTGGGTCATGAAGCCGGCGATGAACTGTTGATCGAGATGGCCCAGAGGCTCAGGGACTGCACCCGTGGGACAGATACCGTCGCACGGATGGGCGGTGATGAGTTTACTGTTCTGCTCACTGATGTTCATGGGCGTGAGTCAGTTGAGAATGCCATAGCCAAGATTCGCGAAATTTTGAGCTTGCCGGTTGCCATCGGTGGCAAAACGGTTCGCGTTTGCTGCAGTATCGGTTCGGCCGTGTATCCGGAGGATGGTGAAACCGCCCGGCTGTTGTTCAGCAAGGCCGACGCGGCCATGTACGCGAGCAAGCGCCAATCAGAGTAGCGCTGGCTGCATGCGCCAGATGTGCAGGCAGCCAGACCGTGGGCGATTATTTCGCGGTAATAGTCGACATCACCAGCTTGCCGTCCTTTTTGATCGGGCCGTCTTCCTTGGCGCCCAGGGTGTATTCAAAAATACCCGTTTTCATCCCGCCGTCTTCGCTGTGAACCATCAGCATCAGCATGTCACCGGATTGCACTTCCTCGGTCAGGATGGCGGCGACGTCCATGTTCATACCTTTGCGCAACGGCGCGTGGGCGACAACAGGGCCCGGCTTCATGGATTCGTCGGTGCGGTGAACCACCAGCCACCCATTCTGCTCGGCAACCACCTTTCTGGCGGATACAACGCCGTTGGCAACAGACTGATCGTTGGTCCAGACACCGGCCTTGTGTTCAGCGGCCAATGCAGAACCGGCTGCGAAAGCGCCGGAAACGAGGGCGGCCAGAAGTGCGGAAGTTTTTGCGTGCTTGTTCATTGCGTTCTCCTGAGTGTCAGTGTTTCCCGCCCGTTGGGTTGTTTTTGGGCGGGTTAACTGCAGCTACGGGAGCCGATGCGCAAAGTTTCAGGCACGGAAGATTTTTTTGGCACCTGCCTATTAATTGTTTCCGTCGGTGGGGTAGAGGTAACCGTGAATCGCCGGTCCCGTGGGCTGTCCGGTGGGTGAGCCGCCTTCGGGCTCGACGCTGATGCCGAACGTGGCCTCCTTGAGCAGGGCAGGGTCGTAATTGCTCAACGCCCCTTCATCCAGCGCGAAATCGTTGCCCAGAACGCCCACGGAGCGGGGGTTTGGACCCAGCTCGTCGGCCTTGATCCACAACTGATAGGATTTTCCGGGTCTTGGCTCGGCAGTTACCGGCCGGATGTTGAGCCGTTGCTCCTTCAGGTCCACCGTCAGCAGGAAGGCCGGCTGCTCATCGTTGTTCTGGAAAACCGCAACAAACGACTGGGCTTGAGGCTCGGGCTGCGGCTGGAACGCCAGAATGGCCACGAGAACCAGGGCGGCCGCCGAGGCAATCGCCGTGCTCCAGCGCCAGCGGTTCAGCTGGCTGCGCAGCGCAACCACGTTTGACGTTTCGGCAGCCTCGCGAGGCGTCGATTCCACTCGGTCCAGAGCCTTCTCGATTTTTGCGAACAACGCCGGTGAGGGCTGAACGGGCTCGGTTTCCTCGGCCAGCTTACCCAGGCGCTCTTCCCATTGCAGAATCAGCGCATCTACCTCCGGGTCCTCATTGCGCCGGCTTTCAAGATAGGCCCGCTCCGAGGCTGGCAATGTGCCCAGAACGAACTCTGCAACCAGCATGTCCAGGTCGTCGCGTTCAGTCATGATTCGAGGCACCTTTTGAGCTGTTTCAATGCGCGGTGAAGCCAGGTCTTTACCGTGTTGACCGGCTGTTCAAACTGGCTTGCCAGGTCCTCCCGGGACCATCCGTTAAGGTAGGCCAGGCGCACCATGTCCTGTCGGTCTTTTTCCAGTTGGTCGATGCAGTGATTCAGTTGATTTGCCGCCCGCTGGTCTTCCAGCTGTTCCTGAGCTGATGTCTGCCGGCCTGGCATCTCATCCAGCTCGTCGCTGTTCGTGGTGCGTCCGGCGGGGTGTTTGCGCAGCTCATCAATGGCACCGTTACGGGCAATCGACACCAGCCAGGTAATCGGCGAAGATTTGCCGTCCTGAAACTGCTCGGCTTTTTGCCAGATTTTGAGATAACTGTCCTGGATAACATCGTCTGCCCACCCTCTGTCTCTGAGGATACGCAACACGGTGCCCAGAAGTTTCGGGGCAGTTGCCTGGTAGAGGAGGGCGAAAGCCTGGCGGTCTTTTTGAGCGACGCGGTGAATCAGCCGGGCAACACGCTCAGGGCCATCGGATGGCGACTGCGGGCCGGTTCCTGCGCTGGCATTGTCTGGGAGCTGATGGGAGTCAGGCTTCATGGGGCCTCGGGCTTTGGTGTCTGATCAGCAGGTTACTGGTTGGTCCGTTGTTGCTCAACATGAAATTGCAGTCTGGCTAACACTCGGTGTGAGCTATTCGTTTGCTCAGTGGCACAGTTGGCTGAGGAATGCAGAGACTGGCGGATGATTGGCCAAGGCATTCGGGTAGACCACCATGAGTTCCTTTTCCAACCCAGGGTTACTAACGGGGATGGCTCGTAGCGAGCCCGCCTGGACTTCCTCCCTTACCGTCGCTTCCAACACCAGCGATATACCCAGTCCAACCTTGACTGCCTGTTTGACAGCCTCTGTGCTCCCTAGTTGCATAGACACCTTCGGAAACGGTCCCTCGTCACCAAAGAAGTTTGCCAGTAGCCGGCCTGTGCCTGTGCCAGGCTCTCCGCCAAGCAGCGTCATTTCTGCGAGGGTGTCCCGATCTATGCTTTGAAGATCTGCGCATGGGTGATCGGGTGGAACAATCAGTACCATCTGTTCTCGCCGCCAATCCTGCGCCAGAAATCCGGGTTTAGGCTGCCACCACTCCATTATGGCTATGTCGAGTTCACCGATCGTTAGTTGCCGGGCAATTGAGGGGTTATTATCAATTACGAGGTCCACGTCGGGCGAGGCTTTATCGTCCCTGAAGGCCCGAAGATAGGGCTGGAGCATATATATGCCAATGTTTGAGCTCGCCCCTATCCGAACGCCGGCCCCCCGAACCGCTTCACGGGCATGTTTGTCGAGGCGCAATATACTGTTTGCGAATGGTACCAGTGCCAAAGCTGCCCTGGTGGGCTCGCAGCCTGATCTTCCCCTTCGAATCAACAACACATCCAGGTCTTGTTCCAGTTTCTGGATATGCTGGGAGAGAGTGGGTTGGGCGATTCCAAGATTCTCTGCAGCGGCCTGAAAACTCTGATGCTGGACCAACGCGATAAAGCTCTTGAGCCAGACCGGATTCAGCATGGAGAGTCCTCACGTAATGACGGAGAATTGATCGCATCCCGCGGCCGTTCACCCCGTAATGCCTGCAGAATGTTCTCGGCCGCCCGTTGCTCAATGGCCAGCCTTACACTTTGTACGGCCGAGCCGATGTGAGCGGTAAATAATGTGTTCGGATGGGCAAGTAACTCCGGACTGATTTCATGCGGACGATCCGTTCGTGCCCAGTCCTCCATTTCGAATACATCGGCGGCGTAACCACCCAACTGTCCGGAGGCCAGTGCCGCCAGTACGGCGTTCTCATCGACCACAGAACCCCTGCATGGGTTGATCAGATAGGCACCCCGCTTCATCAGTGCCAGGCGTATAGGGTTTATGGTGTGAAAGGTATGCTCGTTCAGTGCCAGCGCCAGTATTACGATATCGGATTGGGCGAGAAGCTCTTCCAGTCCTGTATGCGCCAGCCCCAAATTCCTCTCTTCATCAGAGGGCAAGCCCTCGGGCTCTGAGTAGAGCAGGTTCGCACCCCATCCCTGCAGACGGACAGCTATGGCCTTGCCAATGGCACCCATTCCAACAATGCCAATGGTAGCGCCCTCAATTCCCAGCCCATAGAACTTCGGCTGCCACCCTCTGAACTCTCCGGAACGAACAAATTCGTCCGCTGCCTTTACCTGCCGGGTAAGGCCAACGGTGAGTCCGATGGTCAGTTCTGCGGTGGGTACGGTTAAAAGATCCGGCACGAATGAAAGCCACACCCCATGGCGAGTGCAGGCGTCCACATCGAAGTTGTCGTAACCTTTCAGGGCTGCGCCCACGATCTTCAGGTTCGGGCAATCCGCCAGAAACTCATCGCCGATCCTGTCCGGCATGAAGGCCATCACGGCATCGGCTGTGGCTACCCTGGCCTTCACCGAATCTGGCGGGAGCGTGCGGTTTGACTGATTGGTTACAAGCTCACAATGTGGTTCGAGGGCAGCCAGGACTTCATCGTGTACCCGGTGAGTTATCACAACTCTTGGTTTCATTCGTTTTCCTTACTTGAATTTCTTACGGAGGAAGCCGCTCAGGCTGTCGACAATCGTGACCATCAGGAGGATAACAATCAGGATGGCACTGACTTCCTGGTACTGCATGATGCGCAGTGAGCCCATGAGTTCGAAACCGATACCCCCTGCTCCCACCATGCCCATAACGGTCGAGGCGCGGAAGTTGTACTCCCAGCGGTAGATGGATACATCTGCGAACTGCGGCAGAACCTGGGGCAGAACTGCGTGCCAGAGAACCTGTAGGCGAGTCGCTCCGGCGGCATCGGCTGCTTCCACCGGGGCTTCGTCCACATGTTCAATGGCTTCTGCAAAGAATTTGCCGACCATCCCAATAGAGTGAAGGCCGAGGGCAAGAACGCCCGGTAGCGCGCCAAAGCCGACGGCAGCGACGAAGATAATCCCCATGATCAGTTCGGGAACTGACCGCAGGCCATTCAGAATGGTGCGTGTTATGTGGAAAACAGCCGGGTGTGGCGACGTATTCCGTGCAGCAAGGAAAGCCAGTGGTACCGAAGCGGCAACCGCAATTGCAGTGCCGGCAATGCTCATGGCGAGGGTGTCGACAAGTGGCGAAACCCAGTTCATGACATTGGTAAAGTCGGGCGGCAGAGATTCACCCAACAGGACGCCAATCGCTGGCATGCCATTGGCCAGGGTTTTGAAATCGAGCAGGCCCACGTACCAGCTGGCAATGAGAATCACCGCAAGGACCAGACCTGTCTGCAGGAGTTTTTTCCGCCAGCCCCGGGCATGCTCATCCAGCACCGGAGCTGACGGAGCCGGCGACAGAGTCGCCGGTTCCGTCGGGGTATAACTCATGGATTTCCTCACATCTTGGCAAAGTCGAGGTTCAGGAGGCTGCCCATGCGCCGGATTACGTCGTAATCCGAATCGGAGATAGCAGCAAAGCCTTCAGCCTTGAGGTTGCTCAGGATTTCCTTGTCGTCGATGCTGATGAAGGCATTTCGAACCTTTTCTTTCAGCTCCGGGGCGAGATTTGAGCGCATGGCCCAGGGATACTGGGGGAATTCGCCGCTATATCCGAGAACCTTCACGTTATTGCGGTCAATCAGGCCACGATCCATCACATGCTGGAAAATTACCTCGGACAGGCCGCCGGCTTCTGCGTTGCCATTTGCCACATTCACTGCCACAGAGTCGTGGGACCCTACGAAATGTGCCTCATAGTCACGGCCGGCTTCCAGGCCCGCAGATTCCATCAGGACAGTTTTGGGAATCAGGTGGCTCGATGTAGAGGCCCGATCACCGTAGGCCATCTTCTTGCCCTTGATGTCAGCATAGGATTCAACCCCGGCGTCTGCGTTGGCAATGATGATGGAGCGGTACGTTGGCTTGCCGTCCACAATCATGGCTGCAAAGGGTTCGATGTCGCTCTTGCTCTTGGCCATCACGTAGGACAGAGGGCCGAAGTAGGCCAGGTCGATACGTCCGAAGCGCATGGCTTCAATCATTGATGAATAATCGGTAGTCACGATCAGCTCAACTTCCTTGCCAAGCGTGCTTTCCAGATAGTCTTTTAGTGGTTGATTGCGTTTGATCAGTTCAGAGGCGTTTTCATCGGGCAGGAGAGCAACTTTCAGAAGATCAGGGTCTGGATCCGCTGCGAGTGCCTGCGAATTCAATCCTGTCACCAGGCAGAGTGCTATCAAGAGGTTCATTAACGCTTTCATCGGGCTATCTCCAGTTTCTTCGGTTGGGGGTTAACGGGTTTGGTGGCGGGAACCGGGACGGTTCGGGGTTTGGTTTCGTAGTTTCCGTGGTAGATCTCATTCAGGTGGTGTTGCTTCAAGTCTGCAGGTGGTGCATCGAACACAATCCTGGCATTCGCCAGGCCGATGATTCGGTCTGCAAAGCGTTGGGCGTATTCCAGCTGATGCAGTGAAATAACAGCGGTAATACCGTCTTCCTGGCAGATATCGCGCAGTAACCCCAGTACCTTTTCCGACGTCGCCGGATCCAGACTGGCAACGGGTTCATCCGCGAGGATCATTGAGGGCTGTTGTGCAAGTGCGCGCGCGATGCCAACTCGTTGTTGCTGGCCTCCAGACAGCTGGTCAATCCTGGCCAGGGCTTTGTCGGCAAGTCCAACGCGTTCAAGGCAGTGAAGGGCAAGTTCAAGATCGCGCCTGGGCATTGGTAACAGGCTGCGCCAGGTGCTGTGATAGGCAAGCCTGCCCGTCAGTACGTTCTGGAGTGCAGTGTGGCGCTCAATTAACTGATGGTGCTGGAACACCATGGCAGTGCGGCTTCGGTGCAGCCGAACGGTTCTGCGGTTATCAAGGTCACCAAATTCCGCCGAAACGACCTTGCCAGCCGTTGGCTGCACCAGGTGGTTGAGTGACCTCAGAAGCGTGGATTTGCCCGCACCGGAAAGGCCGAGCAGGACCGTAAATTCGCCCTTGTTGAAATCAACGGTGGTTGGCCGTAGAGCAAGGACATTGCCGGGGTAAGTCACCCCCATGTCCTCAATGCGAAGCATCATGTCGGGGTATGAAGCAGGCGTCATTGGATCACCTTTTGCAATGAATAAGCTCGCTTGATTGCGACTTACAATGCAACGCTAATCCTGAGAGGTGACAATGCAGTGTCAGTGACGTGACACCTTAGTGACCATTTGCGCCGGCCGAAGAAGAATTACGAAGTCAGGTTTTCCTGCTTGCGCCACCGCACCGGTGGCATGCCCGTCCAACGCCGGAATGCCCTGTAAAACGTGCTTACCTCGGCAAACCCGAGCGCTTCGGCGATTTCAGGTAGGGAAGCGCTGAAATCAACGACCGCCTGCAGGGCTTTTTCACGGCGCACGTCGTCGACCAGCCCGTCAAAGGTCTGGCCCTGTTCCCGGAGCCGCCGGGCCAGGCTGCGTTCGCTGATGCCCAGGGCTTCGGCTGCGTCTGCCCGGCGGGGCAGAACCGGGCCTATCCGGGCAGTGAGCCATCTTCGTATTTCTGGCACTGAGGCACTGTTGATGGAGAGGGCGGCAAGGCGGGCATTGGTGTAGCGCTCGTGCACCTGGGCAAGCTGGGGGTCCGCCTGGGGCAGGGGCTGGTCCAGAACGGCGTTGTCGATCTGAACACCGCTGAACGCCTGCTCGAACTCCACCGGGCAATTGAATACGGTCTGGTAACCGGCCAACGGCCCCAACCGGGGCTGGCTGAACTGCACCCGGGATGGTTGCATCCGGGTGCCGGTAACCCAGCTTCCGAACCCCACCACCGACGCCAGCACCGCTTCGATCTGGTGCGGGCTGAAGGCCAGCCGGCCCTGCCTGGGATGGTAAACCAGCCAGGTGGCTGTGTTGCCGGCAACAATCTGGAACCGCCCGCCATCGGAGATCAGCCGCTGGAAACGCTGCACCATCACAATGGCCTCCCGCAGGGTTGCGGCAGATTGCAGCGCAAAACCCACGCCACTGATGCTCATCGGGGAGAACTCCGCTCCCACCTTCAAACCAAAGCCCGGGTCGCCGGTGCAGCGTTCGGCGGCGTGCCAGAGTCGGGTAATATCGTCGATCGGCCAGCGCTCCAGTTCGCAGGCGGCTTCCGGAATGCCGGCTTCTGCCAGCAGTTGGTTGGCGTTTAAAGACAGTCTCTCGGCAGCACCGATGACGGTGTTAACCCATCCAATGGAAACCGTGGCCTCTAACGTCAATTTTGTTGGCCTCTGAAGTCAATTTTAAAGCCATGGTACCGGTATATCTTTAAAGCTGACAACTCATTGCGATCGGGTCGGATGCGATATGGCCAAGGTGATTTCCTCAGACATTCTGGTGGTCGGCGGCGGGCTGGCCGGTATTGTCGCCGCTCTGGAAGGATTGCGCGCCGGCAAGTCCGTAACCCTGGCAGACCGGGACACCGAAGAACGGATGGGTGGCCTGGCGCTTTGGGCCTTTGGTGGCATGATGCTGGTGGGTACGCCGCTGCAGAAGCGCATGAAAATTGCCGACACACCGGAGATTGCCCTGGAAGACTGGCTCAGCTTTGGCGAGCTGGCCCCCGACGATGAATTGCCCCTGCAATGGGCCCGTTACTACGTGGAGCATTCACGCTCCGAGGTCTACGACTGGCTCAGCAACGAAGGCATCAAGTTCCTGCCCGCCGTGAACTGGGTTGAGCGCGGCCGTTTCGGCGATGGTAATCGTTTGCCCCGTTACCATGTGGTGTGGGGCACCGCCCGGGAACTGGTCCGCTGCCTGATGACCGCGCTGCACCGGGAGAACACCAGCGGCAAGCTCACGCTGCTGCACCAGCATCGCATTACCGAACTGGACCACGAAGCGGGAAAGGTCAGCGGCGCCCTGGCCATCAACGAAGCCACCGGTGAGGAAGTCCGCTTCGCGGCGTCGGCCGTGGTTCTGGCCACTGGCGGCATCAACGGCAGCCACAAGGAATGCCGCGCCAACTGGCCGGTGGATCGCCCGCAGCCCACCCGCATGTTGAATGGGGCCCACCCCTATGCCGATGGCCGCATGCATCACTGGGTGGCCGACACCCTCGGAGGCCGGATTACCCACGCTGGCGAAATGTGGAATTACGCGGCCGGTTTTCCGCATCCGTACCCCCACTTTCCGGGCCACGGCCTGTCCACCATTCCCTGTAAATCCGCCCTGTGGTTGAACCATCGGGGCGAACGGATTGGCCCGGAACCCCTGGTGACCGGCTTCGATACCCACTGGCTGTGCCAGCGCGTGGCCGAGCAGGAAAAGCCCTGGACCTGGCACCTGCTTAACTGGCGCATCGCCGCCAAGGAATTTGCCATCTCGGGCGCCGAGCATAATGCCCGCATCCGGGATAAACAGTTCCCCCAGTTTGTGAAAGAGCTGTTGCTGGGCAACCACGCCCTGATTCGGCAGATGCGGCATGAAAGCCGGGCCTTCCTGGTGGCCGACAGCCTGACGGATCTGGCCGGCAAGATGAACGCGCTGACCTGCTCCAACGACATCAACCCGGCAACACTCAAGGCTACCGCGGATGCCTTTGATGCCAACTTCGCGGCAGGCACCAGCCTCCACGACGACCCCCAGATCCGGATGATCCAGCATGCCCGGGAATGGAAGCCGGATCGCCTGCGCACCTGCAAGCCGGCCCCGTTGCAGAAATCCGGCGCCGGCCCCTTTATCGCCATCCGAATGCAGCTGATTACCCGCAAGAGCCTGGGTGGCCTGCAAACTGATCTGCAGAGCCGCGTCCTCACCGCCCAGGGCGCACCCGTTGAAGGTCTCTACTGTGTGGGCGAGGCTGCAGGCTTTGGTGGCGGTGGTGCCAACGGCAAGCGCTCCCTGGAAGGTACCTTCCTGCCGGGATGCATCATGACGGCCCGGGCAGCGGTGCGCTCCATTGTGGCGGGGGGCTAACCGCCATGACGCTGAAGCTAAGCTACCCGGCCACCGCTGAAGACTACCGTGCAAGGGCCCGCGCCCGGTTGCCCCGGTTCCTGTTTGATTACCTGGACGGCGGCGCAACAGACGAACAGACCCTCCGGGCCAATGAAACTGAATGGGACGGCATAAAGCTGCGCCAGCGGGTATTGATTGATGTCGATCAGGTGGATACCACAAGCACCCTGGCCGGCGAGACCTGTGACATGCCCGTGGTGCTCGCGCCGCTCGGGCTGGCCGGCATGATGGCCCGGCGTGGTGAAGTGCAGGCGGCCCGCAGCGCAGAAGCAGCCGGCATCCCGTTTACCCTCTCCACCGTGGGCATCTGCCCGGTGGAAGAAGTGCAGACCTCCGTTTCCAGGGCGGCCTGGTTCCAGCTCTACATGATTCGTGACCGGGCCCGCATCGAAGCCCTGCTGGATAAAGCCTGGGCTGCCGGCTGCCGCACACTGGTGTTTACCGTCGACCTGCCGCAACCGGGCATGCGCCATCGCGACTTCCGCAATGGCCTCTCCAGCTCCGGCGCCCGCGCGAAGGCCCTGAAGGCCGTTCAACTGCTATCCCGCCCGGGCTGGCTCTGGGATGTGGCCGTGCGCGGCGGCCCCCTGAACTTTGGCAACCTCAGTGACGTGGTGCCGAATGCCGGGGATCTCGACGCGTTCAAGGCCTGGATTGATGCCCAGTTTGATCCCACCGTGACCTGGGCCGACATTGAATGGCTGCGCCGCCACTGGAAAGGTACCCTGCTGCTGAAAGGCATACTGGATGGGGAAGACGCTCGCCAGGCGGTGAACGTGGGGGCAGACGGCATCATCGTCTCTAACCACGGCGGCCGTCAGCTGGACGGCGTCGCCTCCGGCGCAAGCAAACTGCCGGAAATTGTGGCCGCTGTGGGATCAGAAACCGAACTGCTCGTGGATGGCGGTATTCGCAGTGGCGTGGATATTTTCCGGGCCCTGGCTCTCGGTGCCCGGGGCGTGATGATCGGCCGCCCCTGGGCCTGGGCTCTGGCCGGCGGCGGTGAGGCCGGGCTGAAAAACCTGCTGGCCAGTCTGCAGCAGGAGCTGCGCCTGGCCATGACCCTCACCGGCGTTACCCGAATTGCCGACATCGGCACAGACCAACTGGATAGAAACTCAAACCCTGAACCCGGAAAGCTTGGAGAACAACAATGACAAACGGCGCACAAGCCCTGATGAAAACCCTGGTGGATGCCGGTGTTGAGGTCTGCTTCAGCAACCCCGGTACCAGCGAAATGCACTTTGTGGCCGCCCTGGATGACGAGCCCAAAATGCGGGCGGTTCTTGCCCTGTTCGAGGGTGTGGCCACCGGCGCCGCTGACGGCTACGCCCGCATGGCCGACAAACCCGCCGCCACCCTGTTGCACCTGGGCTGCGGGCTGGGCAACGGCCTGGCCAACCTGCACAACGCCCGCAAGGGCAAGGTGCCGGTGCTGAACATTGTTGGCGACCACGCCACCTACCACGTGAAATACGATGCCCAGCTGCAGTCTGATATCGAGACCGTTGCCCGCAACGTGTCCCCGGGGTTTGTACGCACGGCCAAGAGTACCGAAACGTTGTGCCAGGATGCCGCCGAAGCCATTGCCGCTGCCCGCAGCGCGCCCGGGCAGGTTGCCACGCTGATATTGCCGGCGGATGTGTCCTGGGGTGAGGGCGGTGTGCCAAGCGCGCCTGTGGCACCGCCGACGCCCGAGCCGGCAGACGATGCCACAGTTGAAGCCATTGCCAAGGCCATCCGTTCCGGCAAGAAAACCGCCCTGCTGATGGGTGGCCATTCCCTGCGCGAACCGAGCATGCTGGCGGCCGCCAAACTGGCCGCACACAGTGGCGTGACCCTGCTGGCGGAAACCTTCCCAACCCGCATTGAGCGGGGCGCCGGCCTGCCTTACATCGAACGCCTGGCCTACCTGGCCGAACTGGCTACGGTGCAACTGACGGACGTGGAACAACTGATTCTGGTGGACGCCAAGGCGCCGGTCTCCTTCTTCGCCTATCCCGGCAAGAAGAGCTACCTGGTGCCGGACACCTGCCAGGTACATACCCTGGTGGCGCCCGACCAGGACATCCTGGCCAGCCTGAACAAGCTCAACGACGCCGTTGGCGCCAGCCAGGCCGAACCGAAGCTGCAACCAGCGAAACGGCCGGGCCGGCCACGGGGCAAGCTCACCGCCGAGAAAGTCTGCAAAGCGGTGGGTGAACTGATGCCCGAGAACGCCATCATCGTGGACGAGGGCATCACCTCCAGCCTGATGCTCTCGGTAATGACCGCCGGCGCGCCCCGCCACGACATGATCACCCTCACCGGTGGCGCCATCGGCCAGGGCCTGCCCAATGCCGTGGGTGCCGCCGTGGCCTGCCCGGACCGGCCGGTTATCGCACTGATCGGTGATGGCACTGCCATGTACACCATTCAGGCCCTGTGGACCATGGCCCGGGAACAGCTGAACGTAACCTCCATCATCTTCAACAACGCCTCTTACTCCGTGCTCAACATCGAACTGGAGCGGGTAGGTGCGGAAGAAGCCGGGGAGAAAGCCAAATCCCAGCTGGACCTGCGCGGCCCGGTGATCAACTTCGCGGAAATGGCCAACGGCATGGGCGTTCACGCTGTGCGGGTGCACACCGCCGAGGAAATGGCAAAAGCCCTGGAATACGCCCAGAGAATGCCGGGACCACACCTCATTGAAGCCGTGATCCCGGAATCCCTGAGCGGGGTCAAGCGCAGGATACTGCCGTGGATGCTGCGCTCATTGCCCAGCCTGCCGCTTTCGGTTTCCAAGGCGCTGAAGCGCAAGCTGGCGCCGTGAGGCAGGAAGGAAGGGTTAGCCTGGCCGGTTGGTGGGGCTGACCCTGTCTGCCAGTGCCTCGGCAATATAGCGGTATCCCTTCTGGCCGGGGTGATAGCCATCCCTGGCCAGAAGCTCAGGATCGGTGACCACCGGGTAGTTCACGTAACGGAAGTCTCCGGGAAGCTGGCGCGCCAGCCGGATATAGAGGTTATCCAGCTGCCGGGCCCGCCACCCCATCACATGCCGAAGCGGCGAGGGCAGCGCCGTGAACAGATGCATCGGCGGCACGCTCAGAAGCAGAATAGGCCCTGAATACCGTGGCGCCAGCAATTGGCGCAATGCCCGCAACTGCTGGCGGAAACGAAAGCGGGGCGTGAAGCCCGTGGTGTCGTTCACCCCCATGCTCAACAGCACCACATCTGCCTCTGGCAACTCGGCGGTTTCAAGCTTTTGAATCAACGCTCCAAGCCTTATGCCGTTGACCCCGAAGGTATGCCAGGCAATGGTCTGGTCGGTGCGCTCGTGAATCTCCTTTGCCAATTGGCTGGCCAGGCCCTGATCGTGGGTTTCAACACCCACGCCGGCCGCCGTGGATTCGCCAATCACAAGAACTCGCCTGGCGGGAGTGCCTTCGCCATATTGGCCGCACGGAGCGCCTCCGGCCTCCGGCAACCTGGGCGTTGTGCGGCGCGCCTGTTTGCCCTGGTAGAGTAGCACCGGAAAGAGCAGGGTAGTGGTCAGCCAAAAGGGGAGATGCATGGGTGCTCCGGTTTTATTGCTTGGTTAGTGAGCGACTGATTTGGAAAACAGATTGATCACTGCAACCCCGGTGATGATCAGCGCCATACCAATCAAAGTGGCGGCATCCAGAGCCTGCCCGTAAATCAGCCAGCCGATCAGTGCCACCAGCACAACGCCCATCCCCGCCCAGATGGCATAGGCCACGCCTACGGGAATTTCCTTCAGGGTCAGCGAGAGGAAGTAAAAGGCAATTGTATAGCCGGCAATCACCAGCAGGCTGGGCCAGAGTTTGGTGAACCCTTCACTGGCTTTCAGGCCGGTGGTGGCTATCACTTCCGCTACGATGGCAACGCCCAGAAAAATCCAGCTCTTCACAACTTACAGCCCCCATTGGTGAACAACCGCCCGGCACGACCGAACGGTACTCTGTGGCTGCGGAGTCTATCAAAAACCAGGCCGATAACGCGCGGACTCATCCCGGCCAGAGCGGTGGCCATTGGCCGTGGAGCTTGTTGTACTGCTCGATCGGCTCGCTACGGTAGCCGCCAGCATAGCGCTCTTTCACGCTGGGATGCACCCAGGTGCGGTTGGTCTCAGGCGGCGGAATCTCGCGTACCAGCTTGCCCAGCAACTTGTACTTGCCCTTGTACTCATTGTGCTGATCGGCGTTGGCGTGGGTTACGGCGGGCAGGGAATCGTTGAACACCAGGGCGTGTTTTTGCGCTTCCTCTTTCAACCACAGCAGGGGGATATCCGCCAGGGTGCGGCCCTGTTTGTCTGGCTCGTAACCGCCGCCGACGTCCGAGTGCACCCCGGCAAACCAGACCTGGGCCAGATCGGTGCCGTCTCGCGGGTCCCAGAGCGTGGGTTCGAAATCCTCCCGCTGCTCGTCTAGCGAAAGCGCGTGGCGGGCGACGCGAATGTTGCTGCCGATCTTACAATCGTAGAACAGGTCCCGATCCTTGATCAGGCCGAAAAAAGTGAATGGCAGGCCCAGGGCGCCCACGGTATCCCACACCCCGACAAACCGGATCGGCGTGCGCTGTTCCAGCGAATATTTCGCCTTCCAGGTCATGGAGTGGTCGCCGTTGGCTTTGTGCTTCTTGGTTTTGTAGAGCTTGAAGGCCTCCTCGATCCGGCTGCCGTGTTCTTTTCGCAGAATGCTGCAGTTGTTGATCATTCCGCAAAGACTTCGGGCCGTGTAGGCACCGCGGCTGAACCCGAACAGGAAAATCTCGTCGCCGGGCTCGTAGTTGTGCACCAGAAACCGGTAGCCGTCCATCACGTTCTTCTCCAGCCCGTAACCGGTGGCGCCGGCGCGGAGTGAATCGTGGTAGGAGCCAATGCCCCAGTCGTAGAACACCACCTGCTCCACCCCGTTACCGTCGGTAGGCCGGATGGCGCGGGCAAATTGCAGAACGTTGGTGGGAAAGTCCTCACCCAGGATTTCTTCCGGGCGATTCCAGGTGCCATCGAAGCAGACAGCAATGCGTTTCATGGGAGTGACCTCCTGTCGTGTTGTTTCCCTGTGCCCCGCCTGTCGAAAGGGGAGCAGCCTTGCCCACCGCCCGGCGTATGGAGACGACCGGTACATCCTGTTTGGTGGATCTAGGTGAGTATCTCAGGTATGCAAGTGAGAGGGTAGTGTCGAGGCGCCGGGTGCTGGAGTTATACGCATGCGTTCGCAAAACTCCAGATGCCAAATGAGAAATGTCGGTAACTATCTGATAGGGTTGGAAAGATGGAAAAGACTGGGTGGAGTTATACGCCCTCGGTAGGAGCTGGAGTGGCTCAAAAGAGGGCGTATAACTCCGTCGGTAACCATGGTAATTGGTGTTCAAGATGCTGTTTTTACGAGAGAAATCCGATTTTTCTTGAGCGCGTTTGAATGGAGTTTTACGAACGGGTGATATACGAACGCGTTCGTATAATTAGCTGTTAGCTGCAATACAATCATTGGGAAATAATATGAGCCATAAAGAAATCCATAGATCACATCGTGTAGGGTGGTTACGTGCAGCAGTACTTGGCGCAAATGACGGAATAGTTTCAACTGCGAGTCTTATTATTGGTGTTGCAGCTGCAAGTACTACCCATGATAGTATTCTTCTAGCTGGTGTTGCTGGTTTAGTGGCAGGTGCTATGTCTATGGCTGCAGGAGAGTATGTATCTGTCAGCTCTCAGTCAGATACTGAAAATGCAGATCTCACACTTGAGAAGAAATCCTTAGAAGAAGATTTTGAGTTTGAAAAAAATGAACTTGCGAAAATATATGAAGGAAGAGGTGTTGATCCATTACTAGCACAGCAAGTAGCTGACCAGCTTATGGAGCATGACGCTCTAGGAGCGCATGCTAGAGATGAAATAGGCATCTCAGAGAATGGGAATGCTCGGCCAGTTCAAGCCGCATTTTCTTCAGCAGGCACCTTCACAATTGGTGCTGCACTTCCATTGGTGATTGCTTGGGTTGTACCAGTTAACTTACTCATTCTTCTTGTTGCAGTATCCTCTCTGCTTTTTCTTGCCCTTCTTGGCGGTATTGCGGCGCGTGCAGGTGGCGCACCAATAACTGTCGGTGCTATCAGAGTTACGTTCTGGGGTACGCTCGCAATGGCACTAACAGCAGGAGTAGGTCGAATATTTGGCGTGATAGCATAATGCCGAATTTGGTATTAGCACTCATGTTTTTAGATACAGCTAATACAGCTGTTAGCAGTAAAATATTCAGAGACATTTTTATTTAAAGAAAAGCTAAGGCGATTGATATGCTTAAAACAATTCGGAACTATTTTACGGTAAAGCTCACACCATTAATACGTTATCTGCACTATTCAATACTGCTCTTGGTATTACTCCAAATAATCTTGAGTAACTTTATTGAAATTAACGATGAAGGAGTAATAGGCCAAAATTTAATTGAAAATTATAGTACGTGGGCACATATAAGCATAGGCTTGTTGCTTGTAGTGCTTGCTCTTGCATTTACAATGATTGAACTATCGAAACATGGATTATCATATTTTTATCCTTACCTATCAGGTGACATTACTCAAATAACATCAGATCTAAGAAAATTGAAATCATTACAAATTCCAGATGCATCACCAAAAGGACTCGCAGCTGTAATTCAAGGGCTCGGTATAGGTGCGTTATTATTAGTTGTATTATCGGGCGCGACTTGGTTTATATTATGGTCGTACAATCCTACGCAAGCTAGTGATGCCAAGGAATTTCACGAAATATTTACCGGATTAATAGAAGTCTATGTGATTGGTCACGGAGGTATGGGCTTAATACATATTTATATTACTTACAAAGAACAAAAAGCTGCTAACAAATAGCTCCAGCGGACAATTTAAAGCGGCACTTGTTTTGCATTCGCAAAAACGTACCACTTTAAATTGCCGCTGAGCAAAACGTTAGCTTTCAAGGGAGTTCTGACAAGTATGGAATTTTCGGATAATCAGAAGGTTTTGGTTGAGGACTCGCTATATAGTGAGTACGACCTGTCCGATGTCAGTGATGAAGACGTTTCCAAGTTGGTGAGGACAGGCTCAGTAGATGCGTACTGCCCAAACTGTAAGTGTCAGAGTGTTTTCAAGATACAGGGGCCTGATTACTACCTAGCCGATGAAGAAACCAAAAAGATTACTAAATTTGGGCTTATTACGGTACACGGCAAATGTGTTCGCCAAGACTCGGACCGCCCTCTAGGGAAATGTGACCACGATCTTTACGTTCTCTTCTACCGCTCTAGCAGTGACCTGACAAAAGTCGGCCAATTCCCATCCAAGGCTGATATGGATTTTGGCGCGCTAGATGAAGCACACAAAGAACTATCAACACACTTCCGCAGAGAGTTAGGAACCGCAATTGGTTTGTATTCTCATGGCGTGGGTATTGGTGCTTTTGTCTATCTTCGACGAATTTTTGAGCAGCTTGTAGAGGAAGCTCGGCAAGTGGCCAAAGAGGCTGGAGAGCTGGACGAAGAAGTGTACGACCGTTCCAAAATGGTCGATAAAATAAAGCTTCTTTCAGGCCACTTACCTTCTCGGCTAGTTCGATCAGCTCACATGTACGGCATTTTGAGCAAGGGGATTCACGAGCTATCCGAAGAGGAGTGTAAAGCAAAGTTTGTTCTAATCCGGCAAGCTATTCATCTGATTCTGAGTCAGCGTCATGAAGAGCGGGAATACGCCAAAATCCTTAGTGCTTTGCAATAGGTTGAGCATAGCTAACCAGTAGCGCCAGTCGGACCGTTTTGTTCCGCTGCGCTCCACAAACCGGCCGCTGCGCACGGCGTTAAGCATTAGGGAAATCGGCATGATCAACAGGGCAGTTTTAATTCTTTTACTTTTATTATCAGGATCAGCTCTCGCTGAGGAAAAACCGCCTGAGCTTTGGTCATCGTTTAAAGACCTGAGCAAATCCAAAGAGGCTTGCGAAATACAAAGCTCATATGCCCTGCAAGTCCTGGGGCTAGAGAATCAGGTTGAGAATGAGTACGGAATATACGGGAACGTAAAGTCGAACCGTGTTGTAGTTAAATGCATAGAATTATCACCTAACCAAAGCAAACTCATGGTTGCGGTTGCTGGCTACAATAGGGATTCGGTTGAGCTTGTGAGAAATAAAATTATTGTTTCAATTCAGTAGTATAGAGCTTATAACAAGGCGCAGCAGTTCGCGGCCGATGTCCGCCGGGCGCCACTGTCGTGGCGCCGCTGTGCTTCGGCGTTAATTTTCAAAGACAGGGATAAGTCCATGCATCAAGAAGATCTGAAACGTTTACGAGAAAGCTGGCATGCGGCTTTTTTCGCAAGTGACATCGAGCGCCTTGCTCGGCGCGAGCATCAATCAAGGAGTCAGTTTTGAGAGCGGGAATCTTCATCGTATTTATTCCTCTGCTGGTTGGATGTGCAACCTATGAACAACCCATCCCTGCAGCACCAGGCACAGGCGAAATCGTCGAGTCGTCTTTTGAAAAAAAGGCCGTTGGTGAGGCTTCACTCATGACGAATCAGGCGCTGAAGTCATACCGCGAGGGATATGTCCATGCCACCGAGCACAAGGCTTTTGCTCAATCAGATGTGGGAGCCTGGTCTTGGAAGTCAAATAGAACCTCAATCAAGTACGCGATAGAGAACTCGTTGATAGATTGTCAGAAAAATAACAAAAAACACGAAGCTGAATATCCGTGCAAGATTATTAATATTGACGGGAAATGGGTCGGGGAGCGCTAGATCAGATATAGTTTCTCATCACTGCACGACAAAGCCGCGCATGCTGGCGGCGTGATGAATCAGCAGGGAGAACTCGATGCTCGAATTAAGACCCAATTGCGAGTGCTGCAACAAGGATTTGCCACCGGACTCCAGTGAGGCTGTCATCTGCACATTCGAATGCACGTTCTGCCAATCGTGCGCCTCGGGTATTTTGGATAACCAATGCCCCAACTGTGGTGGTAATTTCTCGCCCCGTCCGATTCGCCCTGCGTCACTGCTTGGTAAATATCCGGCGTCAACCAAACGTGTGCTTAGGGCCGGTGGTTGCAGCGCCAATTCATAACCAGTCGCAGTAGTACGCGGCCGTTTGCCGGCCTCATCACGCCTCTACCCGTTCCCGCCGAATCAACAGTACCAATGCCAGCGCCGCCAGTGACCCCATAACAGCGGCGAAACTGATTCCGGTTGTGGTCAGGCTGGTCACGGTTGCCATCACGCCCAGGCCGATCACCGGCACCGAGATCGCGATATAGGCCACAACAAAGAAGGCGGACGTTACGGCGGCCTTCTCCGCAATCGGGCTGGCCGAGGCGATGGCGCCCATGCCGGCCCGGAATGAAATACCCTGGCCCATGCCGGCAATCACGGCGCCGGTTATGAATAGTGCGAGGGATTGGGTATAGATGCCCATTGCTATCGGAATTACCCCGAGCATCAGAGACACACAGCCCAGAGGAAGGCGCAGCCGCAGCGGCAGGGCACCTTGCAGGAACTGGCCCAGGGTTGAGGCGATGAAAATACTGCCGGCAACAACACCGATCAGCAACCGGTTGTCATAGCCCAGCACCTTACCCATCATCGCCGGGGCGATGGAGGTGAAGAACCCGCACATGGCGAAGCCCGCAAATCCGGCAATGGCGGCGGGAATGAATACACCGCGAACTTCCGGTGGCACGCTCAGGCGCTGGACGGTCAGTTTTGGGCGAGCGGGTTTCGAGACGGTCTCCGGGGCTGCCCAGACGCAGCACACGGCCAGCAGGGCCATGGCGGAGTGCACCAGAAAGGTCAGGTGCAGTGGCCACGGCAGATACTCGGAGAGGGCGCCGGCAAGCATTGGGCCGAGGCCAAGCCCGCCCATGTTGGCCGCCGTAGCAAAGAAGGTTGCCTTGTCCCGCCAGTGGGGTGGTGCCAATTCAAGCACGGCCACGGTGGCCGTGCCGGTAAAGATCCCCGCAGACAGACCGGACAGCACCCGGCCGGTGAGTATCATTCCCAGCCCATTGGCCTGCCAGAACACCAGGTCGCTGATAATGGAACAAGCCAGGCCCGCGAACAGCATTGGCCGCCGGCCTATCTGATCAGACCAGCGCCCCGTCATGACCAGTGCGGCGATCACACCAAAGGCATAGGCGGCAAAGATGATGGTGATCATCAGATCGGAAAAGCCGAACCTGTCCTGGTAGATAGGGTAGAGCGGTGTCGGCATGGTGGTGCCGATCATGGTCACACTGAAGGTAAAGGCCGCGCCCAGGAATATGAGTAGCGGAAGCCATGGGTGCTGCTTGGAGGGGGCCATGCCAGAGTTCCAATGAACGGTTACTGAAAGGTCGATTACACTATCAGATGCGTTGGGCGGAATCGAAGCATCCTACCCACCAGGGCAATCGTCCAGCTTTAATCACGAAAGGAGAGAGCGTGCATCAATCAGCCGCCAAGTGGATTGCGTCGCTACTGAGAGACAGGAATATTCCCTTCCTGGTTTGTGGCGGGCTCGCCGTAAGGGCATATGGCTCCCAACGCGATCTGCATGACATTGATCTCTTTGTCCCTGGGGAGCACTTTTTGTCTGTGGTCCAAGCAGGGCAGCCGTTTATATCCAAAGCGGCTGCCCACCGCCAGGAGGAGGGCTGGAATCTGACTTACGTCCAGTTCAAATATGAGGGCGTCAAAGTGGAGGTAGGTAAAGCTGACGGTGCACAAATCTTCGATGCGCAGAATAGAGCGTGGGTTGCGCTAAACATCGATTTTTCTCGATACGAGACCGTGCATTTACTCGGCCTTGAGCTTCCCTTGATGCTGAAGAAAGACCTTATCTGGTATAAATCCGTACTCTCAAGGCCGGTAGATATCGAGGATGTCCTGGCTATTCGGTAACAACGATAGAGAAACACCGATGACTGTTCATTCTGGTTCCTGCCTTTGCGGCACCGTGACATTTGGGATTGAAGGCGATTTCGAGAGCTTTTACCTGTGCCATTGCCAGCACTGCCAAAAGGATACGGGGTCTGCGCATGCAGCAAATCTGTTTTCACAAACCGGCAAGTTGACGTGGTTGGCCGGTGAGGATGCCGTGACGTCCTACACGCTTCCGGGTACTCGCCACAGCAAGAGTTTTTGTAAGCTGTGTGGTTCCGCACTGCCAGGCACCCAGCTTGAAGGTTTGCTTGTGGTTCCAGCAGGGTGTCTGGACACTGACGTCTCCATAAAGCCAACGGCGCATATTTTCACGGCGAGCAGGGCAGCCTGGGATGAGGCGCTTGAAGAGGTACCCGTGCAATGACGGAGCTCACACAGGTGGCAGGCCTGTCTACGGAACATCTTCCAAACATAGAACGTCACCTTGACCGCTGCTATCTCCAGCCCGGGAAGTTACCCGGCGCGCTGACGCTGGTCGCCCGGCGAGGGGAGATTGCCTATGTGAAAGCCCAGGGGCTGATGGACGTGGAACGCAACAAGCCGGTCCGCCGGGATACGGTGTTCCGCATCTATTCCATGACCAAGCCGATTACGTCTATCGCCATGATGCAGCTTTATGAGCAGGGGCGGTTTTTACTGGATGATCCCGTACACAAGTATATTCCTGCCTGGAGACACCAGCGGATTTATAAAAGCGGGGTTTATCCCAACTTCCTGACCACGCCTGCATCCAGCACCATGACGATTCGCGACCTGTTCACGCATATGTCAGGCCTGACTTACGGGTTCATGCAGCGCACAAATGTTGACGCTGCCTACCGCGAGCTCAAGCTGGATGGCAGCAGGAGTATGTCGCTGGAAGCCCTGGTCGATCACCTGGCAGAGCTGCCTCTGGAGTTTTCCCCGGGCACAGCCTGGAACTATTCGGTCAGCACGGATGTGCTGGGGTATCTGGTGCAGTTGCTGTCTGATAAGCCGTTTGATGAGTATCTGCGGGAGCATATTTTTGAGCCTCTGGACATGTGTGACACCGGCTTCCACGTTCGGGATGATCAGCTTGACCGCTTCGCTGCCTGTTATCAGTACCAGGCCGGTGATCAGTTCACGCTGCAGGATGACCCCGAGACGTCTCCCTTCCGGCGCAAGCCTCAGTTCATGTCCGGCGGCGGCGGGCTGGTTTCCACCATCGACGATTATTTCCACTTCGCCCAGGCCCTGTGTCAGGGTGGCGAGTTCCGGGGGCGGCGGATTATTGGTCGAAAAACTCTGGAATTCATGTGTCGTAACCATCTGCCCGGCAATCAAGACCTGCCGGGCCTGTCTGTCGGTGCATTCAGCGAGACACCGTTTGCCGGGACTGGCTTTGGTCTGGGTTTTTCGGTAAAAACGGACGTCGCCAAATCCCAGACCAACGGCTCGGTCGGTGAGTACGGTTGGGGTGGCCTTGCGAGCACCAACTTTTTTGTCGATCCCGTTGAGGAACTGGTGATGATTTTCATGACGCAACTGATTCCGTCGTCCACCTACCCCATCCGTCAGGAGCTGCGGGCGATCGTTAACGGAGCGCTGCTATGAACATGTAGTAGCCCCCATTTAAACCGGACACCTTGGTAGAAGCAAAGGCCTAGGCATAGACCTAGTGCAAAGGAGTGTCCAAGGTGGAGAGAATCGAAGTCATAACCGGAGTGCAGCGCCGTCGCCGGTATTCCGCGCAGGAGAAAGCATTCATGGTTGCAGAGTGTGAGCAGCCAGGCATGTCGGTATCGCTTGTAGCCAGGCGTCATGGTATATCAGCAAGTCTGTTGTTCCGTTGGAAGAAGCTGATGAAAGACGGTGGCATGTCCGCGATTGAATCCGGTGATGAGGTTGTAAGCGCATCCGAGGTGAAAGCCCTGAACAAGAAGGTTCGGGA